>DASTFJ010000331.1:0-12948 GCA_035708745.1 Thermomicrobiales bacterium | reverse complement strand
GCAGCCTCCAGCCGAGCCGAGCTTGCCTGTTTGCTGCCGACCATCAGCAAACACAATTACCATCCCACTACCTCGTGCAAGATGGGCCTGGCCGACGACCCTATGGCCGTGGTCGATCAGGACGGCAAGGTGCATGGGCTCGATGGTCTGTATGTCGTGGACGCTTCCATCTTCCCGACGACCATCCGAGCCAACACGAATCTGCCCACCATCGCCATGGCCGAGAAGATCGCGGCCGGCTTGGTGGCGTAGCAGGCAGCATGCAGGAATGGAATGGCCGCCACATTTTGTCGGGATCGGTTGACATTGGGTCCATAATGGAGTCAATGTGGACTTTGGAGGGACATTGGGCGGACATTCGACGGGCACGCCCTCCATTTTTCGAGGAGCAAATCCATGCTCGAATCCAAAACCGGGAACATCTCGCAACGAATTCATCGCCAGGCAACCGCTGCGTCGATCAGCGATATCGCCCGTTTCTTGCAGGAGGTGCTGTCACGCCGTTTGACAGCCTACGCCGCTGGAGTGCAAGACGGGAAAACGGTGACTCGCTGGGCGAGTGGCGAAGTTACAGAAATTCGTGATTTCAAAGTGGAGCAGCGTTTGCGCACCACATATGAGATCGCGTTGCTGTTGCTAACGCAGGAGTCGGCCGGCACCGTCAAGTCCTGGTTTATTGGTATGAACCCGGAACTCGACGACGTTGCACCTGTCGAGGCGATTCGAAATGGCCAACTCAAAGACGCGATGATCGCCGCCCACGTCTTTTTCGTCTATGGCTGATTTCCTGGTAGTAGAATCCCCGGTTTCGGGAATTTACCGTGTTGCCCGGCGCGAAACCGCTCCATTCGATCCGGCAGATTGGGCCGGCGCTGATGCAAACGGCAGGCTTCCCGGTCGCTTCGACGATCCTCGCGCGGATCTCGATGAAAGCCGGCGATTTCGCGTCATCTAATAGTGCAACCCGGCGCCAGGGAGCTTTTGGAGAAACGCTTGCTAACTATCGGTCTCCAATGGGACCGCCGCTGAATCTCGACGTGGTTCTCGACGACGAACCCACCCGCCTCGATCAAGATTGGGAGTGCTGGGCGATCTTTGCTAATCGAATTCGTCATATTCCGGGAATGCCGGGAACTCCTGAGCCGATTTTTCCAGACGATCCCGATCTTCTCGAGGTTGCTTCAATCTTCAGGTTGCCCATCGAAACCGTCGAGGGCTACGGGCACTACTACCGTCCCTAGCGGCATAACTGATCCTCCGAGATCCTCGAATATGGCATCGTCTCGCAAGCGAACCGATCGACTCACCGTGGAGGACCGAATCCAACCCATGCTCAAAATCCATGTCATCGCTCCCAGTGTTACCGAAGCGTCGAATGAGCCCGGGAATCGCATTACGGCGTTAGGAGGCGCGGCCAGCATCATCGAGGCGGGTGGGTTCTTCGAGTCGTTGCCGGAGCTGGGGGTCGAGATCGACGGCATCACCCATCCGGAACCGGTGGGGCGGGAGATCAGCGACGATCCCACCGTGCGTTTGGGCGCGTTCAATGCGCAGATCGCCAGTACTGTATCCGATGCCATTGCCCGGGGAGCCCAGCCGTTTCTGGCTGGAGGCACCTGCAGTCATCTGCCGGGGATGGTTGGCGGACTGGAGCAGGCGTATGGCCCGACCGCGCGTATCGGGTTGATCTGGATGGATGCCCATGGTGATTTCAATACGCCGCGCACCAGCTATTCCCAGATGCTGGGTGGGATGCCGGTGGCGGTAGTGGCCGGGCTTTGCTATCCGAACTGGCGCGAGCAGGCGGGAATTTCGTCCCCGATGCCGACCGACCGCATCCTGATGATCGACGTGCGCAATCTGGACGACCGCGAAGAAACGCTCATCCGCTCGACCGATGTCACCATCGCCCGTTTTGGAGAGCAGGGCGAGCCGGACGAGATCGTCGCGGCCATCGACGCGCTGGCCAAGAAGGTCGATTACCTCTACCTGCATATCGATTCCGACATCCTCGACATCGCCTTCCAGCCAAATCACCCCACCGCCGAGCCGGATGGCCCGGACGACAAAACGGTCGACGCCCTCATCGAGCGGGTGATGGGCACCGGAAAGGTCGTGGCGTTGGCGGTGGTTTCCATCAATCCGGAGGAGCCGGGTGGGGCGATTTCGCTCGCATCCGGCCAGCAGATGATGCGCACGGGGCTGCGCTCGTGGGCCACCGCCGGAGCGAACGTATAATCATCGAACGGATCTGCTTCACGGGTCCGCCTGAATCTGTCGATCACGGACGGCCGCCAAATGTTGGCGGCTGCCTGATGCCAATTATCATGGGAGCCTTGCATGGCCGGTAGTCTCGACCAGCTCTATCAGCACATCGTCCAGGCGTTTGCCTTGAAGGATGATCTGATCGATATCGACCTGAACGCAAACGCCTCCGAATCGGGCGGCGATCTGAGCGAGGCCAAGCAGGAAGCGCTCGACCGCGAGAAGGCCGTGGCCGGTCAGCTGGAGTCCTCGTTCCGCTCGGGCATCGCCAAGGCGCAGGCTGCCGGGAATGCCGAAATCGCGCTCAGCGATCAGGATCCGATCCAAAATAAGGAAGCCGACGCGCTGATCCGCTATCTGGTCAGCTACGGACTGGCGTCGTCGCGCTCGGAAGAGACTCCGCCGGGGTACACCTATTTCATCGCGATCAACTGGGACAAGCTCCGTCAGGTCGCGGCCGGCGCGAATATCGATCTGGACGCCGCGCTCGCCAGCGCGCAGTAGGAATTGCATTCCAAAAATAGCGTTTCTGTAACTGTCCCCTCATCGCGCAGCTAGGGTAGGCGGCTCCCTATGGCCGCCCATGGTCTGGACGCGATTGGTCTGATGCGGAATCCAGATGGTTTGGTAGGGATGCGTCCATTCGCTTGCATGGGAGCAGAACCCTCTTCCCCATGCACGGGGGAAAGCCGGAGCGGGGGATTTTCCCGGCGACTCCCCACCATTCATCCGGCTCCCGTATGAGTCGAGCGGCCGTACCAATAAGCGATTATGTGTTGGCAACGCCGCGACACCTCGACCGAACGTCTGGGCGAGAAGGGCAACCACAGGGAGTTGCCCCTACCGGAGTGATGCGATCCCGGCCCCAATTGGAGTGGCTAGGACGGCACTGCCACGTTGCTGAATATCCACCGATCAGAGATCGACTCCGCGCCGTAGTCTTCGCGCAGATTCCACTCTTCGATCTCATAGGCCGGTGGGGTTTCGTAGCCGCCGATTTTCGAGGTCGACCAACCGAAGCGGTCGCGGATATCGATGAGCTGCTCGGCGTGCTTGAACGCCGCGATGGCTGAATCGATCACCGGCACGCCGAGCGCGTCCTGCATCTTCTGGTAGAACCCGGACGAGGCTGTGCAGCCGAGCACGATCACCTCGGCGCCGTCTTCCGCGATCGCTTTGCGACCGGCTTCGATGAAGCGCCGCTCGGTTTCGGCTTCGTCTTTGTGATAGTCCAGCACCCCGAATTCGAGTGTGCGGAACGAGGCCAGCCGATCGCCGAACCCGTAGTGATGCACATTGGCCTTCATCTGCGGAATCCATTTCCGCCGGCCGACGATGATGGAGAAGGTCGATCCCAGACTGGCCGCCAGCAACAGCGCTGACTCGCACGGCGCGGTCACCACGATGTTGGTCGCCATCTCGCGGCTCTCGTGCAGGGCCAGATCGTAAAAGCAGCCGATCACCGCCGCGTCGTACCCCTGCCGCTCGGCTTCCAGTACGGTATGGACGATATCGGGCACGGTCAGCGCCTCGTAATAGTGATATTCGAGATGGCGCGTCCCCCGGGTGAAGCCAACCACATCGACTGTGTTTCCGGGGCGGGCCGCGCCGTCCACTCCAAAATCGATCGGTCCCTCATCGACCTTCACCGGCGCGATACACAGCAAGCGACTCATACCCATGTTCCTTTCTTTACCCTACGATACCCACGCTGAACCGGAACGGCGGTGTCGTGCAGGACCTCCCTGTCTTTTGCCGTGCTATGCAGACGCCAATGAACCTTCCGCGGGGGCCTCCGGGACCACCAGCCAGGGATACGGTCGTTCCGTAACATGGCGGAACTCCCCCGGTGCTGGGGAGTCGACGGGCATGCCGCGGTCGATCCATTCCAGGATCGGCTCGGTGCTATTGCGCAATTGCGTGGTGGCGGTTTCGTCAAGCTCATGGGTATCGCTGTCGATGATGACTCCATAAAGATCACGCGCCTGATCGACCGTCAGCAAGCCGACCTTCACATCACGCTGGACCTGCGCTGGATCGCGCTCGAAGGGATCGCCCCAACCACCGCCGCCGCCGGTGCGCATGACGAACATATCGCCGGGTTCCAGCTTGAGATCGTCGAACTTCGATGGCAGCTTGATCAGCTCGCCGTCTGCCCGCACCAGCCAGGCATCGTTCGGTTGCGCGGCACGACCGCCGTAGAGTCCCCAGGGTTGGGTTTTGTGACGTTCGTCGAGGAAGTAGAGCTTGGCGGGACGCAACGCGCGGATCGCGCGGATCAATCCATAACCTCCCCGGTGTTTACCGGGACCGCCGCTGCCGGGCCGCAGCGAGTATTGCTCGATCATGACCGGATAGACCGTCTCGACGAACTCAGCCGGGGCGTTCTTGAGCCGGGTATTCCAGGAAAAAGCGTCGATCCCATCGATGGCAGCGCGGCCGCCGCTACCGGCTGCCATCACCTCGAAGCAGAGCCAGCGATCCTTGGCGTCCCGGCCGCGGCCGAGCATGCTGTAGCAGTTCAGGCTGCCGTTATGGGTGGCGGGCACGACCTCGGGGAAGACCTGCGCCAGGCACCCCTGGATGACCTCGTCGACCCGCCCGAGGGAGAGATGCCGCAGACTCACCGGGGCCGGGTATTCCGGGCTGATAAAGCTCCCTTCCGGGATGATGACATCGACCAGATCCTCCACGCCCTGATTCGGATCGAGCTCCGGGTCGATCGCCACGCGGTCTCCGGCCGCCAGGCGAAGCATGTTGTACAGCCCCATCTTTTCGAGACTGGGATTGACCGGGTAGTTGACCGGTCCTTCGCACTGGGGTGAGGTTCCGGTGTAATCGATGGTCACGCGGTCGCCCTTGCGGGTGATGGTCGCTTTGATGGTCAGCGAAACATCGTTCAGCCCGTCGTTGTCCATGTAATCCTCGAAGACGATCGGCTCCTCGGGGAGGAGCTGGATCAGCTTCGCCATGGTGTCATGCGCGCGCTGGAAGAGAATCGCGAAGGTTTCCAGCACGGCTTCGCCGCTGAACTTCTCGCAGAGCTCGTGCACCCGTTTTTCCGCGATCTTGCCGGCGGAGGAGAGGGCGAGCAGGTCGCCGGTCATCATGTCCGGGGTGCGGGAGTTGCGGGCGATGATCGCGAGGAGATCGCGTTGCAGCTCACCTTTGACATAGAGCTTGACCGGTGGGATTTGCAGCCCCTCGTGATAGATCTCGCTGGCCTGGGTCGGCATGGAGGCGGGCGCGTCGGCCCCCATATCCATGTGGTGCCCCCAGGCGATCCCCCAGGCAATGATCTTCTCGTCCCAGAAGATCGGCACCGCAATCATCGTGTCGCCCAGGTGGGAGATCTCACCGTGGGAGATATAGGGATCGTTGAAGAGGATCACATCGCCGGGGTAGACCGGGTTCGCGGCGGCGTATTCGGCCAGCGAACCGCCGGTGAAGGTGGTGCCGGAGATCACCCAACCGCGCTCGTCGATCAGCGACATGCCGAAGTCGTGCTGCTCGCGGATGATGACCGACATCGAGGTGCGCTCGATGGCCGCGTCCATCTCGTAGATCAGCGCCTTGATGGCATTGGCGATGACCTGGACGGTAATCGGATCGGTTGCCATTAGTTGGCCTCCTCCTCGTTGGTGACGATCAGATTGAGCAAGTCATCGACCCGCACGGCCTGGCCGGGATGGATGACGCTGGTGCAGTCGTCCTGCCGCACCAGCGCCGGGCCGGTGAACCGGTTGCCGGCGCGAAGCAGCGTGCGCTCGTAGACGTCGGTATCCACCCAGGCGCCATCGAAAAAGACCTGCGTTCGAGAGGCGATCGCGTGGCCGGCGTCCGGTCCTTCGGCTTCGTGCCGTTGCAGCTCGGGGGTGGGCAGGATACCGATGGCGGTCACGCGCAGGGTGACGATTTCGACATCAGTAAAGGGTTGGTCGTATCCGTAGCGCCGTTTGTGCTCGACATCGAAGGCAGATCGCGCCGTGTCCAGCGATTCGGCGGTGAGCGGAATGGCCGCGTGGATGGGGAGCTCATACGCCTGCCCCTTGTAGCGCAGATCGACAGTGACTTCGATGGCGCGGTCGGCCTCGGGAATCTCCTCTTGCTCGAGCCAGCCGGTGGCGCCGGTCATCAGGGTAGCGATTTCCTGGTTGTACCGTTCCAGATCGAGCTGGCCGATCACGCCGACCATGGTTTTGGAGAAAACCTGGCGCACATCGGCGAGTAGAAAGCCCATCGCCGAGAGCACCCCCGGCGCGGCGGGAACCAGCACGGTGGAAATCCCGGCCAGGCGCGCCATTTGGCACCCGTGGACCGGACCGGCCCCGCCGAAGGGCACCAGGGTCAGCTCGCGCGGATCCATTCCACGCGCCACGCTGACGACGCGCAAGGCGCCGAGCATGTTTTCATCGACGATGCGGATGATCCCTTCGGCGGCCTGCTCGACGGTGAGGTGGAGTGGCTTCGCCACTGCTTCCTCGACTGCCCGCCGGGCGGCGTCCAGATCGAGCACCACCCCGCCGCCAGCCAACTCACGGGGCAGGCGGCCGAGCACGAGATTGGCATCGGTCACGGTCGGACGGGTTCCGCCGCGACCGTAGCAGGCCGGACCCGGATCGGCGCCGGCGCTTTCCGGTCCGACCCGCAATGCGCCCGAGGGCGCCACTTGCGCGATGGAGCCGCCGCCCGCGCCGATGGTGGTGATATCTATGATGGGCACCCGAATCGGGAAATGGGACACCCAGGCGTCGGTGGAGAGGCGCGGTTCGCCGGCGGTGCTCAGGCAGACATCGGTGCTGGTGCCGCCCATGTCCATCGAAACGATGTTGGGATGTCCGGCCGCCGCGGCGATGACGCTGGCGCCTTTGACTCCGCCGGCCGGTCCGGACAGGACGGTATTGACCGGGCGTTCGATCGCGGCGCCGATGCTCATGATGCCGGCGTCGGAGCGGACGATTGCCAGCGAGGCCGGATAGTTCTGATCGTGCAGGCCGTTGGTGATCGAACCGAGATAGCGGTCGACCGCCGGCATGACATAGGCATTCAGCACGGTCGTAACCGTGCGTTCGAATTCGCGGTATTCCGGCAAGGTGGCCGAGGAGCGTGAGATGAAGAGTCCGGGCGACAGTTCGTGGGCGATCTCCTCGATGCGGATCTCATGCGCCGGGTTGACATAGCTGTGCAACAGGCAGATGGCCAGCGCCTCGATCTCGTCATCGAGCAATTCCTGGATGGCGGTGCGCACGGCGGCTTCGTCCAGCGGGCGCAGGATGCGCCCATCGACCGACATGCGCTCCGGCGCTTCCCGCACCCGCTCCAGCGGCACGAGGGGATCGGGTTTCTTGTAACGCAGATAATTGGTGAAGATGCCCGGGATATAGGCGCGGCCGATCTGCAGGATATCGCGGAATCCCTGGGTGGTGATCAACCCGAGGCGGCTGCCTTTTTGCTCCAGCACGGCATTGGTCGCCACCGTGCTGCCATGGACGATCTCGGTGACCTGGGCGTTCCGCGCGCCGCTGGCGTCCTGCACCAGATGCAGTCCGTCGAAAAAGCCGATCGCTCGATCGGCCGGCGTGGTCGGCGCTTTGGCGAAGGTAATCTCCTGAGTTTCCGAATCGAGCAGCACCACATCGGTGAAGGTTCCGCCGATATCGATCCCGACGCGATATGTCGTTGTTTCCGTCACGAACGCCCTTTCATTTGGCCCTGGGTCCGGGGTCCGGAGCCCGGAGTAGATGCGTCTTTTTCTCAGAACTCCGGACCCCGGACTCCGGACCCGTCACTCTATCCCTGCGCTCTCGGATCGAGGGCGTCGCGCATGCCGTCGCCGAGCATGTTGAAGGCGAAGACGGCCAGGAAGATCGCGAGTCCCGGGAAGGTGGCGACCCACCACCAATCGGGCATGTAGAGCCGGCCGAGACTGACCATGGCGCCCCATTCCGGTGTGGGTGGTTGCGCGCCGATGCCGATGAAGCTCAAACCGGCGGCGCTCAACATGGCGAAGCCGATGTCCATCGAAATCTTGACCAGCACCGGGGTGAGAGTGTTGGGCAGGATATGCCGGAAGACGATGCGACCCTGTGGCGCGCCGACAACATGGGCGGCGTCGACGAAGGTTTGCTGCCGCAGCGCCAGCACCTGCCCCTGTACCAGGCGGCAGAATCCGGGCCACCAGACCAGCGACAGCGCGATGGTGGCATTGAACAATCCCGGCCCGAGCGCAGCGCCGATCGCCAGCGCCAGCACGATGCCCGGGATGGTCAGGAAGATATCGGTGATACGCATGATGATCTGGTTGACATAGCCGCCGAAATAGCCAGCCAGCGCCCCCAGCGGCACCCCGATGAGCGCGGCAATGCCGACCACCGCCAAGCCGACCGCCAGCGAATAGCGCGCGCCGAACAGAACCCGGGAGAAGACATCGGCCCCGAGATCGTCGGTACCGAACAGATGGCTCCAGCTCGGCGGCAGCAGCGCATCAGTGACATGCACCGCGCCGGTCGCATCATCGGGATAGGGCGCGATCCAGGGAGCGAAGATGGCGATCGCCACCAGCGCGAGGATGATGACGAGCCCGGCCATCCCCAGCCGGTTGCGCCGGAAGCGGCGCAGGCCGCGCCGCGTATTCCCGCGTGGTCCGGCGCCCGCGCCGGAAAGGATCTCGTTACCGGTCGTGAGAATGCTTGCTTCAGCAGCCACGGTGACGCTCGCTTCTGCGGAAACGAGGTCCAGAGTCAAGCGTCAAGGGTCCAGCAATCGACTGCACTTGACGCTTGACTCTGGACACTTGACTCATTCGAACACCGTTGCTCACATCTTCCATCGATCAGTACTCGATTCGTGGATCGAGGAATCCGTAGAGCAGGTCGACGATCAGATTGATCACCACGAACGCGACGCCGACCACGATCGTGACGCCCATGATCGGTTCGAAATCGAGCCGCACCGCGGCATCGACCGCGTATTTCCCGATGCCCGGCCAGTCGAACACCGCTTCCACCAGCACAGTGCCGCCCAGCGTCCAGCCAAAGGTCAAGCCGATCATGGTCAGGCTGGGAATGAAGGCGTTTTTCAGCACGTGATGCCGGATCACCGCGCGGTTCGCCAGACCCTTGGCGCGGGTGGTCCGCACGAAGTCCTGTCCCATCACTTCCAGCACATCGCCGCGCAGGGTGCGCATGATGATCGCCAGGGGCGCCACTGAGAGAACCAGGGCCGGCAAAATCAGGTGATGCGCCGAGGTGAGGAAGGCGTGCCAGTCTCCGTGCCACAGGGAGTCGACCAGAAAGAGCCCGGTGGGACCGTCGGGTGGAGTCTCGCGGGTGGGGTAGCGCCGGCCCAGGGGGACGATGCCCCAGCGACTAGCGAGCGCAAGCTGCAGGATGATGGCGAACCAGAAGACCGGAATACTGACGAACGATACCGCGAAGAGCCGCGCGATCTGGTCGGGCCAGCGATTCTGGTAGATCGCGGAAAGCACGCCCAGCGGCACACCGATCGCCACTGCCAGAAACATCGCCGCCAGCACCAGCTCCAACGTGGCCGGGAAGCGCTCGGCCAGGTCGGATGAGACTTTGTGCTGGGTGAGGATGGATTCGCCGAAGTCACCGTGCAGCAACCCGCGCACGTAATCGAAATACTGCTGTACGAGGGAATCGTTGAGCCCGTATTTCTCACGGATGGTCTCGACCATTTCCGGGGTGGCGCGCGGTCCGGCCGCCAGCTTGGCGGGATCGGCGGGCACCACGCGGGAAATGATGAAGGTCAGGATGGTGAGGCCGATCACCGTCGGGATCAGCAGCACCAGTCTCCAGATGAGAAATCGTCCTCGGCCCATAATTGCCGGAATCGCCTCCGTATGAGGGGATAGATGTCAGGAATTGGGGCGTGCTCGAAAAAATGCCCTGGGTCCTGAGCCCTGAGCCCTGAGACGTTCGAACGAGCTGTTTCCGGGAATCGAAACGCAGCAGTTCGTATGTCTCAGGCCCCAGGACCCAGGGCTCAGGACCTTTGTCGATAAGCGGCCTAGCCGATCGAGATCTCGTACCACCAGACGTTGGAGCCCATCACCGGGGTGTACTGGTAGCCAACCAGCTCTTCGCGGTGGGGGAAGGCTTCGATCGGGCTGGTCAGATAGATCTCGACCGCCTCGTCGATGACGATTCCCTGCACCTGATCGTAAAGATCGGTGCGGGTAGCTTCGTCGGTCGCGGCCCGAGCCTGCTCCAGCAGGGCGTCCACATCCGGATTGGCATAATGGTCGGCGCCGGTCCAGGTGCCCGCCGAGGAGCTGTGGAACGACTGCCAGAGGTAGTTGTCCGGATCTGGGTAGTCGGAACCGGAGTAGATCGGGAACATCGCCGGGGAGGTTTCGGGGTCGGCGAAGAGCGCAACCGCGTTGGCCCATTCCATCCCCACCACATTGACGGTGATGTTCAGGTCCTTGAGCTGATCGGCCAGGATCTGGCCGGTCTGCCGCTCTTCATCCAGCCCCGTCACATAAACGAAGTCGATTTCGAACCCGTCGGCATAATCAGCCGATTTCGCCAGTTCTTCTTTCGCCTTGTCGAGATCGGTTTGGTAGGCAGGATCCTGCCGTGCACCCGCGAGCGCGGTCGAGAGTGGGCCGGCGATGCGCGTGCCGAAGCCGCCCAGAATATCGATCATCGCGTCGTAGTCGAACGCATACGACATGGCGCGGCGGACGTTCACATCCGAGGTCGGGCCGACCTTGTTGTTCAGCTTGATCGTGTAGGTGGAGATGCTCGGGTCCATCGGCACGACCACGCCGGAGGCCTTGGCGAGGATGGTCTTGTCCTGCGGGGAGAGCCATTCGGCCATCTGGATATCGCCGTTTTGCAGGGCGATGCGCTTGGTCGACGATTCGGCGCTGACCTGGTGAATGTAGCCGTCGACATGCGGCGACTCCCAGCCTTTCCAATAGTCCGGATCGGCGGTGAACTCGTAGAGATTCCCGGGTTCCCAGCGCGCGATGGTGAACGGTCCCGAACCAGCCGAGTTGCTGACCAGCCATTCCTGACCCTGATCGCCGTCTTTTTCGTTGGTCTTCACCTCGGCTGGATTCAGCACGAAGATCCAGGTGGTTGCATGGAGGAAGGGCGCAAACGGGGTCGCAAGCGCAAATTGCACCGTCTGCGGATCGACCGCGGTTACGCCATCCTTGTCGAGAATGCCGGCGAACATCCAGGCGACGCCCTGGTTGAGATCGATGATGCGCTGGGTGGAATAGACAACCGCGTCTGCCGTCACCGGTGAGCCGTCCTTGAAGGTGGCATTCGGATCGAGGGTGAAGGTCCAGGTTTTCGCGTCGTCGCTTACCGTGTGACCGGTTGCCAGCCAGGGGATGAGCTCGGCTGGATTGCCATGATGACGATAGAGCGTATCGTAGAGATGCTTTTGCGTTGTCGAGATTGCGCCATCGTGCCCGATCGCCGGATCGATATTCGGGATATCGACGGTCGAGGCAAAGATGGCGACGCTGCCCTCCTGGGCGGCGGTCAGCGCGGGGAGACTGCTGCCCGCTGCCAGCGCACCGGCGCCCGCGGCTGCGCCCTTGAAGAGGCTGCGGCGAGACAGGTTCGATGCGGCCAGCTGGGTTGCCAATCCATTCGCGGGGGGACGGTACATACCGAGAGCTCCTTCTGTGTCTGCGAGCCGTCGCCAGTGCGAACGGCAAACTCCGATTGAACGACAAGCGTCCGTTGATTGTGGCGCCGCTGCGCCGGGAGCATGACTCAGAGCGGGTCAGGATTTCATTGTGCGCCTGAAAGGATTTCACTCCCGAACGTATTTTAGTGTATACGCGATCGGACCGGCTGCCCCTCATGCCTGGAGGATGCGTGCGTTTCGAACGGTGCATGATTCAGAATGGCGCTTGCCCTCGCCCCGCCGGGAGGTGCATAGTGCCCCCGGCACGCTTGCACGTATGCTGGACACCTCCGTTCGATGCCAACCGTTGACGTAAAACCCAAACGAGCCCGCCGGTCGAAGCGTTCGAGCACGCCACAGACCAACGTTACGCGCTTTCTGCAGGCGATGGATATCCATGCCAACGACGCAGAGCTCTTTCGCACCGCGCTGACCCACCGTTCTGCCGCCGCCGACCGCTGGCGCGACGAGCGCGACGGGCCAGCCACCACCTCGAACGAGCGGTTGGAGTTCTATGGCGATGCCATCCTCGGCGCGGTGGTGGCCGAATATCTCTATCACCGCTTTCCCGATGCCACCGAGGGCACCCTCACCCGCCGCCGCAGCGCATTGGTGCGGGCCGAGCAGCTGACTGCCTGGGCGCGGGAGCTGAAACTCGAGGATTACCTGTACCTCGCCCAAAGCGAGCGCATCGCCGAGGGCGGCAAGGACCGCTTGCTGGCCGGCGCCTTCGAGGCGATGATCGGGGCGATCGTGATCGACCAGGGGGTCGACTATGTCGTCAAGTTCATCCACGATCTGCTCGATCGCGATGTCGATCGGGTCCTGGCCGGGGTGAAATATGCCAATCCCAAGGGGCAGCTGCAGGAGCTGACCCAGAACCGCCATCAGAGCGCCCCCAGCTATCACACGATTTCTATGGTAGGACCGGCGCACCAGCGCATCTTCGAAGTCGAGGTTCGTTTCCATGGCGTGCCACTAGCCACCGGCACGGGCGCCAGCAAGCGG
>DASTFJ010000330.1:0-7429 GCA_035708745.1 Thermomicrobiales bacterium | reverse complement strand
CGCTCCAGCTCAGGACGCAACATCCTGGCAAACTCGAGATACGCTTCCCACTGGTCCCCTCTCGGATTCACCTCGAACAGCACCGCAAACATCTGATTCTCCCCTGCTCCTTCATTCGACCTGCGGCCCTGAGCGTCTGAGAACGAGCCGGTCGGTAAACACTCCGTCGAAATCGCTCCCTGAGGATCGCACGTATCGATTGCGCGAATGCACCCGAAACCACATTCGACCGCATACCCTCGTCTCGGGCTCCAGTGTCGAAAAACCACCAGTCAGGTCGACAAGCGTGTGTACAGCTTGTACGACCGGCATCAGGAGGACGTCCATGAAAACGTTGCAGTACGGAATTTCGATCGACGCACCACCGCAAAAGGTATGGGACACGATGCTCGCCAAGGAGACCTACGTCCAATGGGTCTCCGTATCGTGGCCGGGATCGAGCTATCACGGTGAATGGAAGCAGGGATCGCAAATCCGTTTCACCGGTGCTGATGGTGGCGGGGGGACGCTTGCCGAGATTACCGAGCTCGAACCGTATGCGCGTGTCGTTGCCGAACACGTCGCCGTCCTGCTCGAGGATGGCAGCGAGGATCGCGAGAGCGATATGGCCAAGGGGTGGATCGGCACCACCGAAGCCTATACCTTCACGGGCGAAAACGGTTCGACCAAACTCGATGTCGCAATTACCACCGCTCCAGAATGGGCATCGATGTTCGATGAGGGGTGGCCGAAGGCGCTTGAGGCTCTCAAGCGGCTCGCCGAGAAGTAGACGCGATCAGCCCCTGGATGCCCCGGCTCGAGGTCCAGGGCATCCAGGTCACCGCTCTCACCAGTGACCAACGAGGAACGCGAACCGTCCAGGCAGCGTGCCATCCGCCGCCAGGAAATGGAATCGGTCAGCGGATCCTGTCCAGTCGCCGCTCAGCAGGGGCAGGTCATCACCCCCTCGTTCACGCAACACTCACCCCCGCAGCATCCGTACGAACCGCAAAGCTGGATGTCGTCCTCGCAGGCATTTCCATTACAGCCCGAAAGCTGCTGGTTGCACGAGCCGCTGTAGCTACCGCAGGGATTGCAGGTCCAGTTCGAACCATCCCAGCAGTTCCCTCCTGCGACGGTGCCCTCATTGACGCAGCTATTGAAGCAGTTATCGGTGCTGTCGGGGCAATCGTCGATGAACAGACTCCCCTCGCCGAACGATGCCGCCAGCTCGTAATCGGTTTGCTGTTGGGCAAGGTGCGCCAGCCCCCGTCCGCCGTAATCGGCCACTACGCGGGCGTCATACACCAGCGTGGCCGCCGCCGCGTCGTAGACCGGATCGAAGAGTTGCACCACCAGCACGTCCTGCTCGCCGTTGTCGGTCTGGGCCACGATGGCGGCATTGGGTGGGTTCTCGGGAGTGAAGCCGAGTCCCTCCAGGAACGGCTGGGTCGGCGCCAGTCCGGCATCGCGCTCGGGCCGGTCGGAGAAATAGGTGGTATTCGCCGCGGCGCCAGTAAGGGTGAGAATAAAAGTCCCCTCCTGGCCTGGCTTTGGCGCCCAGGTGCCCGCGTCGAAGGGCTGCACGAAGAGGTATTCCGGATGCGTAAAGGCGCTATCCGCGCTAGGGTGGGGATCGCTGGGGAAGGGCGCCGGCGTGGCGGCCGGGGTAGCGTCCTGCGCGGCAGCGGGGCGGATGCCACCCAGCAGCCCGGTGGCCGCGAGTCCGGTCCCGCCGGCGACGAGCGCCTGGCGGCGACTCCGCCGGGTGGCGAACAGTTTGCTGAGACGGTCGAAGCGGGCCGGGTCCATAGCGTCCCTCCTACCTTGTCGGGCCGCGCGGCCCGTGTGGGATTAGAACTCGATTCTACACCTCGATTCCTCCTGGACGACCCCTTGGTCGACGGCCACTGGAAGCGATCTGCCACCGCGACGGGAGTTTGTCTCACACGTCCATTTCCACGCGGTCTCCATCGCACTCACGTCAAATTCTGCTCCGCCGATCCTGGCGCCGCGGTCCGTCGCGTCACGGTGATGGCAACGAAATAGATGACCGGCGTGAGAGCATAAATGGCAAGGCTGACATTCGGCGCCCTGTCCGCCAGAGCTATGGCGACGGCATAGGCCAGCGTGGGTATCGTCACAATGGCCGCGCGATTCCAGCGAGAGCGTTCTTCCACCGGGGCATACAGCAAATGCGGCCGGCCGGTCGCGTATCCCCAGACCCCCAGCCGCGCCAGCGCGATCGCCACCAGCAGGAAACCGTAGAGCTCCAGCGCCACGGGATCGCGCTGATAACGAGCCAGCAAGGACGTGCCGAACGGAAGAATGGCAAGCGGGAGCAGATAGAGAAGATTGAGCCAGACCAGCACCCGATCGGTTCGGCGGATCAGGGCAAACAAGTCACGGTGGCGGGCCCAGGCATTCGCCACCACCACAAAACTGATGAGGAAGGCGACGAACGAGGGCCGGATCTCATGGAACGCATCTTCGAGCCCCTGATCGCCGCTCAGCTCGGGAACGCGAATTTCCAGCACGAGCAAGGTGAGAATGATGGCGAACACCCCATCACTGAGCGCAAGGAGGCGGGTGGGATCGTCTTGCCGTTCGGCGTGCCCCTGCCGTTCATCGTCGTCCATGCGCTGCTCGCCCCTTTCTGGATGGGCTCGAAATCCTGCACATTCGATTCGTCGAATCTATTGCGCATCTTAGCGATTTGCTCCGCCGCCTGAACGGGCCGCCTGTCTGCCTGGGCAGCGAACCGATCCGGGCGTCGTTTCGGGGCGCGCCGCCAGCCGCCGGCGTCTGGAATCCGCCCAACGTCGCGTTCCCCGCATCCGGCCGTGCTCGGTGCGCATTCCGCCAGGGGCTGCCCATTTTCGTTGCTGTTCAGGACGGTTTGGTACGCTTGGTCTCCGGGAGTGCCGGTGCTTTGCAGAGCGCCGGTCCGTGGCTCCGTGAGAGCCCATCGCGCCTCCGAGGGCCAGCCAACGACGGCATCGCCCACGCGCATCCTCCTCAACCCGGCGCCACGCCGCCGGGTCGACTCATCGCCAAGGACCGCTGCGCCGGTCCGTCAAATCTGCCTCCGAGTGATGCCTCTGCCCATGGTTATGCCTGCGCCGTCCGCCGCCGCGTCCCCAGATCGCAACCGCGCATTTCGTCCCGATATCGAAGGGCTGCGCGCCATCGCCGTCCTCCTCGTGCTGCTCGACCATGCCGGCATGACGCAGTTCAGCGGCGGATACGTCGGCGTCGATGTGTTCTTCGTCCTCTCTGGATTTCTGATCACTGGCCTTCTCTTGAAGGAAGTGCGCGAAACCGGCGGTATCTCCATTCAGCGCTTCTACGCCCGCCGCGCGCGCCGCCTGCTGCCGGCGGCGACCTTCGTGCTCATCATCACCGTCGTCCTGAGCTACGAGGTGTTCGGCCAGCTGCGCGCCAATCGCGTCGCCGAGGACGCCCGCTGGGCCGCCCTCTTCGCCAGCAACTTTCGCTTCATCCAGCAGGGCACCGATTATCTCGGCGCCCAACAGGAACCCTCCCCCCTGCAGCACTTCTGGTCACTGGCGGTCGAAGAGCAGTTCTATTTCGTTTGGCCGTTGCTGATTCTGCTGCTGGCCTCGGTGGCAAAAGGCATCTCGATTCGCCTCAAGCTCGGGGTGGCGCTCACCGTGATCATTGCCGCCTCGTTCGCCTATTCGGTGCAGCTCACGTCGGTAGACCGGACGACGGCGTATTTCTCTCCCCTGCCGCGCGCCTCGGAGCTGGCCGCGGGAGCCATGCTGGCCGTGATCGCCCCCTGGCTGCTGAAGATACCGCGCCCAGTCGGTGTGATAGCGAGCTGGACCGGGATAGCGGTCATCCTCTGGGCGGCAGTGACCTTCGACGCGCACACCGTCTTCCCCGGCGCGGCGGTCGCGATCCCGGTCGCGGGAGCCCTGCTGGCCGTCGCCGGCGGGTCGATCGCCCCCGGAGGTGGCGCTGAAGTCTTCCTCAAACAATCGCCAATGCAATGGACCGGCAAAATCTCCTACGGCATCTACCTCTGGCATTGGCCGGTGATCCTGCTGGCCGCCGGCTACGCCGGCCGGGAGCTGAGCGTGCAGGAAAACCTCCTCCTCTACGTGCCCGCGATCGCAATCGCATCGGTGACCTTCTCGGTGCTCGAGGACCCGATCCGTAGCGCGAAGTCGTTGCGAACGCGTCCGGCGTTCGTCAGTGTCGGCCTGGGCGTAGCGTTGGTGGCGGCATCGTTCGGCACCGCCTCGGCGATGATGGACACACACCAGCTTCCCGAGGAGAAGACCGACGCCCAGATCGCCATCGAAGTCCCCTCGACGCCGGGCGTGCTGCGCGCGGTGGCGGCTGGCGTCGATGTCACCGAGTGGCCCGAGCAACCGCAACGGGTGACCAACGAGGCGTACAGCGACAAATGCGACGTCACCCGCCGGGACACGACCTCCACGCTCTGCGAATTCGGCAACCCCGATGCGGACCGCACCGTCGTCATGTTCGGAGACTCGCACGCCGCCATGTGGATCCCCGCGCTCGACCGCATCGGCCACGAAAACGACTGGAAGGTCATTCAGCTCACCAAACCGGGCTGCGTCGCGCCCGATTTGCAGATCTGGTCCAACTCCCTCGGGCGGGAATACGCCGAATGCGACGAATGGCGCGACTGGGCCGTCGGGCAGATCGCCAAGCTCGATCCGGACGTCCTCCTGGTCACCAGCGCGGGCAAGGGCATCCACCTGGCGGATGGCGGCGACCCAACCCAGGACGGTCTGGACGACGCCTGGCGCGACGGTCTGGGCGCGACCCTGAACGCGGTCACTCCCCACGCCGGCCGGGTGGTCGTGATCGGCGATATGGCCTACCCCGCCCAACCCGGCATCGACTGCCTGACCGAGCACGCGGGCGACGTTTCAGCTTGCAACACACCGGTAGACAAGGCCGTGCTGGCCACCCACAACCAGATCGAGCAGGAAACCGCCGAAGCCCACGGCGCGCAGTACATCGACATCATCCCCTGGTTCTGCACCCAGGAAAGCTGCCCCGCGGTCATCGGCGGCCTCACCGTCCACCGCGACGCCCTCCACATCAACGAGAACTACGCCATCTTCCTCTCATCAGCCCTCGCCGAAGCCACCAAGCTGACGCCTGACTAGGGCGTTCTGACAAAGCTCGACGCATGGGTGTCGTGCTGGACGTCCCTGTCCTGCTGTTGCTGGATGCCTTGCCCTTTGCCATTCCACACCCTCTCCCTTGTCATCCTGACCGAAGGGAAGAATCTCTCTCGTCGGCCGTCCGCCAAGCCGATTTCCCGGTGAATCGGCGTCGATCGCATGAGTCCCAGCGGCACGTCTAATGGCGAGCAACTCGGCGTCAGCCCGTCGCGCTTCCTCGGCGCGACGGGCTGACGATTTGATGGGACAATCTTCCGGACACACGCTCCAAAGCCACGCTTCGACCGCATCGACCGGGAATCCCGGAGGAGACGGAACATGAACCGCCGCCAGCTGCTCAAATACGGCGCCTTCGGTCTTGGTGCGATGGCGATCCCGCCAGCCGTCGTTCAACGCATGCCGGCTGCCGCCCAACCCGAGGCCGACCTCAGCCAGATCGAGCGGATCGTCATTCACCCGGCCTTCGGCATCGCTCGGGTCGGCAACAGCCCGAGTGACTGGTTCCTCGGACCGGAAACACCCGGACCCCATCCCCTCCCGCCGGGTGGATTCAAAGACGCCTCCGGACGGATCAAACCGCAGGCCGCGCGCTTCCGTCTCTACGGCTTCGATTCCAACGATCGAGTCGTCGCCGAAGTCACCGCGGACGATGCCGACATCGAATGGACCGTTCATCTCGCCAATACCAAAGCTGCCTGGTACAACTTCGACATCGCCCTCGACATCCCCCAGGCCAAAGGACTCCCCGCCGCGCCTTTGCAAGCCGCGCCACCGCCTACCGCGTCACTCCGTCGTAACCAGACCATCACCGACCGCGGCTCGTTGCGGATCGACCCAGGCCGCCGCTCGGTCAGCGGCGCCAATGCGAATCCCGGCGGCGCAGATCCTACCGCCAGCTTCGATAGCGGAAAATTCCTCGGTGTCGAAGTCCCCCTTGGCGAGTTGCGCACCGACGATGCCGGCCGTCTCCTCGTCTTTGGTGGCGACGGTCACTCCGCCCCGGCCATTCCCAACGCCATCGCCGTCACCTTCGCCAATAACGACCTCTGGCACGACGACACCAGCGACGGCCCGGTCGAGGCCACCGTCTCCATCGATGGGCGGGAGATCCCGGTCACCGGCGCCTGGGTCGTGGTCGCCCCTCCGAACTACGCGCCCGGTATCCAATCGGTCGTCACGATGTACGACGTCATGTTCGAGGTCGCCACCACCCTGCAGCCGGAGCTGCGCCCCGAACGCCCCTCCTTCACCCGCATGATCTACCCGTTGTTCGAACGCCTTGTGCAAAACCAGTGGGTCAATGCCGGATTCTTCCGCGATTATGGATGGGGCTCCCCCAGCGACTTCATCGCCCCGGAAACCATCCGCATGCTCGCCGATCCATCGGAGTCGCAGGCCACGCTGCGCCAACAGGTCTTCGAGCGCTTCCGCGATCCCTCCTATACCAGCATGGAATATGGCACGTTGCCGCCCTACTACGGGGACGGCGTCGATCTGCCCGCCACCAACCCGCGCCAATGGATGGCCGTGCTACCCCTCCAATATCAGTGGCTCACCCAATGGGCCGAAGGCGATTTCGTGGCCGACTGGCCGTCCGCCGGGCTCACCTTCCCCGCAACCCTGGAAGATCTCCCCCTGGCCGAGCAACCGGACGCGCTCGACCGCGCCACCCTGGACGAATGCCTCGGCGGCCCCTTCCATCCCGGCTGCGAGCTCACCTGGCCCATGCGCCAATCCCTGCTCTACGACGCGCCCTTCCGGTTACGCCGTCAGATCGGGGCCGAGCCCGATTGGGGTCCGCAGATGACCTCGAAGATCGCGCTCGCCGAAGACGGTCCACTCTATTTCAGTGGACCGGGTGACCTGACCCGCTGGATGGCCGTTCCCTGGCAGACCGACACCAGCAGCTGCCTCTCGCGTTACAAGCGCGATGTCGACGGCTACCTCCCCGCCTTCTGGCCAGCCCGCGTCCCCAACGATGTCCTCGATCTCGAAAGCTACGAAACGATCATGGACGAGTCCCTCAGCCCGGACGAGCGCCAGTCCGCCTTCGAAAACCGGGTCAAATGGCTGCGCGATCTTCCCGGCTTCGGCGAATCCAGCCGCATCCGCATCAACGCCTTCCTGCGCCAGTGGGCCGACGCCGGCGTCGTCACCGCCCGGCCCGGTCCGGACGACCCCGCCTTCCCCGACACCTTCTGGGTCGAGCTGGGCCACCACCTCTTCGACGACCTGGCGACCGCTCCCCATATCGACCTCCC
>DASTFJ010000329.1:0-2627 GCA_035708745.1 Thermomicrobiales bacterium | reverse complement strand
TACGACGAGAGGGCAGAGACGCCCTCGGCTACGACCCGGCGGGGCCTTGTTTACAGCACACCGTATTTGTCGTAGACCTCACGGAGGAGGTGACCCTGCCGCAGCATGTCGCGGGTGAGGTTTTCGGATTCGACCTTTTCGGCGGCTTCGTCGACGACATCGGGCAGGATCTCGATCGGGATGACGACGATGCCGTCGATATCGCCGAAGACGACATCGCCGGGGCGGACCTTCACGCCGCCGCATTCGATTGGGACATCGAAATCGACCACGGTCGAGCGGCTGGAGGAATCGACCGGTTTGAATCCGGTGGAGAAGACTGGAAAGCCCATTTCGATGATGGGCCGCGCATCGCGGGTATAGCCGTCGATGATGCAGCCGGTGCCGCCGCGAGCGCGAGTGGCGGTGGACAGCAGCTCCCCCCAATAGCAGGTGCGGGTCGACTGATTGGTGCTGGCAACTACGCAGCTTCCCGGCGTAACGGCATCGATGGCGGCGATCTCGTTCTCGTAGGGATTGGCGGGGCGCTGGTAGACATCGGCGCTGAGGACGGTATGCGCCCGGCCGATCACGCGCATCCCCGGTTCGATCGGCCGGATGCGGGCATCCATCGCCTGTTCCAGATACCCATGCCGGTCGAGCACGTCGGACACCACGGCGGTGTAGAGCTTGGTGCGGATGGTCTCGATCAGCTCATCGGTTCGATCGCCGGTTGCGGGCATCATGATCTCCTTCGCCGTTCAGGCGACATGGGGTCGTTCGGACACAAAGGGAAAACCGAAGCGCTCGGACAGGCGGTCGCCGGTGGCGACCAGCTCCGGTCCGTAGCGCAGGGCGGCCTCGCGGGTGAAGCGCGGCGATGGCCCGGTGATGCTGATGGCAAAGAGGGGATGGGCATCCGGGCCGCGAACCGCCACCCCGATGCAGCGCACGCCGACCGAGTCGTCTTCATCGTCCATGCTGAAGCCGCGCTCCCGCGCATCCTCGATTCGGCGCAGGAAACGATCCGGGTCGGCCAAGCCGAGGGGCGCCGCCTGAATACAGGCACCGGCGATATAGCGCGCGACGGTCTCATCATCCTGCGCGGCCATGATGGCCATCCCGAGACTGGTGCTATGCACCACCCCGCGGGTGCCGATACGGGAGGAGACGCCGACGCGCTCCAGCGACTCGATTTTGTCGACGTGCAGGATCTCGTAGCCATCCAGCACCCCGGCATGGACGGTTTCCCGGGTGAGCTGCGACAGGTGCATCAGATCCGGGCGGATCTCGTCCAGAAAGTGCCGCTGCTCGTTGACGACATGGCCGATGGCGAGAAATTTGACCGAGAGCTGAAAGCGGCCGTCCGGCGCGCGCTCGGCCCAGCCAGAAGCGCAGAGGGTGGCGACAAGCCGATGCGCGGTGGTGCGATTGATGCCGATCTGCTCGCTGATCTCGCGTACGCTCATGGGCCGGGCCTCGTGCACCAGAACTTCCACAACCCGGAGCGCGCGTTCTACACTTTGGAGCGAATCTGACAGCGGTTGCATCATCGAAACCTCTTGTCCAAACGTTCGCTGTGTGAACATTTCGCACAGTCGTGTCACGTATGCGGACAAGCTAGCCCATCTTGACTCTGGCTGTCAATCGTTCACAATGTTGCGGTAACAATCGGCAGGGCCACAGCAGGCCCAACAGCGGCACATCGAGTTGCAGTCATACCGCAGGAGGTACCTCGTGTCACAGATCTCTTCGTCGAGCGAGCGGCGCACCGGACGCCGTCAGGTGTTGAAAGCGGGCGGCGCGCTGGCGCTGGCCGGGGCGATGTCGCCCATCGGCTTCACGATCCACAATACCGGTGCGCAGGATTCGGTCACCGTCACCATGTGGGGCAATCACCCCGAATGGGCCGAGCCGATGCAGGCCCTGCTCGACGCCTTCCAGGCGGCGGTGCCGGGGATCGAGGTCGATTTCTCGACCACACCGGGCGATCAGTACGGCGCCAAGATCCAGACGGCGATTCAGGGTGGCGAGACCTCCGATATCTTCGGCGATCTCGAGGGCAATATCATCGTACGGGTCCAGGAGGGCGGCGATCTGCCGTTCATCGATCTGACCGGCAAGGTCGATGTCAGCAATCTGACCGATTCGGCCCGCGGGCAGGTGGAAGTCGATGGCGTGGTCTATGGCTGTCCGCTGGCGGCCTATACGGTTGGTCTGGCGATCAACAACAAAGTCTTCGCCGATGCCGGTTTGACCCCGCCGACGACGTGGGATGAGCTGACCTCGACCGCGCAGGCGCTCAAGGATGCCGGCGTGGAAGCGCCGATCGTGCTGGGCGCGAAGGACTGGGTGCATCCGTATTTCATGTACATCGGACTCACCTCGGCGGTCTTGCGGCCAGAGGGGATCCAGGGTGTGCGTGAGGGGACGCGGGTGCTCAACGACGCCGAGGCCGTTACCGCCACCCAGCTGCTGCTCGATCTGATGCCGTTCTACAACGCCGGGTTCGAAGCGACCGATTACACCACCGCCAAGGCGATTTTCGCCAACGGGCAGGGGGCCATGATGGTGGCCGGCACCGCCGACTATACCGGGTACTACCAGGTGAATCCGGACGCCGACCTCTCCTTCGTGGCGTGGCCGGG
>DASTFJ010000328.1:0-4964 GCA_035708745.1 Thermomicrobiales bacterium | reverse complement strand
AATCTGCGGTTCGGTCCCAACGCAGCCCTATTTCGGGGCGATGTTCTGATTGATCCGGAAACGGTTGTCGGGATCGACCTGTGCCTTGATCGCCTGCAGGCGTGGATAGTTTTCGCGATAAGAATCCTTCACCCGATCGCTGCCTTCATCCATCATCATATTGAGGTACGCGCCGCCCGCCGTGAAGGGATGCTGGGCAGTCCAGTAGTCCCGCGCGAGGGTGATGTGATCCGCCATGCGGCTTGCATCGTCATCGGTCACCAGCACCACCCAGGCGAATTTCGCATCGCGGCGGTTGTAGGCGGTAGCCGTTGGCGCCACATCCTGAATCGCCCCATTGACGGAATAGAGATGCATCACCGAGGACGGGTTGGGCATCCTGGGACCGAAGGTCGTATTGACCTCGATCGCCTCGTCGCTCAGCTCGGTCAGGAAATCGGCTTTCCAGTAGTCTTGCCGGCCCGGAGGGAAGAGCGCGTCGAACATGGCATTCCACGTAGCGAACGGCATCTCGCCCCCCACCTCGGCCTCCGGCCCGACCTTCAGGAACGGTTCGAGCACCGTGCGCGCCTCGGCTTCCGGACCACGGAAGCAATAGACGATCTTGGCCATGTTCTTCAGATGCAGCTCTTCCGGCAGGAAGGGCGCCGGCGGGGTCATGAGATACCCGAAGAAGATACCCAGCTCCCGAGGCGCGCCGTCGATGAAGTCGCGATAGATGCGCATCAGCTCGGCGGCCTTGTCCAGCTCGTAGAACAGCACCCCGGCGGTCACCGTGCCAGCCTTCTGCGCCATGAACTCGAAGGCGGTCACCACGCCGAAATTGCCGCCGCCTCCACGGATCGCCCAGAAGAGATCGGGGTTTTCGCTCTCGCTGGCGGTTACGAACGAGCCATCGGCCAGCACCAGATCGGCCGAGACGAGATTGTCGATCGTCAGGCCATACCCCCGGCTGAGATAGCCGAAACCGCCGCCGAGGGTGAGTCCGCCAACGCCAGTGGTGGAAATGATGCCGCAGGGCACCGCCAGCCCGAAGGGCGCGGTGGCGTGGTCGACATCGCCCCAGGTCGCGCCGCCTTCGACCACCACCCGCCGAGTCGTGGGGTTCACGCGCACCGCGTTCATGCGGCCCAGATCGATGACGATGCCGCCATCGCAAGTGCCGAGTCCGGCGGCGTTGTGCCCGCCACCCCGCACGCAAATGGCCAGATCGTGCTCGTTGGCAAACGCTACCCCGGCCATCACATCGGCCACATCGACCGCCTGCACGATCACGGCCGGGCGCTTGTCGATCATAGCGTTGTAGACCGTGCGGGCTTCGTCGAAACCCGGGTCCTCCGGGGCAATGACGGTTCCGCGCACCGCCGCCCGAAGCGGTTCGATCGCCTCGGAGGCGATTCGCTGGTTCATCGTTGTAACTGCGGTCATGGAATGCTCCTTTCCTGGATGCTCGGTAAGTCGTCGACCACGGTGTTCGAACCACCTGCATCGTAGGGAGCGCGGCATTCCCCCGCATCCGCAAAAGTACCTATATGCCAAACGAGTCGAGCTGCACGCAGCAGGCAGCACGAAAAGAGGATGGGGACGCCATACCGTCCCCATCCCGTACGTCATTTCTGCATGCTGCCAGCTGCTGCCTGCTAGATCTCGTCGGCGCGCAACGCCTGGGCTTTCTGGGGCATACGGTCCGGGTGGGGAGCGAAGATGACGCCGGTCAGGCGGCCGCGCTTGTCGCGGATGAAATAGCGGCGGCTTTCGTCGTCTTCCAGGCAGTCCTGGAATTCGCGTTCCAGATTGCCGTGCGAGTCGGAAACGAGATAGAGATTTATTGCCCGCATGCGATGGGCGGTGCCGATCGGGACGCCGTTTTCGTCGTTGACGATCTCACCGTCGAACTCGTCGAATTCCTCCACCGGCGCTTGCGCGGCCGGGGTGGGCGCCGCTGGCGAGGCGGCAGGATCGGCCGGCGCCTGCGCTCCCGGGGGCGGAGCCATGACCTGATCGGCAATCTGCTTGATTGCCCATTGGGCGCCTATCTTCGGTACGACCATGAATGTTGTTCCTCTAGCTCGATCGGGTGGTGCTCATTGTGTGGAGGAGTCTACTCCGGAACGGGTCCGGAGGCCTGGGTCCGGACCAGAAAAAGGTGGGCTACGGAGATGCAGGCGTTTTGGACGAAAGGGATTCCAGCGGCGGCAGCCAATGACCGGGCTTCGTCACTGAGGATGCCGGCTTGCAGCCAGATCACCCCGGCGCCGATCTCGATCGCTTCCCGGGTGTGCCCGGGAACGAAGCTGGCATTGCGGAACATGTCGACGATATCGACGTGGCGGGGTATCTCGGCCATCTGGCCGTAAACAGGTTCGCCGAAGGGACCCATCTTGCCGGCCAGACGCGGATTGACCAGCGCCACGTCGTAGCCCTGGGCATGGAGATAACCGGCGATGCCATGGCTGGAACGATCTTCCTTGTCCGACCAGCCGATCACCGCAATGGTGCGGGCATTTCTGAGCAGATCGCGAAGAGCCGCATCATCGAGCTCTGCAGGATTGGAAGGAAGCGCTGGAACGGTCAATAGATCTCGAATCCCTTGTAGCCGACCAGATCGCCGTCCTGCACTTCGAACTGCTCCACGTCGGAACGTGGAGGGCCCTTCTCACACCAGGCGATATATTTCGCGATCGCGTCCTCAGGACCTTCGGCTTCGATCCAGACCGAATCGTCCGGCATATTGCGCGCGAAGCCGGTCACTCCCAGGCGCACCGCCTCGCGTTGCGCGGCACGCCGGTAGTTGACTCCCTGCACCCGTCCCCAGATCCGAAGCACCACCCGTCGCTTCATTGCACACCCTCGCACTGGAGTCGTCGAGCTGGCGAATCGATTCGCAAACCCTTTGTTCCCATAATTATCGCTGTTTCTGAGATTCCGCACCGGTCGCCAAAAAACGAACCGGCGTCAGGGGTCTGACGCCGGTTCGTCTGCTGCTGTGAGACGAGGATGGGAGCTCTGCGCGCCTAGTGCGCGCCGGCGCCGGCGGCGTTGTCCATCGTCGCCAGAATCTCATCGAGATTGAAGGAGCCCGGGGCCTGGCGCGGCGGGAATTCCTTCATCGATTCGACATGCGCCGCGACCACCATTTGGGCGGCAGCGACGACATACGCCTTGCTCAGCATCCAGTCCCAGTAGGTATTGGAATCCTGATCGGCGCGCTCGAACGGATCGCGGCGCAGATTGAAAAGCTTGGGCAGCCGGAGCTTGACGAAGGGTTCGGCCCACACCTGCAGCTGGTGCGCCCGCTGTTCCAGGAAGACGCATTTCCAGTCGGTATAACGCAGGGCAACCATCTGCGCGTCGTCGTTGACATAGAAGTAGTAGTTGCGGGGGCATTCGTCCGATTCGCCGGTGAAGTAGTCGAGCATATTGAAGCCGTCGATGCTGACCTTGTAGGTCATATCGCCGACGGTGTACCCCGCTTTGCACTTCTCGACAATATCCGGCTCGCCCGCCGCCGCCAGCAGGGTCGGCAGCGCATCCTGATGGGTCACGATGCCATTCAGCACGCTACCGGCTGGAATGTGGCCGGGCCAGCGATAGAAGGCCGGTACGCGATAGGCGCCTTCCCAGTTGGTGTTCTTCTCGCTGCGGAAAGGCGTGATGCCGCCATCGGGCCAGGCATTGTAATGCGGGCCGTTGTCGGTCGAATACATGACGATGGTGTTATCAGCGATGCCCAGCTCGTCCAGCTTGTTCAGCATCACGCCGACCAAATCGTCGTGGTACATCATCGCGTCGTTGTAAAACCCTTGCCCGGAGCGGCCCAGATCCTGCTCCCGCGTATGGGTGCGGAAGTGCATATGGGTGCTGTTCCACCAGAGGAAGAACGGCTTGTCGTCGGCAACCGCCTTGTCGATGAAACCGAGCGCGCCCTCGGTGATCTCCTCGTCGATCGTTTCCATGCGCTTCTTGGTGAGCGGTCCGGTATTCTCGATCCGTTGGGTGCCGTCGCCATTGGCCCAGCTGTGCAACACGCCACGGGGCATGTACTTGGCGCGGAAGACCTCGTTCTTGGGGAAATCGGGGTCTTCCGGTTCCTCTTCGGCGTTCAGGTGATAGAGATTGCCGAAGAACTCATCGAAGCCGTGCATGGTCGGCAGGAACTCATCCCGGTCCCCCAGGTGATTCTTGCCGAATTGCCCGGTGGCATAGCCGAGCGGCTTGAGCAGCTCGGCGATAGTGGGATCCTCTTTTTGCAGTCCCAGGGGAGCGCCGGGGATGCCGACCTTGGTCAGCCCGGTGCGCCAGGGATTCTGCCCGGTGATGAAGGCGGCCCGCCCGGCCGTGCAGGACTGCTGGCCGTAGTAGTCGGTAAAAGCCACGCCCTCGTTGGCGATGCGATCGATGTTGGGGGTGCGATATCCCATCTGCCCCCGGCTGTTGTAGGAAATATTCCACCAGCCGATGTCATCGCCCCAGAGAATGAGAATGTTCGGTTTATCGGCCATCGTTCCCGTTACCCTCCTGTTTGCGAAACCGGGATCCATTCCACAGGTCACGGCAAAAGCGTAGGTTGGATTCGACCACGCGGCAATGGGTCGAATTTCCCAATCGAGCGGCGCGCCGGGCCGAACAGCAACGCGGTCGAGATGCTTACATGATGGATTGTGCGCGCTTACCGACTTGTGTAGAGTAACGAACCGGGGCACAGGTGTGCCCGGAATCCGACAATTTGGTCATTGACCCGATCGAAGGAGCATCACCGTGGAGAGAAGCGTCAATCGTCGACGATTCGTCGCAGGTTCAGCAGCATTGACGGCCGCCATCGCCGCCACCGGCAAGGTTCACCTCGGCGCGTTCGCCCAGGATGCGTTCTGGCCGCCGGTCGAGGGACTGGCCCCGCTGAAGATCGGCTGGTCGACGATCTACACGACCCCGTCGTGGATGACGGAAACCCAGAATGAGATCGA
>DASTFJ010000327.1:0-3076 GCA_035708745.1 Thermomicrobiales bacterium | reverse complement strand
GTTGCCCCATCGTCATCCCGACCGCAGTGGAGGGACCTCTCGTTCCCGGCAACCCCGCCTGCAATAGACCGTCGTCCCGAGCTTGTCGAGAGACCTCTCGTTGCCCGCAATTCAGTCCCCGACCGAAACCCGCTATCCCATGAACCAATCGTGCGCCAGATCAAGCCACTGCGGATTCTCTCGCTCGACCAGCCATACCTTCTTTTCTCGCCGCCAATTTTTCAACTGCTTCTCGCGAGCGATCGCGTCATCGGCCCTCGCATGCTCCTCGAGATAGACCAGCATGGTGATGTTGTAATCGCGTGTGAAGCTGTCGGCTTTCTTTTCTCGGTGCTCCCAGATTCGTCGCATGATGTCGTTCGTAAAGCCAATGTAGAGAGTGCGAGATACGTTCGACAAGATGTAGATGTAGAAGCGGCGATCGTTCAATTGGGTATTTTGCCTGATTACGAAATGGTTTCCAGTGGAGGCGAAGTTGCGGGTAACAAGAGGTCCCTCGACTCGGCTCGGGATGACGGTTGGGTGTTTGGATGACGATGCTACGCTGCGACGGGTTCCAGCTCCGCGATTGGGTAGCCGGCTGCCAGCCAGGCGGCCCAGCCGCCCTGCAGGGCGGAGACGTTCGGATAGCCCGAGTCGATGAAGACCAATGCGCCGCGCGCGGCGGTCACTTCTTCGGGACAGGCGCAGTAGAGGACGATTGGCGGTCCCTTCGGGATCTTGCCGATCCAGTCGCCCAGATCGTCGACCGTGGTGCGGATCGCCCCCGGAATGGTGCGGGCATCGGTTTCGGCACTGCGGCGGCGCACATCGAAGATCGTGCGCGGCTCATCCGTCAGCATCAGCGCGCGCAGCTGCTCGACAGTCATACGTGGCACCTCGGCCAGCGGTACCGGTTTCAGCTCCATATTCAGCAGCGCCGCTGGATGCAGCGCAGTTTCCTCCGGCAGCGCGGCTTCCTTTTGCTTCTTCTCGTACCGGTTCAGCAATGGCGTGGCCGACGAGCCGTGCAGCACCACCGATGCCAGCACCACCACGCCGACGATGCCGAAGACCGTCTCCGGCGTGGGCAACCCCGCCACGATCGCCAGAATGACCAGCAGCAGCGAGTTCAAGCCGCGTGGTCCGAACCATGCCAGCGCGAGCTTGCCATGCTGGCTGATCCGGGCATGGGAGAGACTGACGAAAAAGGCCACCGGCCTCGCGATGAAGATGACGAAGAGGGCGAAGAGGAGCGTCTTCTCATCGAAGGCATCCCGCGCGGAGATCAGCAACGCGCCACCGAGGAAGACGAAGGTCAGCAACATGGCCATCTCGGCGGTGGCTTCGCCGTATTCGATGAAGCAATCGCAGAGCTCGGTGTCCATGAAGGAGATGGTCAACCCGGCCGCGAAGGCCGCCAGAAAGCCACTCCCCCCGATCGACTGCGCTGCCGCGTAGGCGACGAACGCCACCCCGATCGAATAGAGCGATTCGTAGTCGCGCCGTACGAGCTGCCGGGTACGGACCACTCCCAGCAGCTTGATGGCGATCACGGCCACCACGATACCCAGCAACGGTCCCAGCAGATAGAGCTCGAAGCCGAACTCGATCCAGTCGCGGGAGCTGCGGGGTTCCCCCGTGGCGATCGCGGTTGCGATCAGCACCAGCGGCAGGATGATGACATCGTTGGTGCCGGCTTCGACGCCCAGGGTGGTGCGGATCGACTTGGGAACGCGCTTGTCGTTCAGCACATCGCGCAGCAGCACCGCATCGGTGGAGGAGAGGACCGCGCCGATGAGCAGCGAGACCATCCACGGCAACCCGAAGAGCCAGTGCGCCACCAGCGTGGTCAAGAGGATCGTCAGCAGCGCGCCGGGGCCGAGTGCAAGGGCGGGTAGAAACCAGTTCTTGCGCAGCTCGTAGACGTTGATCTTGATCGCGTCGGTAAAAAAGACCAACACCAGACTGATCGTGCCAGCGGCAACGACCGCCGGCGCATCGATGCCGAAATCGATGATGTCCAGACCCCAGGGACCGATGGCCACACCGAGCGCGATGAAGACCAGTACCTCCGAGACCGGACCCCGATCGACCAAACCGGAAACGAGCGCCGAAAAGATGATGACCAGCCCGACCGCTCCCAATGCGAGGGTCAGGCTATCTTCGGAGATGTGTCCAACCGAGGTGATTTGCAGGAGCGAGTAATGCATTCAGGAAGCGTACTGCACAACTTACTTTTCGTGAGTAGATCGCCCGATTCGCGACGTGCGTTCCGTACCAGGCTTGGACTCCGCGCCCAATACCGCGCGTCTGTTGCGGTGCGTCCATCTCGTCGTCAATACGTGTCCATCCACGATACGGCTGCCGGCACATCCGTTATCGAGCTGCGCTCGATCGCCCGGCGCGGAGACCGTGCGCTACGGCCGCGGATGGTGCACTGGGGGCTGAGTTGCGAGGCGACAGGGAGGCGGTCGAGATGACGATGTGTCAGGCGGCTTTGGCTTTGCGCTGGCGGGTGGGTTTGTCCTGCGCGATGGGCAGGGGAACGGGCTCCGGCGGCGGGGTAACGGTCTTCTTGCGGCGTGCGGGCTTTGGTTCGGCGGCCGGCGCAGACTCGGACGCGACCGGTTCCACGGTCTCGGTCTTGGCGGGCTTGCGGGCTCGTTTGCGCGAGGCTTCGGCGACTGGCGCCGGTTCGGCCGCAATCTGCTCGACGGTTGCTTTGCTCCGGGTTCGGCGTCGTTTCGGCGCCGGCTCGACGGCGATGGCAGCGACTTCCTCGACGATCGGGGTTTCTTTTTTCCGGGATCGCTTGCGCGTGGGCGCCGGTGCGGGCACTGGCGTTTCGGCCACCGGCTGCGCGACAACCGGGGCTGTCTTTTTGCGGGATCGCCGCGGGGCGGGTTTCGGTTCGACGGCAATCGGTTCGACTTCCGCCACTACCGGCTCGGCCGGTTCCTGCTTCTTGCGGGCGCGGCGAGCCGGTTTCGAGACCGCGGGCTCCTCCAATGTCGTAGTAGCATCGGCTTGCACCTGAGAAGCGGCCGGCTCGTCCGCCGCGATATCGATTCCTGGCACCAGGTCGCCCTCGGTA
>DASTFJ010000326.1:0-7236 GCA_035708745.1 Thermomicrobiales bacterium | reverse complement strand
TCATTCGCGTCGAATCGGTCGGCGATCCGAATGCGGTGTCGTCTGCTGGGGCGATCGGGCTCATGCAGGTTATGCCCGCGGAGTTCCAGAGTCAGGGTATCTCTGAGGATCTCTGGTTCGATCCGGCGACAAATATCCTGGCCGGCTCGACCGAGATCGGGAAGTTCCTCACCGCGACCGGGTCGATCGAGCAGGCGCTGGCGAGCTATTTCGGCAGCGGTTGCGATTCGACCGGCACCTGCACCGGGGGTTATATCTCGACGGTGTTGAGCTACGCGGCTGCCTACGCCGCCGCGATTGCGAGTGGCAGCACCTCCGTCGATCTCTCGGGTGTGACCACGAACGCCGGAGCGAGTGCCAACGCGGTCGATTCCGGTGCGCCCACGGGTGACGGCACCTGGCAGGGCGACACTTCGGCGTACGATGTCGGTGGCTGGCAAGACGGTCCCGGTAGTGGCGAAGTTCCCGACGATGGCTGGCAGGGCGATTCGGGCGGAGACCCGAATTGGGATGGCTCCGACGACAGTAATGGCGATTCCGGCGACGAGCCGGCCGATGAGGGCGCTACGCCCGGCGCCGGCAACGGCGACACCTCGACCGGCGATACCGAACCGGTTGGCTGATTCTTGATTCGACACCCTCGGAACCGGCCCGCGGTTCCGAGGGTGTTCGCTTGCCCGGCGATCGTCGACATCGCAACAGCCTCGTTGGAAAGGCGCCTTGCTGCCCCTGGAGTCGATATCGTGGATCACCAAAACGCGGCCGCATACGGGCAATAGACCTGCATATGAGGATTCCAGACGCGAAAATTGGCGAAAGTGCCGCGAAACCGTTGAGTCTGCTTGCCTTCATGGGATAAGATGACGCCGTGGGAAGTTGTGCATGAAAGTCACAGGTCGTTCGAAGCAGACGATGTGCTGACATTGGCTTTCTACAGACATTCCGGCGATGACCGTGATCGCGTGGATGTGGCCGCACGGGTCCGCAACCGGGGGCAGGGAACAATGGGCAAGGGGTTCCGGCGTAGTGCGTCAGTGACGATCGTCGCGCTGATCGTCTCGATGCTGCTGGCAGTGGTTCCACTTCAGCCACGATTGGCCGAAGCGCAATCGGGTATTCCCGTGGGAAGCATCGTCCAGGTCACCACTGCGACCAATGTGCGCTCGGGTCCCTGCACGACCTATCCGGTGCTCTATACCGCGACCACCGGCACCCGCTATACCGTGCTGAACAGCGGCGCCGTTTGCGGACCGTACGTTTTCATCCGTGTGCGTCGCGTATCCGATAACAGCACCGGCTATCTGGCCTCCGAGCTGGTGGCGCTGGTCTCCACGCCGATCCCCACGAACACGCCCACTCGCACTCCCACAGGCCCGACCCGGACGGCGACTCCGCTGGGCGGCTGGTCGGCTGGCGATTTGGCGCAGAACACGACCGGGCTCAATTTCCGAGAGGGTCCCGGCACGAACTACCACATTATCCTGACCTTGCCAACTGGCTCGCAGCTCCTGGTCACCGGCCATGCCCAGAACGGCGCCGGCGGGGTATTCGTGCCGGTCCGCTTCGAAAACACGAACGGCTGGGTGGCCGCCGATTGGCTGGCCAAGACCGGTGTCGCAACCTCGACCCCCACGCGCACGCCCACTCGCACGCCAACGGTGACGCGTACCCCGACGCCATCCAATACTCCGACGGCATCGAACACGCCGACCGAGACATCGACGCCGAGCGTCACCAACACGCCGACCGAAACCGCCACGGCGTCGAACACGCCGACGCCGTCGGAAACATTCACGCCGTCGACGACGCCGACCCCATCACGAACCCCGACGATCACGCGAACTCCAACCAAAACCGCGACGCCGCCGCATGGCTATGGGCCCGGTGTGATCGTCGAGGTGCGCGAGCCGCTCAATTTCCGTGAGGGCCCCGGCTCGAATTACCACATCATCTCGGTGCTCCCGGTGGGCGCGCGCCTGCTGGTTACCGGCACCGGCCTAACCGTGGGTGACTACTTCTATATTCCGGTGCGCTACCAGGGAACCGACGGCTGGGTGGCCTCGGACTGGGTAGACAGAGTCGGCGTGGCGACCTCGACGCCGACCCGCACCCCGAGCCGCACACCCACCGTCACTCGCACGCCGACCATTACGCCGACCGCGTCCCAGACCTTTACGCCAACGCCGACGCGCACCCCGACGATCACCCAGACGCCGGCCGGAGGTTTCGCCGCGGGCGATCTGGTGCGCGTCAATACGTCACTCTACCTGCGCCCAAGCGCGGGAACCAGCGGCAATCCGATCGCGACCTTGCCGTCCGGCGCGGTGTTGATGGTCACCGGAACGGGCCAGTCCGCCAGCGGCCATTTCTACATCCCGGTCGTCTACAACTCGTTGACCGGCTGGGTCGCCTCCGGCTATGTGACCAAGATCGGAGTAGCGACCGCCACGCCGACCCCGTCCAACACCCCGACGCGAACTCCCACCCGGACCGCCACCGTGACCCGTACACCGAGTCTCACGCCGACGAACACGCCCATTGGCGGCTTCGGCCCCGGCGATATCGTCCGCACCAGGGCCGGCGTGAACATACGCAACTTCCCGGGCCTGGGCGGCGCGATCCTGACCACGGTTCCTTCGGGAACAAGCCTGCTGGTGACCGGTACAGGAGGCCAGGTCGACGGATATTTCTGGATTCCGGTGACTGACGGCAACATCGATGGCTGGATCGCGACGAACTATGTGGAGAAGACTGGTGTCGCGACCGCGACCCCGACCATCACCAATACCCCCGATCTCTCGGTGACCGCGACGCTCACTCCGACGGTCACGCATACGCCGACCGCCGGTCCGGGCGGGTTCCTGCCGGGCGATATCGCGCACACCAATGTCGGGATCAATTTGCGGACCGACGCGGGCATCGGCGCCGAAATCATTACGGTGCTGGAGCGCAATACGCAGCTCACGATCACCGGCTATGGCAAACCGGCCAATGGCTACTTCTGGCTTCCGGTCGAAACGACCGATCACATCAGCGGCTGGGTAGCCGACGACTACCTGACGCCGGGTGTCGCTCCGGCACTCGAACCGACCGAGACGCCCCTGCCCACCGATACGGCAGTAAGCGAGGAGCCGACCATCGAGGTTCCCCCAACGGACGAACCGACGCTCGAAATCCCGCCGACCGAGGAGCTGCCAACCGATACCCCGACCGAAGCGCCGGCCGATCCCCCACCGGGCACCCCAGAGGAGTAGGCCGTGCGATTCGTGACCGTCAGCATGTGACAGCGAGGAGTATTCCCAGGTCGCCGGATACGGTACCCCTGGGAATACTCACGTCATCCTTCCATCGTCCGACCGCACCCCCTTCGTCCCGACCCGCGTTGAGGGACCACTCGTCCCCCGCAACCCAGCCTCCCGCACACCACGCGGTCGTCGTCCATCATGCCGCCTGGCGGCACCCCGCCTCTGAAATTACGACCGTCCAGCGGTAGGGGCAACTCCTGTGGCTGCCCTTGTTCCCAGACGACCCAGGCGCGTGAACAGCCTGTTTTCAGAGCAGCACAGGGATCCATGCCTTCCCGCCTCGGGCACGATTCACCGCCGATCGGATTTACAACGCGGCCAATTTTCCGGCAGCTCACCAGTTGGTAAACGAGCCGTCGGCCCGGTGGAGATGGGGAATCTCGGTGAGCTGGAAGGGATGGGCCAGGGCGGCCTCGCGGTCGAATTCGATACCGAGCCCGGGACCGGCCGGGGGCAGCAGATAGCCGTCCTCCCACGGGATTTGCACCGGGACCACATCGGTCAGCATGGTACCGGGCATGCGCGGTTGCTCCTGCACCGCGAAATTGGACGTTGCCAGATTGAGCTGCAGGCAGGCGGCGGAAGAGACTGGGCCGAGCGGGTTGTGGACCGCCAGGGGGATGTAGTGCGTTTCGCACCAGCCGGCGATCTTGCGGGACTCCGAGAATCCACCGGCCAGACAAAGATCGATACGGGCGAAATCGATCAGGTCTTCTTCGATGATCTGGCGGAATTGCCATTTCGAGGTGAATTGCTCACCCGCGGCGATCGGCACATTCGTGCCGGCCCGTACCGCACGCAGCGCCTGCGCATTTTCTGCGCGGACGGGGTCCTCGATAAAGTACGGGCGGAATTCCTCCAATGCGTTGCAAAGGGAGACCGAATCGCGCTGATCGAGGCGGGTATGGATATCGAGCGTGATCTCGATGTCGTCGCCGACCGCCTCGCGCACCGCGGCGAATTGCTCGATGGCGGTTTGCATCGCCACCCGCGGCTCATGCTGGTTGCCCTCTGACGGCAGCCCGAAGCGGACGAACTTCCAACCGGCCTCCCTGGTCTCCAGACACGATTCGACCAGCGCGGCGGTGCTGGGATCGTGCGAGCCGTTGTGCGGATAGGCGATGACCTTATCGCGCACCAGCCCGCCCAGCAGCTCGTAAATCGGGACCCCGAGCGCCTTGCCCTTGATATCCCAGAGCGCGATATCGATTGCCGAGAGCGCGGCCGCCACCGCGCCTTCCGCCGGGAAGAAGCCACCCCGGGAGAGCGTTTGCCACAGATGCTCGATTCGAAACGGATCCTGCCCGACCAGCAGCGGTTCGAAATGCGCGATCGTGCCGGTGACGGCCAGCTCGCGTCCGGTGAGGCCCGATTCGCCGACCCCCGAGATCCCTTCGTCGGTATCGATGACGACGAAGAGAAAATTGCGAAACCCACCCCAGACCGGGTAGCAGGTGACATCGGTGATGCGCATTCGATCGATCCTTTCGCAACGTTCAGTGCGTTACATGCTCGAATTCGGGATGCCGTTGTTCACGCGCGGTCCGGAATGCCGCCAGGCCAACGAGCAGGAGCGCGATCCACACGGGACCATAGGGCAGCCAGACCGTGGCAATGACGATCGCGGCCACCAGCGGGGTGACGAATCGCTGAGCCGCCGAGTGGCCATGGGCCAGGTCGTGGAAGAGCCAGAGACTGATGAGATAGACCGCCACGGCCACGGCCAGCACTGCCTGAACGCCGGTGCGGGAAAGCTCGGTATGGTGGGTGGCATAGTCGATGCACAACCCGATCCCCACGCCGACCGCCGCGACTGCGCCCCATAACACGATGTGCCCGTATCCCCATGTGAAGTCGCGCGATGTCGAGGTGAGGACCTCTTCGGCGCGGTAGGTATATTCGAAATAGATCCACCACATCATATAGAGGATCACCAGACTGCCGGCCACGATGGCGACCATCTGGCGGTCGAACAGGCGATCGTCGACCGCGGTCTGGATGGCGAGCGCGGATGCGAGGACGGCCTCGCCGAGGACGATGATGGTGAAGAGGCCGTAGCGCTCGCCGATATGTTCCGGATGCCAGGTCGTCCTGTTTCTCCGCTCGGCAATCACGGGCACGGAAAGCTCGCAGAGCATCAGCGCGACGAACATCCAGAGTCGAACCTCGCCGACGGAAAAACCAAGCGCGATCCAGGCAAGCTGGACCAGCGTGATGCCAGCGGCAAACCGAAGATCGGTGGAACGATGCGCGGGATCGGCCAAGGCGGCACGTATCCAGAGAGATACCAGCGCCAGCCGCATGATCACATAGCCGACCACGACGAGCTTGATATCGCGCTCGGTGAACGCCCGTTCGATCCCCGCCGCCAGGACGAGCGCGCCGGTCATTTGCACGAAGACGGCGATACGGTAGAGGACATCGTCGTTGTCGTAGGCGGAGGCGAACCAGGCAAAGTTGATCCACGCCCAGGAGATCGCGAAGATCACCATGGCGTAGCTGGTCAGCCCGTGGCGAATGTGATGCTCGGCGAGGTCGTGATGCAGCGCGCCGGCCGCAACGTTGATGGCGACGACGAAGACCAGATCGAAGAAGAGCTCGAGCGGGGTCGAAACCCGGTGTGCCTCCGTCGGCGACCGGGGCGCCAGCTTCTTGACCCAGGCGCTCATGCGGGCGGTGGCTCCTGTCGAATTGCGCGGATCGGGCGCGAACGGGTACTGATCGTCGACCGGTCGGTAGCATATCCCGATCCTGACCGGAATGGGAACGCTGGTATCCTCCCGGCAGCGTGGTCGGACGCAATCGGTTCAGAACGAGAGGGACGAGGAACGCCGCATGAAACTGGTCATCGCCACCGAAGAAGGTGACGCGTATTTCGGGTTGCTGGACGGAATTCCGAATCTGGACGTGGTGCGGGTAAGCGGGCACGACGATCTGGTGCGGGAGATTGCCGACGCGGACGTTCTCTACGGACGACCCGACAAAGAAGTGCTGGCGGCGGCCAAGCAGCTCAAGCTGGTGCAGTCGCAAAGCGCCGGCGTGGATTTCCTGATGAACTTTCCGGAGCTGGTCGAGAGCGACGTGGTGCTCTCGAACACCCGCGGAGCGCATGCGCCCTCGATCGCGGAGCATGCGTTTGGACTCCTGCTGGCCCTGACTCGGCAGATCCCGAGCTGCCTCCTCTATCAGGGGCAGCATCAATGGCGGTGGGATGGCTGCTACCGGCAACCGCGCGAGATCATGGGCAGCACCATCGGCATCCTCGGGTACGGTCAGATCGGCCGCGCGATCGCGCAACGCGCCTCCGGGTTCGAGGTGCAGACACTGGCCGTCGATGTGCATCCGGGCGGTGGCGACCGCTTCGTCGAATCGGTCTGGCCGGTCGACCGGTTGCCCGACATGCTGGCCCTGAGCGACATCCTGATGGTGGCGGCTCCGTTGACGCGGGAGACGCATCACATGCTCGGTGCGAGCGAATTCGCGGCCATGCCTCCGGGTTCTATCGTGATCGCGGTGTCACGCGGCGGCATCATCGACGAGGACGCGCTGGCGGCCGCGCTGAAATCGGGGCACCTCTGGGGCACCGGTCTGGACGTCAACGAGATCGAGCCGGTCGGATCCGACAGCCCATTTTGGGATATGCCGAATGTGGTCATGAGTCACCACCTGGCCGGATCGAGCTGGCAGAAGGAAAGGCGCTGCGTCGAGATCCTGGTCGAAAACGTCCGCCGGATGCAGGACGGAGCCGAGTTGGTCAACGTTGTCGATAAGCGAGCGGGGTTCTAGAGAGGTCCGGAGTACCGAGTCCGGAGGCCGGAGAGCGCACCCGGTCGTAGGGCATGCACACCGCGACATGCTCCTACGACCGGGTGCGCGGCGCCCCACGCATAGCCTGGACTGTCGACGCCAAAAATCGCCGAATTTTTTGGAG
>DASTFJ010000325.1:0-10740 GCA_035708745.1 Thermomicrobiales bacterium | reverse complement strand
GTCCGTGCAGTCCCGAGGAGCCGAGTACGTTTACGGCTCCCCACCGAATCAGTCAACGGGCGAAGGGCAAATGCGGGGTAGCCCTTCGAAACCAGTCTGAAACGGGACCGGCAAGGGAACTACGACCGTTGCGGGGCGTGTTGTAGGAAACGAACCGGTCAGGGGAGTCTCAGTGCAAGGCTTGTCGGGACTTCTCCTTTGTCCCAGACAAGAAACCCGGCGCGGTCATTCGACCGCGCCGGGTTTTGCTTTTTCCTCGCGATCTGCAAACTTTTTCTCCCACATCGCCGTCGCTGCTCCTCTTCCCGTCTTGTGGTTCTTCGCAACTCGAACAAGCTCACGTCGGACCCGCCTTGAAACCTGTTCACGAGCCCAAGTCCAGCTCAGCCGAGGCGTCCGAGTTGCCTCAGTGCAGCGCCGGCGAGAGATCCATCACTTCGTTCAGGATGACATTGGGATGAGGCGCTTTCCCCCACCGTTTTCCAGTCTCGAGATTCCCAGTCCCGGTCAGCCGTATCCTCCAACATCCCGGTTCCGTTCTATGCGATAGTCGCTCTGTCGAAAATCGGGAGCGCAGCAGGGAAAGGACGCGCGCAGGGATGTCGGATTCGCCGTTTCGTCTGGTCTACACCTCGGACCGATACGATCTCGGATACGAGGTGGACGCGCTTTCGAGCTTGCGCGATATCGATGTCGAGCTCGTCAGTGGACTCGTTTCCAATCCGGACGATCTGGTCGCCTTAGCCAGAGAGGCCGATGCGCTGGTCGTCTCATCCCGCGAAGCCGTTCCCCGGGTTGCCATCGAACAGCTCGACAACTGCAAGGTCATCGTTCGCATGTCAGTCGGTATCGATCATGTCGATCTGGATGCCGCCACCGACTACGGGATCGTCGTCTCCCATTGCCCCGACTACTGCACCGATGAAGTCGCCGATCATGCCATGGCGCTCATCCTGGCGCTCAACCGGCGCATCGTCGAAGTCAACGAGGATTTGCACAAGGGCGCTTGGGTGGATGGCTCCTATCACACCCAGAAGATCCTGCGCGGTCCGGTGCCGCCCCTCCGTGAGCTCACGCTCGGGATCGTGGGCCTGGGCCGCATCGGACAATCGGTCGCCCGCCGGGCCGCGCCCTTCGGGTTGCGCCTGATTGCCGCCGATCCTTATGTCGATCCGGTAACCGCCGTTGCGCTGGGCGTGGAGATCGTGTCGCTCGATGAACTGGCCGCGCAGGCGGACATCGTCACCTTGCATTGCCCACTCACCCCCGAAACCCGCGGCATGATCGACAACAGCTTCTTCGACAAGGTCAAGCCGACCACGGTGCTCGTGAACACTGCCCGTGGTCCAATCGTGAATATGGACGACATCGCCGCGGCGCTTGGCGACGGCCGGTTGGCTGCCGCCGGACTCGACGTGGTCGATCCGGAGCCGCTGCCTGCCTCATCGCCGCTCTATACCTTGCCAAATGTCATTCTGACCCCGCACGATGCCTACTATTCCGAGCGCTCGCGCATACAGGTGCGGATGGACACGCTGAACGCCGCGCTCAGCGTCTTGCGAGGGATGTATCCGCGCACGGTCGCGAACCCCGCGGTGGTCGAAAAGCTCGCACTGCGCCCCTGGGCGCCGAGCTAGACCGCCCGTCATGGTCTTCCGCCGTGCGACCAAAGCCCAGCCGCCACCCGATCCCACCGCGGATCAGGACGAGCGGCTGATCTTGTCAGCCGCGCGCGGCGATCTCGATGCGTTCAACCAGCTCGTTACCCGGCATGAGCGTTCGGTGCTCAATCTGTGCTGGCGCATGCTCGGCACGTTGCCCGAGGCGGAGGATGCCAGCCAGGACAGCTTCATCAAAGCCTGGACCAATGCGAAGTCGTTCAAGGGAGGCGCGGTTCGTCCCTGGCTGCTGCGAATCGCCACCAACACCTGCTACGACGTCTTGCGCTCGAAAGGCCGCAAACCCACGGGTTCGCTCGACGCGCTGGAATTCGAATCGGAACCAGGTTGGAGTACCCAAAGCGATCCGGTCGACCCGGTGCGCTTTGCCGAGACGGGCGATCTGAGCCGCCTGCTCGAAGCCGCGCTGGCCCAGATTCCCGACGAACAGCGTTTGGCCGTCACCCTCTGCGACATTCAGGGATTGCCGCTTGCCGAAGCCGCCGAGGTGATGGAAATCTCGCTCGGCACCGTCAAATCGCGCCTCTTCCGCGGCCGCGCCAAACTGCGCGATCTCCTGGTCGCGTCGCCCGCTGGCAGGGAACTTCTCCTTTCGGCAGAACGTTCCTCTTCCAGAGAAAGCGAATGACGATGCCGCCCAGCGAACGACGCCACCGACGATCCGAAGAACATCTCACCGATGCCGAGCTCAACGAGCTGGTCGATGGCACGCTCTCTCCGAAAGAAATCGAGCGGGCGCAAACGCATCTGGCCGCCTGCGCGGAATGCGACGAGCGCTACCGTACCTTGCTGGCAACCGTCTCGGCGCTGCAGTCCGCTTCGAGTGTCATGCCGCGCCGCTCTTTTCGGCTCACTCCAGATCAGGCGAAGCTGCCGGTAAAGCAACCGAGCTGGGTCGATCGGTTTTCGGAATGGATCGTGCCCGGCGTGCCGGCCATCCGCGCTGCAACCTTGGCAGTCGCGCTGTTGTTGCTGTCGGTGGCCGCAATCGACGTGATCACCCATCGTTCCGACACATCGGAAAACGCCGGCCCCGCGGTCTTGCGGCAAGCCGAGCCGACACAGCAGTCGATTCCGGCCCAGGCAAACAATCCGGCTCCGACCTCGGCGCCCTCGATCCTGAATTCCGAAACGGACGCAGCGGCCGATCGATCCGAGGCGGCCTCCGGCGGCGCAGCCGCGCCGGCGGACGCGTCTGGACCGATGGTGAGCAGCGCGACGCAGTCGAACGATTCGACATTACCGGAAACCGGTGGTGCGGCCTATACCGGAGAAATTGAGAGAGATGCGGAAGCTTCTCCTGCGCTCGCCGCGGCGATGCCTCCGCTGCAGGAAAGCTCGGAACCGCAGCAGGCGGCACCCGAGTCGATGGCCGGGCTCGCGCCCGAAGCGTCTCCAGCGGTGGCTGCGACCGAGCTGGCGACGCCCACGCCGGCCCCGACGGCCACCGCTTCTCCGATCCCGGCGTCACCGACCGTGGCGCCATCTCCCACACCCATCGAGCGCACCAGCGGAAACGGCGGGTCGATCTCACGCTGGCGCATCGCCGAATTCGGACTGCTCCTGCTTCTCGTCTGGCTCGGCGTCACCTGGTTTGGCCGCACCCGCATGAACGATTCCGCCCCGCCGGACGATTCCGATTCCTCCGCGTAACCGTCGGACAGGAACTGCGACCCGCCGCTCGACTGCCGTTTGTCGTGACGGGCCTCTGTGTCCTCCCGATTCGATGGTGGAAGACTTTGCGTCTGACTCCTACCGCGGAACCTTTTTCGAACCCTGTTCGTTCTCTCAACAGTGACATCCGCTGGTACGGAATCGACCGCACCGGCAGCCATAAGGAACGGCCGAATAGCGGCCATCGGAGGAAGTCGTTGAACGCCCAGTCAATCTCATTACGCAAAATCGCCTCGTTGGGCGCGGTGGCCCTGGTCGCCACCACTCTCTTCGCGGGATCGCATCCGGCATCCGCCCAGGATGCCACGCCGGCCGCCGGCAGCTCGACCGCCACCGTCTCGGTTTCGGGGGTTGGCACGGTGACCGTAACCCCGGACACCGCTTCCGTCCAACTCGGTGTGACTGTGACCGAGGACACCCTGACCGCCGCTCAGGCATCCGCATCCACCCAAATGGAAGCCGTCATCGAATCGCTCAGGGCCGCCGGGATCGAGGACAAGGACATCCAAACCTCGTCCTATTACGTTTCGGTCGTGCAGAACTACGACAGCAACGGCAATCCATCTGAGGTCACCAGCTTCCAGGTGCAAAACCAGGTCAATGTCGTGATTCGCGACATCAGCAAGGTCGGTGATGTGCTCGACGGCGCGGTTGCGGCCGGCGCGAACACCATCTACGGTGTGAACTTCTATGTCGACGATTCGACCGCGGCTGCCAGCCAGGCGCGTGCCCTCGCCGTTCAGGATGCGCACCAGCGCGCCCAGGAGCTCGCCGAAGCCGCGGGGATGACCCTCGGTTCCGTCGTGTCGATCACCGAGGGCTATAGCTCCGGTCCGGTCTACGGTAAGGGTGGCGCCGGTATGGCCGCCGAAGCTGCGCCGTCCACCCCGATCCAGGCCGGCACCTCGACTGTCGAGGTCGACGTCACGGTGGTCTACCAGCTCATCTAGTCGCACATTCCGGGGAACGGCGGTGACGGGGAATTCCACCGCCGTCGCACAACAGAACGGTGGAGCGGTGCGGAGCCGCTTCACCGTTTTATCGTTGTCCAGAGTCAAGAGCAAATCATTGGACACTTGACTCTGGACCCTTCTACTTCGCCTTGAACTTCTGCACGCGGTTCTGGGTGATGACTTCGCTGACGTAGATGTCGCCGTCTGGCGAGACCCAGAGGGAATGTGGGCAATCGAGGAACTGCCCTGGGCCGTCTCCACTGGCGCCGGTCGTGCCAAGCCGGTTGCCATCCGCGTCGAGCTCGATCAACGGCTGCGCCGGCATCTGCTCGTGATACGGCTTCGAATCGTCATCCCGGGTCGCGCAATCGGTCACGATGAAGGTGCCGGCAGCGGTTTGGAAGATATCGTGCGGGAAACAAAATCCGTCCCAGACCGCCAGCACATTCCCCACGTTGTCGAAGACCTGCACCCGGCCATTCGCCCGGTCGACCACATACACCCGCTCGTCGCTGTCGACCCAAAGGCAATGCGGTGTCTGGAACTGCCCCGGTTCCGATCCGTCGCCGCCCCACGAGACGATGTGCTCACCATCCGCGGAAAACCGGTGCACCCAATTCTGCCCGTATCCATCGGAGACATAAACGTCGCCCGACGGACCTTGCACGGCTCGGGTCGGAAGATTGAACGGCTCGCCCGGCGCTCCCTTGTGCCCTGGGGTGCCGATCGTTTGCAGCAGACTGCCATCGCGGTCGAAGATGCGGACCACGTGCTCGCTGGTGTCGGTAATGAAGACCCGGTCGTCCGGGCTGATCCAGAGTCCATGCGGCGCAGGAAAGGGATAGTCCCAATCGCCGAGCCAGGTTCCATCCGGCTGGAACCGATGCAGCACACCCCTGGGCATTCGGCTGAGCACATAAACGCTGCCGGTCGAATCGGTTGCCACCGTGGAGATCAGCCCAAAATCACCGACGCCGGTTCCAAAACCCCACTCCGGCACGACCGCTGCCGGATCGACGACCAACCCCATTCCCTCGTTCCTTTCGCCTTGCACACTGTTGCGGACAAATCCGGCCGGTACGGCCATCGCCCCGCACTACACTTCGCGCGTGACGACGCTGCGCAGTATGAACCTGAAACCAATTGGTCGCCGCACCTTCATTGCCGGTTTGGTCGCGCTGCCGCTCGCTGGCCGCGCGGCGCCTTCGGCGACCGCGCAGAACGCCGGCTTTCCCTTGATCGTCGATCTCGATTGGCTTGCGAACGAAGCGACGAGCCCAGATCTGCGCTTGTTCGATGTCTCACCGCTGCATGTCTGGCGGGAGGATCATATCGATTCTGCTCGACACGCCTGGTGGCGGGACACCGTCGATCCGAACTATCCCGTGTTCGGCGCCGTGCTGACCCAGGGCGACGAGGAATCGCATCGCCAGCAGGTGCTCGATTCCCTCGATCTCCGCCCCGGAGATCGTGTTGTCGTCTACGACAATGTGCACGGCTTTCGGGCGGCGCGTCTCGTCTGGTTCCTGCGGTTCCTCGGTTTTCCGCGAGCAGCCCTGTTGAATGCAGGCGTGGACGATTGGCGGCTACGTCCGTTTTCCATCGATTCCGCATCGACCTCCAGCGGCTCGCCGGTCGTCGATCCGCAAAGCGGCTATTACCTCGTCACCCAACAAGTGCTCGACCGGCTCGGGACATCGGGATTTCAGCTGATCGATATCCGCACCGATGACGAACGTGCCAATGATCTGGACGGAAATATGCCCGAGGGCCAGATCCCGGGATCGATCCGTCTCCCGTGGTCGACGCTGCTCGATACTGCCGGTCATCTGTTACCCGCCGGTCGGATCGGTGCGATTGCCGCGAACGCCGGTCTCGATCCGTCGCAGCCCTCCGTTTTGTATGGGAGCTTCGGGGTCGATGCCGCGCTGTCCTGGCTGGCGCTCACCGACGCCGGCTTTTCCGATCTGCAAACCTACGATCGCGGGTGGGCCGAATGGTCGATCACTCCCAGCCTGCCACGGGAGCCTTTGTCGTGAACCGGTTTCGCCGGAGCGTTGCCGTTGCGGTGCTGGCGATTCTGCCGGCGCTGCCCGTGGCCGCGCAACAGTCCGAAACTGATGACTTGGTCGTGCAACCAGTCGATGCAGCGATGTCGGGGGCGTACATCATGCGTCACCGGCCGTTCGTCTTGCCCGATCATCCGACCCCCGCCTTCGATTTCGAGAACATCAGCACCGAGCCCATCACGGGCGACGATGCCCGCGCTGCACTGCAGCGCTTCCTCGAGCTGCGCAATCTCACCGAAGATCGAATCGAGGCCGCCGTATCCCGCTTCGACGATCCCGCGCTCGTGCAGATCATTCCGGCGGCCAATCTCCGGGCCGCGCTGCTGATGCTTTCAGACTGGGATCCGTACCAGGCCACCATCGACGCCATCCTCGATGGCAAGAACGAATCCGGCCATCCGTTCGAAGCCGTCGATTTCCGGCCGCTCGAATTCGGAGCAGCCGTTGCAACTCTGCAAGTCGCCTATTCCACCGGGCAACCGCGTTTGTTGGTGAGCAACCGTTACACGAACGAGTCGCCCGAGCAGCTGATTCCGGTGCTGGTGCACGAGTCGATGCACGATGGCGTCGAGAACTCATATGAGGAAGAGATCATCGCCAGCGTGCTCGACAGCCTCACCTATGCCGAGGTGCTGTCGGTCGACCCCGATGCCGCCAATACCGGCACCGAGCTTGCCGCTTACAACAATGTGCAGCTCTTCGCGCTGATGAACTCCATCGGCCGGCGGGGCGCGGGTTACGTCGGATTGGAAACCTCGTTCGATGGCGATGTTTATCTCGGCGCCGGTCTGGAGAGCTTCGACGCTGACAGCATTCGAGCCGGGATCGCCAGCGATCCGTGGTACGGCACTCTCCCGCGTGGCGGCAGCCAGGGCGGTGCGGTGCTGACCGCATTGCTCGGCCGCTTCCCGGAAAGCGCGGAGCTCGTTTCGCTGGACCGGTTCTCCGTCGAGGCAATTGCCGCGATCGATCGCGGCATCGGCCTTGTGCTCACCCCGCGCAAGGTGCGCGCGCTCGCGATTGGCTTGCAGCTCTCGGTCGTCACCGGCCAAACCATCTCGTACGAGCCAGGGGCCGCTGCACCCTCGCTCGACAATCTGATCGACCGGCCCTACTTGCCCGCCCATGGCGCCCTCTTCGATCTGCGAGCGATGAACCCCGGCGTCAAACCGATGGATGAAGAATTCGCTCGCGCAGCGTTGCGGGAAGGGCTGCTGCGGACCGGTCTTTCGTCGATCGATGTCACCGCCGCGGTCGCGTCATTCGACGATCCCGCCATCAGGGAGCTCGTATCCGACCCCACCCTCCGGGCTGGGTTGCTCCTGCTGCATCGCAATGAGCGCTGGGCTTCTATCCTCGCGTCGGTGATCGACGGCGCCAACGGTGACGGCGTTCCGGTTCATATTGCCTTCCGCGACTTGCCGGACGCCGTGCCCGCGGCCTGGGAAAGCCAGGGCTGGAAGGGCGCTCCGGCAATCTGGATCGACTCGATGCTGCTGGGTGAGCGTCCGGAGCTGCTGGCCGCCGCCATTGCCGAAGGAGCGCTGCTGGAGTCGGCCGATCGATCCCCCGCCCAAACGATCATCGCGGCGGCGCTCTCGACCGTGCTCTGGGCCGATCTCGTTACGACCGACCCGACGTTGCCGTCGTCAGCCACCTGGGGTGTCATCACCCGCAATCGCGATCTGCTCGCGCTGCTCAATGCGCAACCCTTCGATCCCGGCACACCGGCCGGCAACCGCATCGGGCTGCGGCTCGCGACCGGCGATGGCGATGTGCTCCCCGGTCTGCTCATGGATCCCGGGTCGTTCGTCGATTACATCCTCGAATCGCCTCGAGCGGTCGCCGATCATCCGCCCGATTCCGGCTCGGCGCCCTCCGCGCTCACCGAGCTGCTGCGCCGTGCTGGCATCGATCGGGGCACCGCGCAACCGGCTCGCATCGACGACGAATTGCTGGCGCAGATCGATCTCGATTTTTTCCGGCTACTGCCGGACGGAGCAGCGGTCGACGCCGCGAATGCCCTCGGTCTGACCGTCTCCGGTCCCAGCGCTTGATCGATTTGCCCCGCTGATTGTCCGGCGGCATATCGAAACAGTCACCGCTTCTCATCCATGGCAGAATGAAATCCGCCCTTCTCGTCGTTCCCGCCCGGGCGCGACACCAGTGGACGATGCCGCTCCCATGCCACCGCATTCCAACAACCGCATCGCCCGGCTTTCGCTTCGCCGGCTTTCGCTGCCCAGCGGTTTCAGCGCCCTGCAGCACCGCAATTACCGGCTCTACTTCTTCGGTCAGGCGGTTTCGGTCACCGGAACCTGGATGCAGAGTCTGGCCATGTCCTGGCTCGTGCTTTCCCTGTCCGATTCGGCGATCAAGCTCAGTCTGGTCAATGTGCTGCAATTTGCCCCGACCCTGCTGTTCGGCTTGCTGGCGGGTGTGGTGGCCGACCGCGTACCGAAACGGTCTCTCCTGGTCTGCACGCAGTCGATCGCCGCGCTCAGCTCGGCCACATTGGCGTTCCTCATCTGGTCCGGCAATATCGACCTCTGGCATGTGTATTTGATCGCCCTGATCGTGGGCATCAACAATTCCTTCGATATGCCCAGCCGGCAGGCATTCGTTTCGGAAATGGTCGGGCGGGAGGATCTGGCGAACGCCATCGCGCTCAATTCGACCTTGTTCAATATGGGACGTCTCGTCGGTCCAGCGCTGGCCGGGCTGGTGCTTGGCGCCTTCGGGATCGCAGCCTGCTTTGCCATCGACGCCGTCAGTTATCTGGCGGTGATCGGGAGTCTGTTGATGATGCGCAAACTGCCGAAAGTCCCGGCGGTCCGCCATCGAAACCCGCTCGAATCGCTGCGTGAAGGACTCGCCTATGTACGTGCCACTCCGCTGGTCAAGAATTTGGTCATCTTCGCCGGAGTCGTGGGCATTTTCGGAATCAACTTCAATGTCTGGATGCCACTCTTGGCGAAACACGATCTCGATACGGGTCCTGGCGGTTTTGGGCTGCTGATGTCGTCCCTGGGTATTGGCGCGTTGGTCGGAGCGTTGACGCTGGCCTTCCGGTCCCGCAATGTCAACCCCAACCGGGTCGTCGCGACCGCGCTGGTGCTCGGGGCCGGCGAGATCGCGCTGGGATTGGCCACCGGCGCAACCGCCTCACTCATCATTGCCATGGTCGTGAGCGTGGCGGTTGGGTTCGGACTCACCTCGACCATGTCGATGGCCAATACCGTCGTGCAATCGAACGCCCCGGACGAGCTGCGCGGGCGGGTGATGAGCGTCTATATCATGGTCGGCACCGGCGTGGCGCCGCTCGGCGCCATATTGGCCGGCGCGGTCGCTGATCGGTTCGGAACGCCGATCTCCATTCTCATGGGCGGTATCATCACCACGATCTGCGCTATCTGGTTGGCGAACCGCTTCCAGATTCGACCGCAGGAATCGATGTTGGGCCGGGTGCGCAACCCAGCTCGCTGAGCGCACGCTAGCTCGCAAAGGATCGACCATCGATGCCGCTCGGCGGATTCGGACTTCTTTCGCTCTTCTATATCTTTCTCGGCCTGCGCTTTCTGATGCAGTTCATTCCGCGCCGGAAAGAGATCTTCGACAATACCTTCACGCCGTACGACCGGTCGATGCTGGGGCAGGCGGCCTTCTTCGTGCTGCTGCCCCTCTCGGTCGCGCTGCACGAGCTTGGGCACGCGGTCTGCATCTGGTTGATGGGCGGAAAGGTGCTCGATTTCGGTTTCTACTTCTTCTCCGGCTATGTCTCGTACGATCCTCGAGGCTTTTCAGAGCTGCAACGCACGCTGATCGCGTTCGCAGGCACCTTCGTCAATCTGGTGTTGATCGTGATCGCACTGGCGGTGGTCTTCCTCAAGAAACCGCCGTTGCGCGCGCCGTGGAATGAGCTGCTGTTGCAGTTCGTCTTCATCTCCGGCATCAATGCGCTCATCTTCTATCCGGCCATGGATGTGCTGCTCGGCATGTCGGGCGACTGGACCCAGATGTACCAGAGCGGGATACCGTGGCTGACGGCAATCATCGTTATTACCCAGGTCGGTTTCATTGCGGTCGGTTGGTGGGGCTGGAAGAATCCCGGCGTGCGGGCGCGCATCGCCAAACTGACCGGCCAACCGCAAGGCGCCAGCATGCGCATCGGCTTCGGTGGCGGGCAGCAAAATCCACGCTCGGCCCGCGTCGACCCCGCAACGCTGAGCGGCAACGAGAAAACGGTCTCCGGCGCGATGAACCGGGTGGCGGCCGGATGGAGTCCAAAACCGTCGATGCGGATGGATCGCGGGCAGGGCAGCTCGGTCACCTCGATGATCTGGCAATCGAACGATGCCGATCGCA
>DASTFJ010000324.1:0-12495 GCA_035708745.1 Thermomicrobiales bacterium | reverse complement strand
GGCGTCGATGTCCTCTTCAATGCGGCCGGCATCAACCTCTACGGCACCGTCGACACCTTCTCCGAGGAAGATTGGGACCGGCAGCTCGGCGTCAACCTGAAAGGCACCTTCCTCACCTGCAAATTCACCATCCCCGAAATGCGCAAGCGCGGTGGCGGATCGATCGTCAATACCGCCTCGGTCCAGGCCTTCGCCTCCCAGCGCACCGTCGCTGCCTACGCCGCCTCCAAGGGCGGCATCGTCAGCTTCACCACCACCGTCGCCCTCGATCACGCCGCCGAAAACATCCGCTGCAATTGCATCGCCCCCGGCTCCATTCGCACCCCGATGTTGGAATACGCCGCCCGCAAATTCGGCAGCGCCGACATCGAGGCCACCATCGCCGCATGGGGCAGCGCCCATCCGATCGGCCGCGTCGGCACCATCGAGGAGGTCGCTAATCTCGTCCTCTTCCTCGCTAGCGACGAAGCCTCCTTCTGCACCGGCGGCGCCTACCGCGTCGATGGCGGCCTGCTCTCTCCGCTACCGGTTTGAGCTCGCTTCTCGGCCGTCCGGAAATCAGCCTGACCACCTATTTACTTCGATCAGATTCGCTGCTAGTGTGTGACGACGAGAAAACCTGATCGCATTGCCGTCAAACGAATAACCATTGGTGAGGTCCCCTATGCCGCGCTTTCCTCGATGGGCCGCCGCCTCGGAACCCTCGGTTCCCTCAGCGCCAGTGCCCGCTGCTCAATTCGGTTCCGGCGACCAATGCGTGCTCGGCATCGCCGGCACGGTTTCACTGGGGCCCGACACCGGTCAGTCCTTCCAGGGCACCCTCACCATCTCGATCGGCCAGGACGGCGCCATCGACACCGGCACAGTCCAGTTCACAGACGGAACCACCTCCCCGGTCGTCGGCCAGGCCACCGGCCGCTCCATCCGGCTACGGATCGGTACCGACCCAGCCTCGGTCATGACCTTCGTCGGTAGCGGCGTCTTCCCTGCCGATCAATGCACCGGCGAGTTCTCCGGCGCGTTTTCCGGTCCCGGCGTGCAAGACGTCGGCGTCTGGGTCGCGAGCGAAACCGCGGGAGCCTGAAAGCGATGGATGGCAAGGCATTCGACTCCTGGACTCGCACTCGCGCCACCGCCGCCAACCGTCGCACAGTCCTCGGCTGGTCGCTCACGGCCGGCCTCGCCGCGGCGCTTACCCGCTTCCAACCCGCCAATGCCCAATTCGGCGGCGGTGACGGCGGAAACGGCTCCTGTACCTACAAGGTCAGCCTCACCTCGTCGCTCGAGAGCGGCACATTGGTCTCCGGCTCCCTCGCCATCGATATCGGCGACGACGGCGCCATCGACACCGGCTCCCTCACCCTGACCGGCCAGGCCAAAGCCTCGGTCGTTGGTCAGGTCACCGGTCCGGCGATCGATCTGCTCGCCTCACTGGCCGATGGCACCACGCTCTCGCTCACCGGCGTCGCCGGTTCGGACATCAGCGCCTGCAATGCCTCCATCGTTGGGTCTCTCGCCAATCCCGACACCGGCCAGATCGGCACCTGGCAAGCAACCTCCGGCTCCGGAACCAGTTCCGGCTCGGGAAGCGGCTCCGGAACGACACCCCCGCCACCCTCCTCCGGTCAATCCGGTTCCGGTTCCGGAACGGGAACCGGTGCAGGTTCGGGCTCTGGCAACGGATCGGGTTCCGGTGGCGGTTCCGGCGACGGCGGTGGGTCCGGCGGCGGTGGAGGCAGCTGTCTCGAGCTGCAGAGCCAGTGCAACGCCAGCAGCGAGTGCTGCTCCGGCTGGTGTACCGACAACGAATGCCGCTCCTGCGGCGACACGATCTGCGGCGAAGATTGCATCGTCCTCTCCGACAATCTCGCCCACTGCGGCGCCTGCTTCAACGCCTGCAATGTCGATACCGAGTCCTGCGTCAATGGCACATGCACCGGCGGCGACGGTGGGGCCGGCGGTGACGATGGCGGCGGCGGAGGCGGCTGTGTCGACTTGGGCGGCGCCTGCGGCTTCAGTGGCCAATGCTGCAGCGGATGGTGCAATAACGGAACCTGCGATAGCTGCGGCATGGTCGTCTGCAACGATCAGTGCGTCGACACCACCTCCGACAACAACAACTGCGGCAACTGCAACAACATGTGCATCGGTACCAACTGTCAGAACGGATCCTGCCAGTAGTCATCCTCTGCGACGGAGTACGCGCCGGCATGGATTCAAAACGCTTCGACAACTGGACCCGCAACCGAGCCCTGCGGCTCTCCCGCCGCGATGCGCTTCGCCTCATGGGAGCAAGCGGAGCGGCCGCCGCGATCCCGGCGTTCGAGTCGAGCACGCTCGCACAAAACACCTGCAGCCTCACCATTCACGCCGAGACCGCGGGAGGGCCGTCCGCTCCGGCCTCATACGATGGGACGCTGCAATTCACCCTGGATTCCGATGGCAACCTTGGTCAGGCGACCTTCACACAGGCATCCGGTAGCGCCCAATCGATAACGGGCCGCGCCACCGGCCGGGCGATCGACATACTGCTGACGCTCGCGGGAAACCAGCACCTCGCGCTCACCGGCGCCGGGGCGCAACCGATCGGAGACTGCTCCGGCGACCTCGCCGGTATCCTCAGCGGCCCCCAACCCGGCGATCTCGGCGCCTGGCAGGCGACCGCGGAAACACCAACGACCACCACTCCATCGACCTCCAGCCAGAGCCAGTCGAGTTCGAGCAACGGATCGGACTCCACGACCTCCTGCCCACCAGGCCAAACGCTCTGCGCCGGAACGTGTATCGATACGCAATCCGATCCACAAAACTGCGGCGCATGTGGCGCGATCTGCGACAGTGGCCAATGCGACAACGGCGTGTGCTCCTCGGGGCAAACCTGTACCCCCGATGGCGGAGCATGCAACGTTCCAGCGGATTGTTGCAGCCTCCTTTGCCCCCATGAATCCCAGGCGCCAGGTGTTTGCGGCTGCTCGCAAGTCGGGGGTGTGTGCGCCGGTTTGGACGATTGCTGCCAGCAAGGCGGAGACACGCAAGTGGCATGTCTTGGCGGCGCCAACAGCGATCGCTGCATCGTGCTCACAGGCGCATGCACGTCCGATTCCGATTGTCTCAACCAGCATTGCGTGAACGGCGCTTGCTCGTCCGGCTGCCTTCCCGATGGTGAATCATGCGCATCCTCGACCGATTGTTGCTCCAAGGCTTGCAGCATAAGCTCGAAAATCTGCGGTTGCGCGCAGCTCGGTCAGTCCTGCTCGGACGACGATGTGTATTGCTGCGAGGGCTCCCCGGTGGTCTGCTTCGGCGCATGTTGCATCATCAACGGCTTCGCATGCAGCGCGGACGCCGACTGTTGCGAATACATCCAGGGCAGCGGCTTTTGCACGAACGGCATCTGTACGAGAACGACCTGATCATTGCGATCCGAGTTTCCAGAGCACCGGAGACAACACACCATGGATTCCAAACGCTTCGATAACTGGACTCGCAATCGCGCCCTTCGGCTCTCCCGCCGCGATGCGCTTCGCGTGATGGGGGTAGGCAGTGCGGCTGCCGCATTGCCAAGTCTCACATCGAACGTGCTGGCTCAGGGAACCTGCAGCCTGACGATTCACGCCGAAACCGCCGGCGGCCCATCCGCCCCGGCCACGTACGACGGCACACTCCAATTCGCCCTCGGCCCGGACGGCGATTTCACCCAAGCCTCCTTCACGCCAACATCCGGAAGCGCCCAGGCGGCCATCGGCGTCGCAACCGGCCGCGCCATCGATTTCGAGATCACCCTTGCTGGCAATCAAACACTCGCCTTTTCCGGCGCCGGCGCGCAACTCATCGAACGCTGCACCGGCGAAATCGCCGGCATCCTCACCGGCCCCCAACCCGGCGATCTCGGCGCCTGGCAAGCCACCGCCGCCGCCGGAACTGCCGCCAGCGGCGCCCCGCCGTCCGGTTCGACCAACACCGGCTCCGGCTCGTCTGGCAGCACTGGCGGGTCCTCCCTCAATTGCCCGCCCCCCCAAACCACCTGCGGCCAGAACTGTTGTCCCGGCAGCGCCACCTGCACCGATGCCAACCAGGGGCTCTGCACTTGCCCAAGCGGCACGGAACAATGCGGCACCAGTTGCGTTCCCAGCTGCACCGGCGGTCAGTCCCTCGATCTCGATACCTGCACCTGCCCAGGTCCCGAGGCCGCCTGCATCCAGAATCAGCAGACCTGCCAGAACCACGGCCAGTGCTGCTCCGGCTATTGCGCTGGGGGCACCTGCTTCGATTGCGCCGGCAAGGTCTGCGGTGACTTCGGCTGCATCGACCCCAACAAGGACAGCCAGAACTGCGGCAACTGCGGCAATGTCTGCATCCTGCCCCAGGTCTGCGCTAACGGCGTCTGCGGTTGCGCGCCGGACCAAACCCCCTGCATCGATCATTCTGAATGTTGTTCGCAGCTCTGTTTCGCTGGGAGCGTTTGCACCTCCTGCTCCAATGTCACCAGTGGTGATGGCACGCCCTTCACCTTCTGCGCCGCGGGTAGTTGCGTCGATCTTCGGAATGACATCGACAACTGTGGCGCATGTGGCAACGTCTGTCCGCGCACATCCGGCGGCATCGTTTGCGACAACGGGGTCTGTCACGATATCAACAACGATGCCGACTATTGCGGATTCAGCGGCAACCCATGCGCTCCCGGTCAAATCTGCCATCTCGGCGACTGCATCAACGCATAGCCACCGGAGTACGCGATGGACGCCAGTCGTTTCGATAGCTGGACCCGCACCCGCGCAACAACGACCAACCGTCGCGCACTCCTCGGCGGGTCGCTTGCCGCGGGACTCGCGGCAGCCTTCTCCCGCTTCCAACCGGCGCTGGCCCAGACCGGCGGCTCGTGCACCTATGAGATCACCCTGACCTCATCGCTCGATGCCGGTTCGACCGTCTCTGGCGCCCTCGTCATCGACATCGACGCCGGCGGCGCCATCGACACCGGCTCCCTCACCCTCGCCGGGCAAGCTGCCGCATCTATCGTCGGCCAGGCCACTGGCCCTGCCATCGACCTGCTGGCCGCGCTCGATGATGGCAGTATGCTCTCGCTCACCGGCGTGTCGGATGCCGAGATATCGGGCTGTTCCAGCTTCATCCTCGGCTCGCTGGCAAATGCCGATTCCGAACAGCTCGGCACCTGGATGGCGACGCCTGACAATACATCGTCCAGCTCGGTGCCAGTCCAACCGCCGCTCGCCGAGCCCACCAGCACACCCACACCGGCCGCCGCACCGGCTGCATCCGCCTGCGACCCGCCCAAGATGATCTGCGGGCAAAACTGCTGCCCGGCCGGAGCTGACTGTCTCGACGCTGGCGCCTGTCAATGTCCCACCGGCACCGAGGAATGCGGCATCGCCTGTTTCCCCAGTTGTGCCGATGGCGTCACCGCGCTCGATCCGGCTACATGCCTCTGTCCCACCGGATAACCTGTTCGCGGAACGGTCATATTCGCAAACGGCACGCTGACGACCGACCCTATGCTATCTTCGGTTCTCGAAGAGCGTACCCAGAGTCGATTCGCGCCCGCGCTCGTTGCGCCACCATCCAACCACGTTACGCAGGACCTCGCTGTCCTGTCACCGAACGCACGACACTCGGTATCAAGTACTGCCCGGCCCGCATGCCGGCCGCCAAATCGGAGGAGCGAAATCAGTGACCATTCCAAATCGTCGAGAGCGTGAAGCCGCGATTCTCTCACGCCTGACCGACGCCCAAATCTCGCGCCGAAAGTTGATGATCGGCGCCCTGGCCTCCGGCGCCCTCTTCACCGCGCTGGGCGCCCGCCGCCTCGATACCCTCGCGCAGGCCTCCCCGGTCGCCAGCCCGGATGTGGCGATGTACGACGGCCCCTTGGCCGCCGATCAGGAAATGGCGATTCCGGTCGGCGTCATCACGAATATGGATCCCGGCGTGGCCTTCGGCGACGACGAGATTTATCTCTTCTACAACCTCTACGAAGGTCTGGTCCGCATCGACAATGTCACCGGCGAGGTCGTGCCGGGCGTTGCCGAATCGTGGGATATCAATGAAGACGCCAGCGAGTACACCTTCCACATCCGGCAGGGAGTCACTTGGTCGGACGGCACGCCGCTGAATGCCAACGATTTCGTCTACACCATCTCCCGCGTGCTCGATCCAGAAGTCGCCTCCCAATACACCCCGGCCGTCACCTCCTACATCAAGAACGGCGAAGCCATCGAAAACGGGGAGATGGATATCTCCGAGCTCGGCGTCAAGGCGACCGATGACAACACCCTCGTCATCACCCTCGTCGGTCCCACCGTCTTCTTCCCGCTGGTCGCCGCCACCTGGACCTATTTCCCGGTGCCCAAGCACGTCATCGACGAAAAAGGTGTCGAATGGGTGGAACCGGAAAACATCGTCACCAACGGTCCATACAAGCTGACCGAATGGAACCACGACCAGAATTTCGTCGTCGAGCGCAACGAGAACTACTTCGGCGAGAAGCCGACCATCACCAAGGCAACCTTCCGCATCTACGATGACCCAGGCACCCAGGCATACGCCGGATATGAAAACAACGAGCTCGACTATGCCGAGCCGGGCGGACCCGATCTGGAGCGGATCCTCGCCGATCCCGCCCTGTCAGCCGAGTTGATCACCTTCCCGCTGTCGAACACGTATTTCCTGGTTTGCGACACCACCATCGCACCGACCGACTCGATCCCCTTCCGCCAGGCACTCTACAAATCGCTCGACCGCGAAACGCTCGCCCATGACGTCTTCAAAGACGAATATCTTCCCGCCTACACCGTCCTTGCGCCCGACATCCCCGGCAACAATCCAGACGCAGCCCTTTCCGTCGGCGTAGACGAAGCAAAAGCTCTCCTGGCGGACAACGGCATCGACCCAAGCTCGATCGAGCTCGAGCTCTTCTTTCAAAACACCACCCCACACAGCATCGTCGGGCAATTCGCCCAATCGCAATGGCAGGAAGGTCTCGGGATCAAAGTAAAGCTGACCCCGATCGAGCCGGATGGCTATAGCGACTGGCGCGCATCCCGCGCGACCGCGAACTTCGGGGCATATACCGGCAATTGGGGGTCCGATTTCGCCGACCCCTCCAACTGGTTCAATCAGAACTTCACTACCGCCGCCGACCATTACCAAAGCCACTGGTCGAATGCCGATTTCGACAAGCTCTGCGACGAGGCGGTCATCAATACCGACCCGGAACAACGCGATCAGCAATATTCCGATGCCGAGGTAATCCTCGTTTCCGATGCGTCGGTTATTCCATACATGCGGGGCAAGGCCTTCCGCGCGGTCAAGCCATGGGTGAAGGACATCTTCATCCTGCCAGTTCTCACAGTCGTGCATCTGCGCTCCATCAAGATCGCCGAGCACTAGGAGCCATATCGATACTCGAGCGCGCCGCCCGGCGCCGGCCTTGTCATCCTGAGCGAAGCGAAGGATCTCTCTCGTCGGTCTAGCCGGGCGCGCACTCGGTATTCGAGCAGCCAACGCAACATTCGCGTTGATTGCCGACCGCCGGGAATCTTCCTGGCCGTTACCCTTCTTACCTCGGCCGTTTCCACGCGGCCGGCGTCATGTCGACATGAACAACCGTTCGGGCTACATCATCAGACGGGTGCTCTTCCTCTTCCCCACCCTCTTCGTCGTCTACACCCTCACCTTTTTTCTGATCCATGCCACGCCCGGAGGCCCCTGGTCGCAGGGCGAAAAACCAGTGCCTCCCATCGTGTTGAAGCACCTGAATGAGGCCTATGGGCTGGACAAGCCGGTCTGGCAGCAATATGTCGACTACCTCTGGAATATTCTGCACGGCGACTTCGGCCCGTCGTTTTCGTCACGATCGCAGTCGGTCACCGATATCATGCGGGAAACCTTTCCGGTCTCGCTCCAGCTCGGTTTGCTCGCCATGCTGATTGCGCTCGGGGTCGGTTTGCCCCTGGGTATCCTCGGCGCCCTCAAGCACAACTCGTTCCTCGACTATCTCAGCGGGTTCGTGGCCGTCCTGGGTATCTCCACTCCCGCCTATGTCACCGTCTCGCTGATGGTCCTCATCTTCGCGAATACCCTGCACCTCGTGCCGACCGGCGGGTGGGACGGCATCTGGAGCACCAAGGCGCTCATTCCCGCGATTGCCCTGGCGCTCTACCCGGCCGCTGTGCTGGCCCGTTACATGCGGTCCAGCATGCTGGAGGTGCTGTCGGCGGATTACATCCGCACCGCGCGCGCCAAAGGCATGAGCAGTTGGACCGTGATCGTGACCCATGCGCTGCGCAACGCGCTTCTCCCGGTGCTGACCGTGGCCGGTATCGTCCTCGCCGATGTCATCACCGGCTCGTTCTTCGTGGAAACCGTTTATCAGGTTCCCGGCATCGGCCGCTATTTCGTCGATAGCATCACCAAACACGACTATCCGGTCATCCTCGGCACGGTCCTCCTCTACGGAGCGGTCGTCGCGGTCATGAACCTGATCGTCGATCTGCTCTATCCCATGCTCGATCCGAGAATGTCCAACTAATGGCTACCGCGGTATTGACCGATTCGCGGCTGCTGCGCGATTCGGCCGTCAAGAAATCCGATGGATTCTGGATCGGCGCACTCCACCGCATGCGCCGGAACCGATTGGCGATGGCGTCGGCCATCTTTCTCATCGCGCTCGTGCTTGTCGCCATCTTCGTACCGGTGTTCTATCGGTACACCTACGCCCAGCAGGATTACAGCGCCGTCACCCAGGGTCCTAGCTTGACTCATCCCATGGGCACCGACCAGCTTGGGCGCGACATCATGATCCGGCTCATCTTCGGCGCCCGCATCTCGCTCACGGTCGGCATCGTGGTTCAGACCGTCATCATGCTCATCGGCGTGCCTGCGGGATTGATCGCCGGCTATTTCGGTGGCAAGTTCGACACCGCCATCATGCGCACCGTCGATGTGCTCTACGCCATCCCCTCGCTCCTCTTCGTCATCATCATCATGACCTTCCTGCGCGGCACATTCTCCGGCAAGCCGACCGGCATCTGGAGTGGCGTCGCGCAGCTGGACGATCGGACGGGCGGTCTGGTCGGGGTCTACATCGGCTTGGGAATCATCGGCTGGCTGACAGTCTGCCGCATCGTGCGGGCCAACACCCTTTCATTGAAGGAGCGTGAGTTCGCCGAAGCCGCCCGTGCGCTCGGCGCCACCAGCGGGCGCATCATGTTCCGCCATCTGCTGCCGAACACCGTTGCGCCAATCGTCGTCGCCGCCACCCTCGGCATTCCCCTCGCCATCCTCGCCGAAGCTGGCATCAGCTTTCTCGGACTCGGGGTCATCCCACCCATGCCGAGCTGGGGGCTCATGATCAGCGAATCGATCCCCAGCATGCGCGCCCACCCGCATACGCTGATCTTCCCCGCCGTCCTCCTCTCCCTCACCGTCCTCGCGTTCAACTTCCTCGGTGACGGCCTCCGCGACGCCCTCGACCCCTGGATGAAGCGTTGAGCCCTCGCACGATTGCCGCATTTCGCCACGCGTGCACCTTCAAATGACCGCGGACCGACCATGGCGTACAATGGCAGCCGCCCATCCATTTGAGATGTCACGCAACGCGTTCGAGGAGTAATGTCCTGACCACGCAGAACCCTTCATTGCGCTGTCCCATCTGCGACGCCCCGGTTCGATCGTCGGACCAGTTCTGCGAACGATGCGGGGCTGCCCTCACCCATGACGAGCCGAATCGCACCGAGCTCTTCGAGCTTCCCCGCAGCCAGCAAACTGAGCAGTCCCGCCGCCGGAGCCGGAAGCGCGGCGTCCGCTGGTACAACCGCTGGTCGGTCCGTATTCTGGTGCTGCTGCTCTTGCTGATCGCCGGTGCCGCAACGTATGCCTGGAAACAGGTCGACGACACGATGGGCGATCTCAACGCGATCAGCACCCTACCGGCCCAGATCCAGGACCAAACCGCTCAGGATGTCAGCGGCACCCCCATCGCCAACCTCCCCACCGTCGTGCCGCCGCCGACCCAAACCGGACCCGCGCCCACCATCGTCATTCCCAACTACGCCGGCGTGAGTCCCGGCGGTCCCGTCCGCCAGACCGCGGTCGCCCTCGCGCATCAGGCATCACCGGCGGTCGGAACGCCGGCGACGCCAATCGCTGGCGAGAGCGCGCCCGGCGAGGTCATCCCCCCGGGCATGACCTTCGACACCGGCCCCGCCCAGACCGCGCTCGCCGAAGCCGAGAACCTCAAAACAGCCCCCACCCCCACCCCTTCCGGCAGCTCCTATCTCATCGAGCACTCCGACGGCTCTCTCCAATCCACTCCGCCCGCGAACCAATCGGACAGTGACGGCGATGGCGGCATCATCGGCGGCCTGCAGGACGCCGCCAACGGCGCCGCGGTCGCCAGCGGCCTCAAAGACCCCAAAACCGAGCCCATGACCATTCTCATCATGGGCGTCGATGCCCGCCCCGGCGCTGCTATCGACATCGGCGTTCGCCCCGACGCGCTCATGGTTCTGCGGCTCGATCCCGCCACCGGCGCCTGCAAGGGCCTCGCCATCCCGCGCGACTCACTCGCCGAGCTCCCTGGCTATGGCGAAACCAAAATCAACCACGCCCTTATGCTCGGCGGCATCCCGTATGAAGAGCTCGTCGTCGAGCTCTATCTCGGGATCGATATCGACCATTACGCCCTCATCGACTTCACCGGCTTCGAAGACCTCGTCGACGCCGTCGGCGGCATCACCATCACCGTCCCGGAGAACCTCGCCAGCCCCGCCGTTCCCGCCGGCACCCACACCATCGACGGCGAAACCGCCCTCCGCCACGCCCGCTACCGCGGCGGCCCCGATGGCGATTTCGGCCGCATCCAGCGCCAGCAGGAAATCATGCGCGCCCTTATCGCCTCCGCCGGCGGCAAAGACCTCCTCACCGAAGCCAACCGCCTCCTGCCCCCGCTGCAGGACCACGTCCGCACCGACCTCTCCCTGGAGCAGCTCGTCTCCCTCGCCAGGTACTACCAGTCCAACTGCTCCGCCACCGGCATGACCCTCGACACCATCCCCGGCGAGGTCGTCTACGGCCCCATCATCGACCCCCTCTTCGGCCTCCCCCTTTCCTACGTCGTCTCCGACCCCAAAGACGTCCAAACCAAAGTCGACGAGCTCATGGAAGACGACCCGCAATGACGAGTGACAGATTTACATCGATTCTTACAAACGCGAAATCACAAACCGATTCGGAATTTCCGGAAATTGACAATTTTCAGCGTATTTCGGGCATTGCCGGCCTTGCGTTTTCCTGGGAGCCACGTATACTCACGCCAGCCCACAATGCTGAAGAAGCGGTCCTGATGGCACCAGCGATAGTTCGCTGATGGTGGATCGATTCGTTCTTCGGAAACATCACCGAATGGCAGCCAAGCTGTTCCGCTCGGTGTGGGCTGGGAAGCAAATCGGGCAAACTGACTGGAATCACACTCGTCCACTGCGGGGAGGGGACTTGTGGCAACGCAACCAGTACCATCGACGGACCTCGTCGATTCATATCCTGTGAGAACCGTATCGCACACCGACAGCGGCGATGCGCGCCCGTTGCTCGTGCCCATCGCCCCCACCGACCCCGCCTATGCCCGCGCCAAGCGCCTCACCGACATCGTCGTCTCCTTCATCGCCCTCGTCCTCCTGGCGCCCGTCTTCCTCGCCATCGCCCTCGCCATCCTCCTCACCTCCGGCCGCCCCATCATCTACCGCCAAACCCGCCTCGGTATCGGCGGCCGCCCGTTCACCCTCTACAAATTCCGCACCATGGTCCCCCACGCCGACCGCAACCTCGCCAGCCTGCTCCATCACAACGGCCGGAACGGAACCAACGGCCCCATCTACAAACCCGAAACCAACAGCACCGACATCACCCCATTTGGCCGCATCCTGCGCAAATCGTCCCTCGACGAAACGCCGCAGTTGCTCAACGTCCTGTTCGGCGACATGTCGCTGGTCGGGCCGCGACCGCCCCTACCGGAAGAAGTCGCCACCTACACGCCATACGAGTTGCAACGCCTTTCCGTCGTCCCCGGCCTCACCTGCATCTGGCAGGTCTCCGGCCGCTCCAACATCCCCTTCGAACGTTGGGTCGAGCTCGACCTCGACTACATCCAGCACCGCACCTACCTCGGCGACTGGTTGCTCATCCTCCGCACCATTCCCGCCGTGCTCACCGGCCGCGGAGCGCGCTGACCCGGCATGACAGCTTCCCGCATCCTTTCTATTCGCATTTATGGCATTAACTACGCGCCGGAAGAAACCGGCATCGCCCCCTACACCACCGGACTCGCCGAGCATCTCGCCGCCAGCGGTCACCGCGTAACCGTCGCCACCGGCATGCCGCACTATCCCGCCTGGCATGTACCGGACGGCCACCGGCACACCCGCACCGAACGCATCGGCTCGATCGACGTCCACCGCCGCCGTCACTACGTCCCCAACC
>DASTFJ010000323.1:0-2138 GCA_035708745.1 Thermomicrobiales bacterium | reverse complement strand
GTAGTACCCCTGGCGCTCCCCAGAGGGAGCCCAGGCTGAGCGCGAGACCGGTTCCCAGCGCACGCCGTCGTGTGGTGAGATGCGAGGTTACGTTCTCGATCGGAGACGTTCGTCGCGAATCCGTCATGACCTTCCTCCTTGAGTCGATTCGACCAGACTGCCTATCGGTTGCGCCGTTCCCGCGTGCTCTCCTTTCCTGTTGGTGTTTATGCGTCAGACCAAACCCGGCACGCGACATCGCGGCCGGCCACTACGAGTCGTTGCTCGTTGGCGGGATCGAATTGGGCCGGGTGGGTGTAAAGCATCCAGGAGAACGCGGGTTCATACCCGCCGACCTCGTAGGACGCCTGCGTGCAGTAATAGCCGTGGTTCCCATTGGCATACCCCAGGATCAGCGACGGCCCCTCGATCGACGCTTCGATCTGGGCCCCGATCTCCATGAAGACCTCGCCAGGCAACCCGACGATCGTGAGATCGCCGATGCGCATTGCCTGCAGCTCGACCTCGATGGCGCTGGGCAGCGGCCCCTTATCGAGCTTGGACAAGATATGCCGGGCCCACATGGCATCGCCGAACGGGCGTCCCTCGGTGTCCAGATGACCGCTGTGCGTGTCTACGCCGTGGGCCGCCAGCTCCTCGAGCACACTCCGCTCGGGGAGCTCGGTATAGTCGAGCGATACGGAGGACGTCGCTACGCGAATCGGGCCTGCGCCTGCCGCAACCTCGGTTTCCTCGCAGATTTTGACCACTTCCGCCCCGAGGATGCGCCCGAGTCGATGCGCATCCTGTTTGGTGCCCGGTCGAAACCGGCTGCCGTCTTCATTGGCTAGATTGGGACGAATGTTGCCGCAGCAGCCCTGAGCAAACAAGGCAAGCGCGCCCGGCCCGTCGGGAAGGCCGGTTCCCGAGGTCGGCCCGCCATGCCACGCCTCTTCGATGAAGGTCTGGGCCACTCCCGGAAAGTCCGGGCTGACTTCCAGATTCTCCATCGCCATGATCGTGGGGTGACACGTGAACTGAAAGAGCACCGCTTTCGGGTCGGGAGCCGGGCGGTCCGGCCCCACGGTCTCGTACTGAGCCAGATCGAGCAGCTTCAGCACCTTGACCCGATGGTCGCAGGGACCCTCTGGATTGGGAGCGACGATGGTGCCTTCGGGAAGGGTGCGCCGGCGGTTGATATTGAAACCAGCGTCCCCGAGCCCGAATCCCACCGCCACGGGGCGGAGATTCCGGTCGGCCATGGCCACCAGACCGCCGACCTTTTTGGCTAGCTCGCGCGCGTAATCCATATCCGGCGGATTGCCCCAAAGCCAGCCCCACTCGTCCCAGCCCAACCCTTGCACAGTGGGACCGCCGTGACTGTGCGACGCGCAGATCATCACGTTTTCTGGGGGGATATCGGTCCAGCGCGCGATTTCTTCCCGCATCAGCGCGACATGGGTTCGCTCGAGGCCGATAAGGTCGGTGGTAACCAGCGCGGCTTTGGTGTCGCCGTCGTCGAAGACGATTGCTTTTGCATAGAGATCGAGGTGAATGCCAATGGAAGGCTTGCCCCGCGTGTAGCCCTGGAGATAGCTGCCAACCGGAGGGGTGATATTGACCGCGGCGACTCCCCCGCGAAGTCCTGCCATGCGATTCCCTTCCCTGGACCTGACCACGAATCCAGCCAATGGCTCCGTGAGCCGCGTTCAAAAGCCGATGCGGATTCACGGATCAGTCGCGCTCGCGGCGAAGACCTCGATGGGTGTTGAATGGTATGTCTCCGGGTCGAATTATACTGTCAGCCTATCCAGTTATTCTGCCAATGTCAAGAACGAAATCGCGATCGGACCCAGCGCACATCTTCGCAATTGCCACTCGATTTTCTTTCGGAATCATGCATTTCACCAAGATCTACACAGAATTTTTGGCGATTGCCTAATCTTTATGAAAAGCAAAACCGGTCCGATTCTTTCCACGCAACCGATCGACGCGAAAAGGAATCCTTCGATGCAAACGCTGCTACCCGCTCCCTATCGCGCCGGGGTCATCGGCTGCGGTTCCATCGGCAGCACGATCGAGGATCGGTGGCGGTCCGGCTCGATGCGCATGGGATTCCCCGCCGGTCACGCGTCGGTCTACGTCGCCCATCCCCGCAC
>DASTFJ010000322.1:0-8628 GCA_035708745.1 Thermomicrobiales bacterium | reverse complement strand
GATCACGGATGCGGATGCCCGCTGGTTGATGGCGCTGGAACCGCGGCGGTTCGAGGTCGTGCCAGGTATCGGCAACGAGGGATGGATGGTGTCGCCCGGCTCGACGGCCGGTGTGGTGGAGCTGCCGTCCGGGGTTCGATTGCGATGCAATCCGAAAGCCCCGGTGCGCAACGTTTTTTTCATGCTGGCGACCGCGTATGGGTTTCGCGATCCGTTTCTCGATCAGGCGATTTCGTTCCAGCGAGTCGACGAGCTGTTCGATTTCCTGGTCGAGCATCTGGCGAATCTGATCGATACGCGGTTGGAGCGCGGACTCTACCGCGCTTATGTCGAGCGCGAGGAGAACCTTGCGGCCGTGCGGGGACGGATCCCGATTGCCGAAGACCTGCGGGACAACACGGTGCTACGCCATCGGACGTATTTCCAGTTCACGGAATTCACCTGGGATATCCCGGAAAACCGGGTGATCCGGCAGACGGTCTTTGCGATGTCGCGGATGGTGCGCAGCCCGATACTGCAACAACGGCTGGCGGCGCTCGATCGGGCCCTGGGTGAGATCGATCCGGCACCGCTGCCGCTTTCGCGCTTCGACACCTTTCACTACCACCGGCTCAACGAGGATTACCGGCCGATCCACCGCTTGTGCCGGTTGCTGCTCGAAGGGTCGTCGGTCTCGGAGCATGCCGGCGGTCTCGGATTTCGAGCTTTTCTGCTCGATATGAACCGCCTGTACGAGTCGTTTCTGACGGTGGCGCTGCGGGATGCGCTCGGCGATGGGCTCGATCTTTCGTCCCAGTGGGCGCGGCATCTGGACCGCGAGGGGCGGGTGACGATACGGCCGGATCTGGCGGTGTTGTCCAGGGGCGTGCCGGTGGTCATCGCGGACGCAAAATACAAGCTTGCCTCCGGGGCGGACGAGGGACATGCCGATCTCTATCAGCTGCTGGCCTATTGCACCGCCGAGCGCGTGCCACGTGGCATCCTGATCTATCCGCGTTGGGAAGGCGCGGGAACCGCGACTGTGCGGGTGCGCAACAGCCCGGTGGAAATCGAGCGGTTCGCCATCGATCTGGGCGGTTCGATCGACGACGTGCGCAGCGAGATCGCGCGGCTGGCAACGCAGCTTTGCCACCGCGCCGCGCACATATCGATGGAGCAATCCCAGACAGCCGCGTAGACCGTTCCATGCACCGGACGAATCCGGCATAATCGAGCGCAGGACTGGAATCGAATCGAGCGATGAGCCGTGCAGCGCGTGCGGGCTGCCCAACGGATGGTATGAGCTCCGACATTTTCAGACGGCTATCGATCGCGGTTTTCCTGCTGGCGCTGTTCGTGCTGCCGCTGGCGCATACCCGGCCGGCGGGAGCGCAGACATCGACGATCTCGCTCGAACAGGAGCTGGTCGAGCGGTACGCGCCCGTCGTCATGATCAAGAAGCAGACGGTGGAATGCAGCGCGGATGGGGAGCAGTTCCGGCCGGTCGCGGTCGATATCCTCTTCGGAACCGACGATGTCCGCCTGCTGCGGAACGAGGGCGGCCGCGCGGTCGAAGTGAAGCGCAATATCCAGGCGAGCGATCTCTCCGGTCTGGACGACAGCTATTACCTCGATCTGCCGTTCGATCCGCGTAATCCCGGGTGCAACTACGAAAAATGGGGCAAGCAGCGCATGGCCGAGCTGGGGCTCGAGCCGAGTCTCTACGCGCGTATCGTCACGGAAGAAGGCCAACCCGGGATCGTCATTCAGTATTGGTACTACTGGGTTTACAACCTTTTCAACGATGTGCACGAATCGGATTGGGAAGGGATCCAGCTGAACTTCGACGCGGGCAGCGTCAAAGAGATCCTGGATAATCATCTGCTCCCGAGCGAGATCGCCTTTGCCCAGCATGCCGGCGGTGAACAGGCCACCTGGGATGCGAGCAAGGTCGAGACGCAGGAAACGCATATCGTTTCCCATCCCTCCTCCGGGTCGCATGCCGACTATTACGGTTCGGCGGTTTGGCTCGGCTGGGGGGAAAATGGCTCGGGGTTCGGATGCGATCGCTCGGAAGCGCCAGAAGAGGAGCTGCCGGTCGAGATCATTCTCATGCCCAACGAGGTCACCGGACCGAACGATCCGTTCGCCTGGCTGACATTCGAAGGGAACTGGGGCGAGCTGGAGGTTCCGGGCCTCTTTTCCGGTCCCAAGGGACCGAACGAGCATCCCCGCTGGGATCATCCGATCAGCTGGAGTCAGGACGTCCGCAAGAACTCATTGCCGGTGCCGGAGCATCCGACCATCGGACCGGGGATTTCCGAGGTCTTTTGCGGAGCGGCGGAATTCGGCTCGAAGCTGGTCATTCTGTTCGGGGTCGATTCCCGCGATATCACCTTCCTGATCATCGGCTTCGGCATCTTCCTGCTGGCTTTCAGCCTGCTGGTCTGGCGCTATACGGTCGACGCGGTCTGGCTCTATTTCCGGCATGGGTATTACTTCATCACGATCGGCGTGCTGGCCGTGCCGGTGGCGATTCTGACCCAGTCGCTCGAAAACCGGTTGCAAGACGAGCTGGTCACGCATGTGACGTCGCGGCTGCCCGATTCGCAATTCTGGCGAGTGACGTATGAGTTTCTGCTGCGCTCGATGGTGGGTGGGGTGCAGGCCGTATTGATGGCGGCAATCATCGGGCCCTTTGCCATCTACGGCGCCTATCACGTCGCAAGGTTGCGCCGAAGCGACGCCTCCGAGATGTGGCTGCAAGGGGCGCACTTCCTCCCGCGGGTGTTCGGTTCCCGTGTGCTGGTTGGGTTGCTGGTGCGAGCGATTACGCTCACGATCGTACTGACCCCACTGGCGGTCTACAAGTGGGCGCAATGGTTTTTCGGCCCCCAAGCGGTGGTGGTGGATAGGACCACGGTCGTGGAGTCGATTCATGTCAGCACACGGCGGATCTCCCGAGGGCACTGGTTGCGGGCGGCGGCCATGGTGGTGGCCTTTCATGCCCTGGTCGGATTGCCGGCGCCGCTGATCGGGACTGCGGCGTTGATCCTGGCCGGGGTAAAGCTGGAACACGCGCAACTGATTTCGGGCGTGCTCTATTGCGTACTCTTCCCCATGGCGACCATCGCAGCCACCTTGTTCTATCTGGACCGCACGATCGCTCCGGGCACATTCGCGCCGTATGTTGCGCCGGCGGCCGGGTCCGGAGTCCTGCGCCCTGAGCCCTGAGACGCCTTGGCAGTCAGCAGTCAGCCGGGATGGCGCGGGGTCCAAGCCGTACGTTCGGCTCAGGGCGCATGACCCAACGATCCAGAGCGACCGACAGTGCGAGCACGTTTCCGGCATAATCGGCGGCGATATCCGATTGGCGCTTTCCGCATGAAGCGAGGAACGATGTGACCACCGGCGCGCGCCCGGCTTCAGCGAGCGAGATCGTGTTGCGGCAGCTGATGTTGCCGGAGCATGCCAATCCTTTTGGCAATGTACATGGCGCCTGGATCATGAAGATGGTGGACGAAGCGGCCGGCAGCGCCGCCATGCGCCATTGCCGCTCGCGGGTGGTGACCAAGCTGGTCGATCGCATGACGTTCGATGCGCCGGTGCATATCGGCGAGCTGGTGCATGTCACCGCCCGGCTCACCTGGACCGGGCGCACCAGCATGGAAACGATGGTGGTGGTGGAAGCGGAGAAGGTGCTGACCGGCGAGGTCCGGCGCACCAATACGGCCTATCTGGTGTTCGTGGCGCTCGACCACGACGCGAAACCGCACGCTGTGCCGCCGCTGCTCATCGAAACCCCGGACGATCAGGCCGAGTGGGATGCCGCCGAGCGCCGGCGCGCGTCGAGGATATTCCGGTAATGAGCCTCCGGCGCATCGAATGCGTGGTGCTGGCCGTCGTGCTGGCGGGACTGCTGGCCGGTGCAACCCGGCCAGCGGGCGCGCAAACCGCGACGGCTTCGCCCGAACAGCAGCTGGCCGAAAACTTCGCGCCGATCGTCATGATCAAGTCGCAAACGCAGGAATGCAGCGAGGACGGCGAGCAGTTCCGCCCGGTGTCGGTCGATATCCTCTTCGGGACGGACGATGTCCGCCTGATGAAGAAGAATGCCAGCGGCAAGGACGGCGCCGAGGTCAAGCGCAATATCGAGGCGAGCGACCTCTACGGACTCGACGATCAGTATTACCTCGACCTCCCCGGCAATCCGCGCAACCCCGGGTGCGACTACGAGACGTGGGGCAAGGAGCGCATGGCAGAACTCGGGATGAAGCCGAGTATCTACGCCCGCGTGACCACCGAGCCGGGCCGGGACGGAATCGTCGTCCAGTATTGGTTCTACTGGGTTTTCAATCTGTTCAACAACACCCATGAATCGGACTGGGAAGGCATCCAGCTCACCTTCGATGCGAACACTGTCGAGGAGGTACTCGATACCGGACTGTTGCCCAGCTCGATCGCCTTCGCGCAGCATGAAGGGGGTGAGCAAGCCAACTGGAATGATGGCAAGATCGACAAAGTTGGCAACCGGATCGTCGCGCATCCTTCGTCCGGCTCACATGCGGATTACTATCAGTCGGCGGTCTGGCTGGGTTGGGGCGAAAACGGTTCGGGTTTCGGCTGCGATTATTCGAACGAACCGGATGATGAGCTGCCGGTCGACATCATCCTGCTGCCGAACGAGGTAACCGATCCGACCAGCGAATTTGCGTGGCTCACCTTCACCGGGGAATGGGGGCAGATCCAATCGCCCAGCATGTTCAGCGGACCGACCGGGCCGATCACGAAACCGCGGTGGGACCATCCCATCACCTGGAGCGAGAGCATCCGCCAGAACAGCCTGCCCGTGCCGCTCCACTCCACGATCGGGCCAAGCATTTCCCAGGTCTTTTGCGGCGCGGCAGAATTCGGCTCCAAGATCGTGCAGCTCTTTCCGGTCGATCCCCGGGTGATCATGGGAGTGATCGCCGGGCTCTTCGGCGGTCTGCTGCTGATCATGATCCTGGCGTGGCGGTTTTTCGTTCGCGCGGTCCGTATGTATTTCAAGTACGGCTATGTCTTCATCACCACCGGGGTGATCGCCTTCCCGATCGCATGGGCCGGGCAGAAGATCGAGGATTGGGCCAACGACAATGTCTTCACCAGAATCGATCAGCATCTCGCGAGCGGCACGGCGCGCGACCTGTATCAATTCGTGATTCAAGCGGGATTGGGCGGAATCCAGGAGGTTCTGCTGGCGTGCCTGATCGGCCCGGTGGTGATCTATGCGACCTGGAAGCTGGTGCAAGGTGAGAAGCTCACGTTTCGGCGGATGTGGATCGATGCGCTGGATCTCTTCCCGAAGGTCTATGCGGCCACGCTCGCGGCTTCGGTGCTGATCGCGTTGCTGGCTGCTACGATCCTGCTCATTCCAGTGGCGTTCTACAAGGGTGTGGGTTGGTTCTTTAGCCCGCAGGCTGTCGTGATCGACAAAACGTCGATACGCGCAGCGCTTCCGGTAAGCGCAAACCGCGTGCGCGGCAAATGGCTGCGCGGGTTGGCCGTGGTCATTGCCGTGGGAACCCTCTCTGGTTTGGTGGGACCGATCATCGGAACCATCGGGATGATTCTCGACTATTTTTCGCTGGATCGGGCGCAGCTGGTATCAGCCGCCATCTACTGCGTGCTCTATCCCATCGCGGTGATCATGGGAACGCTGTATTACCTGCGCGCTTCGGTTCCGCCCGGGAAGACCGCCATCTACGATCCGGAGTCGCATAAGGAGGTCGAGCTACCAACGCAAACGGTACCGATGTAGCTCGCGGGTGCATCGCCTCTCCCCCGCTCGCGTCCCTATGCAGATGCCCCGGCTTTTGGCCGGGGCATCTGCATTTCGTTTCTCGGCCGCGATGACTATGCAGTCTGGGGCTGGTGAGATTCTTGCTTCTGGCCGCTCCGGTTAGAGCGATTGCGGTTGGTTCCCTCTGGCTTCATGGCCGCATAGCAGTCTCGGCAATACACCGGGCGACCGCTGTCGGGCTTGAAGGGAACAGTGGTCGTCAGACCGCAGGCGGCACATTCGATCTCATAGCGCTCGCCGTGCCCGTTCGCTGTCGATCGCCGGTTGCCGTTTCCATTGCTCTGCTGCGTTGGCTGGCCATTTTCCCGGCTTTGCCGTCCCTGTGTGCGGGAAGGCTGCTCGCGGCGGGGGCGATCGGCCCCGGGCATGCCCGGAGACGCGCTGGACGAGCGGTTCGTATAGAGCGTTGGCGCGATCGGGCGGATGCCGTTGTGCGACTGGCGGCGCCGGTCACGCTCGACGCGGGAATCGTAATTCCAGCGGTTGCCGTCCACCTCGGGGGGCTCGGGAGCGGCTTCGATCTTGCGGTTGCCGTTCGGCTCGGGGCGGTTGCGGCGGGAGCGCTGCGGCTCGTCGGGCCGGTTACCGTTCTTCTCGGTCGTGTTCTCAGCCGAAACCGCGTCGAACGGAAGCGGCTGACCGTTCCAGATGGGTGCCTTCGGCTCGGTTCGCTGTGGCCGCGGTGGCCGGCGGCGCCCTTCGCCATGGGCGACCGGGGCGCGTTCGGCGGCGGCAGGCCGGTGCGGCGGATCGTGCCGAGTCAGGTTCTCGACGCCGATCACCTCTCCGTCATCGGCCAGCGCGGCGGTCGCGCCGGGCCATGGCTTACGAGAAATCTGACGGCCAAGACCACGCTCGAGCTGGCGCCACTTGGAATGATCGTCACGGCTGAGCAAGGTGATGGCCTGGCCCTCACGGCCCATGCGGCCGGTCCGGCCAACGCGGTGAGTGAGGAGCTGTGGAGATTCCGGCAGCTCCATGTTGATCACCTGCTCGACATGCGAGATGTCGAGACCGCGGGCGGCAACATTGGTGGCGAGCAGAACGCGCACACGCCCATTGCGGAAGTTATCCATCACCTCGTCACGAGCATTTTGGGAAAGGTTGCCCTGCAGCGCGGCGACCGGGTAGCCCGAAGCCTGCAACTGGCGGGCGAGCTTTTTCACCCCGTGCTTGGTGCGCCCGAAAACAAGGATCGAACCGTCGCCCTGCTGATCGAGCAGCTGCTTGAGGACCGACAACTTGTCGTCGTTGGGGACGTCATAGGCAGTGTGCGGCACCGGGGCGATATTTTCTGGACCGGGATCGACAGATACCTCGATCGGATTATTCAGGTGGCGATCGGCCGTCTTGCGGACCCAGTCCGGAACGGTGGCCGAGAAAAGGGCGGTTTGACGAGCCGAGGTGGTGCGTCCGAGGATGCGCTCGACATCGGGCGCGAAGCCACGGTCGAGCATCTCATCGGCTTCGTCGAGGACGAGGTAGCGCACCTTGTCGAGCCAGAGCGCGCCCTGGTTGAGCATATCGAGCACACGTCCGGGTGTGCCGACGATGACTTGCGCGCCCTTCTTGAGCATGAGGCGCTGCGGACCGGCCGCGCGGCCGCCGAAGAGCAGCCCAACGGTGATGCCGCGTCCTTCGACGAGCTTCTCGAACACATCGGCGACCTGGGTTGCGAGCTCGCGGGTGGGGGTCAGCACCAGCACCTGCACGGCCTTGAGCGACGGATCGACCAATTCGATGGCGGGAATGCCGAAGGCAAGGGTCTTGCCAGAGCCGGTGCGCGCCTGACCGATGACATCATGACCATCGAGCAGGGCGGGAACAGCCTGGACCTGGATCGGAGTTGGAGTAACGATGCCCATCTTGTCGAGGGCACGAAGTGTTTGGGGGCCGATGCGATAGTCCGAGAACGACGCGGTTTCCGCGGTTTCGGGCAGATCGGCCAATGGCATGGAATTCAACTGGTTCTAGTCCTTTAGAGCGTGCAGCGCAAAACGAGGCATGACGAATCGACGAGCCAGTCAGTACGGCTCGACGATCCCGGCGCTGCATACGATTCGGGAACCATTGGCGTACTGTCGCGCGATGAAGCCCGCGCTCCTGGGGGAACGGGTGAAACTCGAGAGCTCACATGACGGAGCGGATCGGGCAATTTCACCCAGGACGTTTGGAACGATGTTCCATAAGCCTTTGTGAAGTATGTAACAGATTTCGCAATATGTCAAAGTCGTACGCTGGCGACGTCCAGGGTGAGCGATGTGTCGATTCCCGGAGCGCGTGGCGACTATCTGGCAGTACTCGGCGGAAGAATCCGCTGACCAACCGTGAAAGGGCCCAATCATGCGTCAACTGATCGTAACCGAGTTCATTTCCCTCGATGGTGTGATCGATTCACCGGGTGGCGACGACGGCTACCGCAATGCCGGGTGGACCTTCAAGGATGTCGAGTTCGACCCGGCCGTCTATGAGCTGAAGGGACGGGAACAGGAAGAAGCCGGGGTCTTGCTGTTTGGGCGAAGGAGTTATGAGATTTTCGCGCCAGTCTGGCCCACGATGGACGAATTCGCGCGGTTCAACACGCTCCCGAAATATGTGGTCTCGACCACGCTGGCATCGGACGATTCGCGCTGGCCGGCGACGATCCTGCGCTCGATCGACGAGGTGGCCGCGCTCAAGGAGACGGATGGCGATCCGATCCTGGTGCAGGGCAGCGGCGTGCTGAGTGCGAGCTTGTTCGATGCGGGGCTCGTGGACCGCTACAACCTGCTGGTCTTTCCGTTGCTGCTCGGGTCCGGCAGGCGGCT
>DASTFJ010000321.1:0-6399 GCA_035708745.1 Thermomicrobiales bacterium | reverse complement strand
GCAGGACGATTCCGCCCACGGCGGCGATGGCTGGGTTCCCCGCGCGGGAACGCGCCTGGACGAGCTCGGAACCATCTGGGAACAGTGCGGCGTTGCGGCCGAGTGGTATCCATTGCGCACCGTGCTGACCCACCGTCCCGGTTGGGAGATCGACGAGGTGCCCGACCATCGCGCCGCGCTCTGGCTCTCCCCAATCGACGCTGCCAAAGCCCGAGAGCAGCACGACGGCTTCATGGAGGTCTATCGAGAAAACGGCGTCAAAGTCCTGGAGCTCGGCGAGGTCGGCGCGCCGCTCCCCAATGCCTACTTCTGTCGCGATACCTTTTGCATGACCCCGCAAGGCGCGGTCATCTCGCGCATGGCTTCCGCCGCTCGCGCTGGAGAAGAGCGGTGGACTGCTGCGGCGCTCGCCCGCGAAGGGGTGCCCATCGTCCACTCGGTCGATCGCGACGGCACCTTCGAAGGGGCCGACGTGGTGATCGCCAATGAGGATCTGGTCTTCGTCGGACTCGGTATGCGTTCGAACCGCTCCGGTGTGCAGCAGGTCGCCCGCGCCTTTCGTGATGCGGGCATTCCCGAGGTCATCGAGGTCGAGATCCCCTACGGCTGCGGTCACATCGACGGCACCATCAATGTCATCGACAAAGACATCGCCATGGTCATGCCCACCCAGCTCTCCTGGGTCGTCTACGAAAATCTCAAGCGCCACGGCTTCACCATCGTCGATCTGCCGGACATGGCCGAATCGCAGGGCGGCATGGCGCTCAACATCGTTCCCCTCCGTCCGCGGGCAGTGGTCACTCCGGCTGGCAACCCCATCACCAAAGCCGCGCTCGAATCGCACGGTGTCGAGGTCATCGAAGTCGAGGTCTCCGAATTGATGAAAGGCGGCGGCTCCTGCCACTGCATGACCGGCGTCGTCTGGCGCGCGTAGCACTCCGGAGCTACACTAAAAGCTGGCAAGTATGACTTTCGGAAAGTATGGCAGACATGGCCAGATCGAATTTGGTGCGCGTTCAGGAAAAGGGACAAGTGACCTTGCCGGTCGCTGTGCGGGAGCAAGTGGGGATCAAACGCGGCGATATCGTCTCCGTTTCCGTCACGTCCGCTGGGGTGCTTATCACACCCCAAAGGGTCATCGCGAATGAGTTGCTCGACAAGATTGGCGAATCGTTGTCCGAACAGGGCTTGACGCTCGAAGACTTGATCGAGTCGGGTCGATCCGAGCGGGAGGAACTGCTGCGCGAGATGTACGGCATCGAGCCTCGTGAATCGGCGTAGGGTCTTCATCGATTCCAGCGTTCTGATTGCCGCCTCCCTCTCTCGGACAGGTTACGCCCGCGATCTTGTGCTGCTGGGAATAGAACACCCCGTCGAGTTGATCACGAGCAGCTACGTTCTTGGCGAGACACGCAGGAACCTCACAAAGAAGTCAATCCGGGCGATTCCAGATTTTGAAGCGTTTATCGCTCTCGGCATCTTCGCCGTGAGGAATCCACCTTCGCGGCTCATTCACGAAGTCGCGGAACTGATCGAACCCAAAGACGCTCCGATCATTGCCGGAGCTTTGGCGGCGAGATGTGGATTGATTGCCACGTTCGACCGCAAACATCTCCTTTCAGAGGCGGAGCAAATTCACCGATTCTGGGATCTCGTCGTCGAAAAACCAGGCGCGATCATTTCACGTCTGGATTTACAACGTCCAGGCTGATGAAAGGCGGCTCTTGCCATCACATGGCCGGCGCCGTCTGGCGGGCGTAGCGATCAATCTTGAGGCTGCTTGCGGCGGGCCACGACGGGGAGCGGTCACGTTCGATCCCCATTCGATGGTCAGGCAGCGCGCGCTGGTCGCCGGCTGCCGGAGCGGGCGATGATATGTTCGGCGATCGAGCGGGCGTGCTCGCCCATTCCCGGCAGAATCCCGGTTCTGAGCGATGGCATCCAGGGCATGCCCACGAAATAGAGTCCGGGAAACTCGGTCACGCCGTTCGCCGACACCGGCCGTCCCTTCGGATCGACGACCGGCAATTTCACCAGGCCATAATCGAAACGATATCCCGTGGCCCAGACGATCGCGCTGATGCCTTCGGCGCGCAGGTCGATCTGATCGACCACCGGCTGCGCGAATCCATCACTCAACTGCGGCAATTCGTCCGCGGGCGCGTTCATGCCGCTCGCCGCAACGTACGTGTCGATCATCTCCTGGACGTTCTTTTCGAATCCATCGGCCCGGCCGAGGCACTCGTGGAGATCGGGCTCGAACCGCACCTGGTGTCCATCGGCTCCGCCAACATGGCCGAAGAGGCGCACACCATCACTGGCAAATTGGTGCAGATTCAGGGTATGCCCACCCATTGCTCCGGTCACGTGCGGCGGCGCGAACCGATCGATCGGCGCGGGGAACTGCTCAGGCGGTAAATCGAAGAAGTGGAGATGGTTGAATAACCAGTCGAAGATATCCCGCCCGCGATATCGCCGGGGAGCGCGGCCGGCGAAGCCAACGGAGTGATAGACCTGCCGGCCGCTCTGATAGAGCTCTTCGGCGATCTGCGCACCCGACTGGGCACTACCCACCACCAGAACCGCGCCCGGGGGCAACGCATCCGGATTGCGATAGGCGCTGCTATGGATCTGGGTCACATCGTTTGCGATGGCTTCCGCGTCCTTTGGAATACGGGGCAGCTGCTCCATACCCGTGGCGATGACAACATTGAGGGCGCGGTAGTCGCCATTCGAGGTCGAAACCCGATAGCCTGATGTGCCATCGGCTTCGATCGAATTCACCCGCGTTTGCGTTCGAACGGGGAGTTGGAACTGTTCGACATAGCGGCTGAAACGATCGACGATCTCGCCGCGCGGCATGAAGCCATCCGGATTCGGACCGTCATATTCGGCGCCGGGGAGGCGGAAGGTCCAGTTCGGAATCACGAGGTGGAACGAATCCCACCGCCCGCTTTGCCAGACGTCGGCTGCCGTATCGGCCTGTTCCAGCACGAGATGTTCCCGTCCGGCTTGTTGGAGAAAAGAGCTGGTGGCCAGACCGGCTTGCCCTCCACCGACGATCAGTGTCTCGATCGATTGCATCATCCGTCCTTTCTTGCTACCCCGGCTGCCGAGCGCGACGCAGGCGCCACGAACGCCGGGGTCCTGGCAGGCGACGACGAACCCGCACATCGCTCTAATGCGCCGATGGGGTCGCCAGTGCTTCCGGCAGATAGCGAGCTTGATCGGGATTGGCGGCGGTGATACGCGCCCCGCGCACAGTCCCGTCTTCGGTGGCGAATACCGCGCCATCCGACCCGGCCATTTCGAAGTGGTAGCGGCCCGAAATGCGATTTCCACTAGCGTCTGCCTGTCCAGTGGCGTGGACCGAGCCGAATCCTTCGAGCTCACCCCGGCTGTTCGTTCCTTGACCAAGGAATCCGAGCTCGATCTGGTCGCTCCCGGTCGCGGTCCAGGCTCCGTGGCAGGTACTGACGAAGACCACCCCTTCCTCCGCCAATGGAAACCGTTCGACCGGTGGGGGCGAGGAAATCAGGCCGCCATCGGCCAGAAACGTTATGAGCGCGTGGTTGACCGACTCCCCTCCGTCCGGGGAGAGCACGATTCGCCATGATCCGATGGTTGGGTGTTGCTGTTGCGCCATGTCCGTACTCCAATCTCGATTCCGCGGCGTATGCCGCTGGATTCGATAGTAGGAAGTGGACGGCGCGAGGTACTCCCCCGAACGGGCTATCCGGGCAGGGGATTCGACGCATCCAATATTCATGCGCGGATCAGCGCAAAAGACCGAGCTCCCTGGCGCGCGCGGCAGCCTCGGTGCGGCGGTGCACCCCTAACTTGGCGTACACGTTGCCAAGATGAGATTTCACCGTTTCAGCGGAGATGAAGAGGCGATCGCCGGTTTCGCGGTTCGTCAGCCCCGCGGCTGCCAACCGTAAGATCTCGAGCTCGCGCTCGCTCAGGGGCTCGACCAATCCATGTGCCGGACGCGGGATCACACGCATACCCGCCGCCCGCAACCGCACCCCGTACGAGGAAAGCACCCGGCGCCGTTCGGCTTTGTGCAAGAGCTCGGCCAGGGGAGCACCGAGATCCAGGAAGAGCCGGACTGGCCCTTCGGGCTCGGCCAATCGCAACGCCCGCTCGATCGCGATCAATGCGTCCGCATCGTTCCCATCGGCCTGATGCGACAGCGCCAGCAACGCCAATGCCTCGACCTCGACGCCAAGTCGCCCCTCGGATTTGGCTTGAACGATCAGATTCGAGAGGATCTGGCGCACATCGGCGCGGTCGTCATCGTCTCCAAATACCACCATGAGATGAGTGAGTCCCAGATAGCCTTCCTGATTTTCGGGCCGTGCCGCCAGTTCAGTTCTGGAGCGCGTGCGCATCCACCATTCGCGCGCCGCGGCGGCATCGCCCTGATGTACGTAAACGAGTGCGCGGGTGCGGTCGAGCTTGCTGAGCCATTCCGGGTAGGGAGCGTGCGCACTGAGCGCTTCGGCCCGATTCACATAGTCGGCGGCGGCAGGGAGATCACCCGCGCAGAGGCGCAGCCGGCTCATCAGCAGGTAGCCCGCGATCATCGCCCGGGCGTCGCCGCCTAATTCGGCCCGTTCCAACCCACGTTCGAGCTCGCGGGTCGCATCGTCGAGCGCGTTCCATTCATAGAGCAGCTCGCCGTACCGGATATAGGCCCAGCCAATGATTGGAACTGGAAGCTTGCCCCAACTCCATTGGCGTTGGATAGCGGCGATATCCTTCTGCCAAAGGCTTGCCGCTTCGTGCAAATGGCCCTGACGCAGCTCGAGGTCTGCCACGGCGCCGTAGACATGCGCCGAGCGAACCGGGAAGGCCGGGTCATGCGCCAGATCGAGCACGTGCCGGTAATGGCTCATCGCATCGTCCCAGCGACTGTGCCGGCGATAGGTATCGGCCAGAGCATGATGCGTATTGGCTCGAAAGGTGACATCGTCCACGTCCAGGTCACGCAGCGCTCGGGCAGCATAGGCTTCCGCCTGCGGCACCTGATCGAGAAAACATGCAATGGCGCAGCGCGCCGTCGCCATCTTGGCGCCGAGGCGAACAGCGGTTTCGCCAGAGTCCAGGTGGATTCGGGTATCGAGCTCGTCCATGATGGCGATGCTTCCCTCGACGTCGCCAGAGAAGACAAGGAACGCAATGCGCAGGATATTGAGCTCCGGGCAGGCGGCGTACCAATCGTCTGGCACCGACTCCACCCAGCGCTGCACCGTGCGGTACTCGCCAGATTCGAGCTTCATCACTACATAGGATTCGGCGATCTGCGCGACCAGCCCTGGGTTGGCGGCGGCGACGGCATGGCGGAATGCTTCGTCGATCATCTTCTGCTGGAGGAACCAATGTCCCGCGCGTATATGGAGGTCCGGCTCGTCGAGCTCGGGAGACATCTGCAGATCGCGACCCAGTGCGTCGCGCAGGAGGGGATGGAGCCGGTACCAGGCTCGCTCCGCGTCCAGCGGTTGCAGAAAGAGGTTGGCCCGTTCGATTCTGTCCAGAATCTCCCGGCTGTTCGTCCGCGCCGTGACGGCATCGCAGAGCGGTGCACAGAACTGGTCCAGCATGCTGATCTGCTCCAGAAACTGGCGCGTCGCGTCATCGAGCTCGCCAAGCACCTCCGCCGTCAGGTATTCCCGGATTTCCCGGTGGTCGCCAGTGAACGCCCCCGGCGCTCCGGATCGCGTCGCGCTCGACTGTGCCATGAGCTGGAGCCCAGCGGCCCAGCCTTCGCATTGTTCCTGCACTCGGCCGATCTCGTCGTCCGAGAGCGCCTGTCCGCGTGACCGCACGAAAAATGATGTCGTTTCCTCTGTGCTGAAGGCAAGCTCAGTGGGGCCGATTGCAAAGAGGCGCTGGCGCACCCGCAGCCGTGGCGCCAACATGCCCGGCTGCGAGCGGGCGGCCACGATGAACCGGAACTCGGGCGGCAAATGCTCGAGCAGAAAGCGCAGAAGGTCGCAGGAAGCCGGGTCCCGGATGAGATGGAGGTCGTCCAGCACGAACGCCACGGGAATCTCCGCCAGCAGCGCGTAGTTGGCCATCGCGCGGGCCACCAGATCGAGCGCAGGTAATGACGATTCGAGGAGCAACCCCACCGCAGAGCGCAATACCTTGGGATCGGCGACACTCCAGGAGGTCGCCAGGTAGCGCAGGAGTCGCTCCGGATCGTTTTGCTCTGGCTCGACATTCAGCCAGGCGACCGCGCGGCTGGTCGTGTGCGCCCACTCGGTCAGGATGGTGGTCTTTCCGTATCCAGCGGGAGCCGCCACCAGGATGAGGCGGGAATCGACCAGATTCCGCTCGATCTCCTCAACCAGCCGTTCCCGCGCCAGTAGTCCCGGGGGCCGGGGAGGAATC
>DASTFJ010000320.1:0-32099 GCA_035708745.1 Thermomicrobiales bacterium | reverse complement strand
GAGCTGCATCCGGAAACCGAGGATATTGCGGAGGCCGAAAACCAGCAGGCCTACGATGTCGAACATGCCGGTCAGGAGCTGACCCTGGGAGACGAGGGTCGATGAGCGTCACGACACCAACTCCCGACGCCGAGTTGACCGGGACTGTGCTGCGCGCCAGCGGCGTGACCAAGCGATTCGGCGGTCTGACGGCTGTGAATGACGTCGATCTGGCAATCCCGAGAGGTTCGATCCAGGGGTTGATCGGTCCGAATGGCGCTGGCAAGACCACGTTGTTCAACATGATCGCGGGTATCTATCAGCCGAGCGAGGGATCGATCGAATTCAATGGCCGGGTCATCCAGTCAGCCACCGGGCAGAATCTGCGGCCCGACCAGGTGGCATCAGCCGGGATCTCGCGCACATTCCAGAACATCCGGCTGTTCGCCAATATGACCGCCATGGAGAATGTGCTCATCGGCATGCATCCGCTGCTGAAATCCGGTCCGTTCGGGGCGCTGCTGAAGCTGCCCTCGGTCACCCGCGAAGAGCGGGATGCACGAGCGGCCGCGGTGCAGTGGTTGGCCTACGTTGGACTCGGGCGCAAAGAGAACGAATTTGCCAAGAGCCTCTCCTACGGCGATCAGCGGCGGCTGGAGATCGCGCGGGCGCTGGCAAGCTGGCCCAAGCTGCTGCTGCTCGATGAGCCGACCGCCGGCATGAACCCCCAGGAAACCGCGCAGATGACGCGCTTTTTCGACCGGATGCGAACGGAGCTGAACCTGACGCTGTTGTTGATCGAGCACGATATGCGGGTGGTGATGGGTATTTCCGATCAAGTTGCTGTCCTGGACCATGGCGAGAAGATCGCCGATGGATCGCCGGTCGAGGTGCAGCGCAACCCCAAGGTCGTCGAAGCGTATCTCGGCAAATCCGGTGCAGAGGCTGCCGCGGCGTCCAGTGAAGCCCGCGCGGACGGGAGAGCCTGACCCATGGCGATGCTCGAGCTCACCGACGTCAATACCTATTACGGCAACATCCACGCGCTCAAAGGCATCTCGATCACCGTCGACGAAGGCGAGGTCGTCACGCTGATCGGATCGAACGGCGCCGGCAAATCGACTACGTTGCTGACCATTTCCGGGTTGGTGCAAGCGCGCCGAGGATCGATCACCTTTCAGGGAAGCCAGATCGAGGGGATGGCCGCTCATTCGATCACCCGCCTGGGCATTGTGCAGTCACCCGAGGGGCGTCGCGTTTTTCCGCTGATGACGGTGCTGGAAAACCTCGAAATGGGCGCGTATGCCCGGGGACACGCCGACCCCGGCGATCTGGCCCGGGTGTACGAGCTCTTCCCCCGCCTGAACGAGCGGGCGACCCAAAAGGCCGGTACGCTCTCGGGCGGCGAGCAGCAGATGCTGGCGATCGGTCGCGCCCTGATGGGCCGTCCGAGGCTGCTCCTGCTCGACGAGCCGTCCATGGGGCTTTCGCCGATCCTGGTCGATCAGATCTTCACCATCATTCGCGAGATCAACGAGCAGGGCACGACGGTGCTGCTGGTAGAGCAAAACGCACTGATGGCGCTGAGCGTGGCCAACCGCGGCTATGTGATGCAAACCGGCGAGATCGTGCTGGCCGACGACGCGAGCAAGCTTATCGTCAATGACATGGTTCGCAAGGCGTATCTCGGCGAGGGGTAGGGGCGTTGGTGCGGGGCCCAGGCCCCGGGCGCTTCCATGCGAGAATTACGGTCGTACCGTCTCCGCGGTACGACCGTTTTGCATAACCAGGAAAGGGCATCGTTCGCATGTGTGTCGTGATAACCGCGCCGCCCACGGGCCGCGACGAGTGGTTCGTCGAATCGCCGAAGTTGCGGGATTTCATCGCCAAGGTCGATGAGATTCGCGGCAGCACGACCGACACCGCCTCGATCGTGAAATGGATCGAACCGCACCTGGCCGAGCTGATGCGGGATCCCGACTGGCTTCCACAGGAATTCATGGAACCCAGGGAAGACAGCGGCATGGGCAGCGGCATCGGCATGTGGCTGCTCTATCGCGCCGGCGATGGCAGTCTGGCCTTTTCCAGTCTGGTGGTGCCGCCAGGCGCGCACACGCCGGTGCACGATCATCTCGCCTGGGGACTGGTGGGGCTCTATCGCGGCAATCAGGACGAGGTGGTCTATACACGCACCGATGACGGCTCCGTCGACGAGGTCGCCCGGCTGGAAACGCAGGAGCGCCGCTCGCTGGTTCCGGGCGACATGTACGAGCTCTTGCCCGAAACCGATATCCATGAAGTGACGACCACATCGGAGATGACCTCGGTTTCGCTTCACTTGCTGGGCAATGACAATGGCTGCCTGTGGCGGCACCGGTACTATCCGGACGAAGCCAAGGTCGTGCCATTCAAATCGGGCTGGCTGAACGTGCCTTGCAACGAGGACGCGACGGCGGCCGACTAACGGCCGACCGGTCGTAGTGAAGGACCTTGGTGTCCTGAAGGGCAGCAGCACAGAGACGTCTTGCATTACGCCGGCCTTTGGGGTGGACACGGGAGGGCACAGAGGCCCTTCGCTACGATCGTCGCAGGCTCAGCACTCAGGGCTCAGGACCATTGTCTTTCGACAAGAACTGGAGAATCACCAACAACCATGCCGCATCCGTCGATTCCAACGCTGAAGACTCCGTCGGTCACTAAGCGCGCTCCCTGGCAGGACCCGCATGAGATCCGCATCAGCAACTGGCTGACCGAGTGGGATTTCGCATCCCCGCTCGATGCGGGGCTGATCGGCGCGCCGTATTCGAGTGCCTCGATCACGCCGTCCGGGGCCGCGGGCGGTCCGGAAGCGGTGCGAATGGGCTTTCGTTACAACGTGACCTTTTCGCCCGATTGGGATACCGATATCCAAAAGATGACGGTGCGCGATCTGGGTGATATTTCCGGACACCTGACCAATGTCGAGAAGGCGCACCAGAACATCGAAGACGCCATCGCCGGCGCGCTCGGGTTGGGGCAGCCGTTCGTGCCGATCACCATCGGCGGCGATCATTCGATCACCGCGCCAGCGATCCGTGGATTTGCGAAAGCGAACCCCGGCAAGAAGATCGGCGTCATCAACTTCGACGGGCATTTCGATATTCGCAGCTTCGAGCATGGCAATCATAACGGCACGCCGTTTCGCCAGATCCTGGAACGCGAGCCAAAGATCGATCCGGCCAACTTCGTGGAAATCGGTATCCACGGGTTCATGAATGCGTCGTATTACTACAAGGAGCTGCTCGATCAGGGCTCGCGGATCGTCACAGGGCGCGAGGTGCAACAGCGCGGCATGGAGGCGTGTGTCACCGAAGCGCTGGAGCTGGCGGGCAAGGGAACCGATCTGATCTATGTCAGTGTCGATATCGACTGCCTGGCGTATCCCTACACCATCGGCACCTCGGCCGCCACGCCCGAAGGGTTGAGTGCCTGGCAGCTGTTGGAAGGGATGTGGCTCTGTGGGCAGCATCCCAAGGTTGCCGCGCTCGATGTGGTGGAGATCGACCCGTCCCGCGATGTCAAGGATCTGACGGCCCGCACCGGATGCAGCGTCATTCTCACCTTTCTCGCTGGACTCTATCGGCGTACCTACGGCAACAAGGGCTATTGATCCTCGAAAGGAGGGCGGCATGTCCCAGCTCGTTACTACCGGATTCCATCATGTCACCCTCGTTTGCCGGGATGCGCGCAAAACGCTCCGCTTCTATCGCGACATCCTGGGACTCGCCCTGGTCAAGGTGACGGTCAATTTCGACCGCACCGATACCTACCATCTCTATTTCGGGAACGAGCAGGGAGCCCCGGGCACGCTGCTGACCTTTTTCGAGTGGCCGCAAGCCATGCGCGGACGCTACGGCATCGGCGGGATTCACCACGTCGCGCTCGGCACGAAAAGCGACGACACCCTGCTGATGTGGAAACGCTGGCTGACCGATAACGGGGTGCGGGTCACCGGCCCCTACGACCGCGGCTATTTCACCAGCATCTACTTCACCGACCCCGATGGGCAGGTCATCGAGATCGCCACCGACGGTCCCGGCTTCCAGATCGACGAACCGGCGGATGCGCTCGGTCAGAACTTGATGGTGCCACCGCCCAGCCGTTTTCCCGAGGGTCGCGATGAAGCGGCGATCCGCGCCAAGACCTGGCCGGAGCCGATCGCGGCGCCGACCGGGGAAATGCGCCTGCATGGCATCCACCACATCACGGGCATGACCGACGATCTCGACGCCGCACACGACTTCTATACCAAGGCGCTCGGGCTGAAGCTGGTCAAGATGAGTCTCAACCAGGACGATCCCGACACCAAACATTATTTCTGGGCGAATTACGACGGATCCGAGGTGAGATACGGCAGCGATTTCACGCTCTTCGGCTGGCGGCCGACCTCGCCGAAAGCGCGCGAGGGGGTCGGGCAGACCCACCATGTCGCCTGGCGCGCGACCGATGAGGACGATCTGCTCCGGTGGCGCGAGCATTTGCTCGGGCTGGGTTACGACGTCACCGAGGTGCGTGACCGCAAGTACTTCAAGAGCATCTATCTGAGAACGCACGATGGCTTGCTGGTCGAGGTTGCCACCGATCCGCCCGGCTTCGGGGTCGATGAGCAGGAGCTGGGAAGCGCATTGCAGCTCCCGCCCTGGCTCGAGGAACAGCGGGACGCTATCGAGCGCGGGTTGCGACCGCTGGTATGACGGAGCCATACCGCACGTTCGACACTGCCGACGCGAAGGACCGGGAGATCTATTTCCAGTTGACGGCGATCGTGGTGCCGCGCCCGATCGCCTGGATTTCGACCCTCGCGCCGGACGGGACACCCAACATCGCGCCCTTTTCCTTCACGACCGTCCTGTCGTCCGATCCGCCGCCGGTGGTTTGCTTCGTCAGCTCCGGGGTGAAGGATTCGCTGCTGAATGCTCAACATCACGGTGATTTCGTCTACAACGTCGGTGGCATGGAGATGCTGGAACAGCTGAACCAAACCTCTGCCAACCTGCAGCGAGGCGAAAGCGAGTTCGAGTGGGTCAAGCTGACCCCGGTACCGTCCGATCTGGTCAAGAGCCCGCGGCTGGGCGAAGCGGCCGTCTCGATGGAATGCACGTTGACCGATGTGATCCCGTTCGGAGGTGGGACGGGTAATCTCGTGGCCGGTGAGGTGGTGCGCATGCATGTTGCCGAACGTATCTTCACCGGGGACCGCATCGACCCGAAAAAGCTCGATCCCATCTGCCGTCTCTCCGGCAGCAACTACGCCACCCTCGGCGATCTCATCACCATCAAGCGCCCAACCCGTCAGGACCTGATCGACCTGGGCATGCAGCCGGAGTCCTGAGTTACGGGTCCGGAGTCCTGAGACGCTTTGGAGCAGTCAGCAGTCAGACCCGGACACGGCATGGCGCGGAATCCATGCCCTCCGTGCGTCTCAGGACCCCGGGCTCAGGACCCAGGACCAACCTCACACCGTAGCGCTCGACGACAGCGGTTCGAAGCCGTGGAAGCGGTCGAATTCGGCGTGGTGATGCGATTGGTCGACCGGGACCTCGATGACGAACGGGATGCCCCGGGCGTTGGCGGCGATTGCGGTCTCCAGAGCCGGCCCGAGCTGATCGGGCGATTCGACCCGGACGCCGTCGCACCCGGCGGCTTTAGCCGTGGCGATGATGTCGATGCCCGGCTCGAACGAGGTCGCCACGATGCGGTTGTCGAGCCCGCGTCGCTGGATCCATTGCACCCAACCGAAGGAATGGTCATTCATGACCACCCAGGTGATGCCGAGCTTGTTTTGCACAGCGGTGCCGAGCTCGTGGATCGACATCTGGAAGGCGCCATCGCCGGAGGTGGAGACGACCTTCTTGTCCGGCGCGGCCAGCTTGGCGGCCATCGCGCCGATGATGCCGTAACCCATAGCGGTTTGCTCAGCCGGAGCAACGCAGCAGCCCTGATCGAGCACCTGGTAATAGGGCCAGTAGTAGACCCAAAGATCCTGACCGCCGTTTTCCTTCGCCAGGATCGTGTCATGGCCGAAGACGCGGTTGATCTCCGAAACAATGGCTTTGCCTTTCATTGGCATCGACCCGTCCGCCATCGAGGCTTCGGCATCGGCCCGCGCGCCGGCGATGGCCATGTTACGTCCTTCGCTGACTTCCATCGCCCAGGCGTCGAACCGGGGCAGCGCGCGGTCCTGCAAGACGCCATCGAGCGCCTCGATCGCCTGGCGTGCGTCCGATTGCAGTGCGACATCCGGCAACCAGTTGCGGCCGATCTCGAAATCGTCGATCTCGATCTGGATCACGTGCTTCGCGGCGCCCGGATCGAAGAATCCGCCCTGGAATTCTTCCATGCGTGAACCGACTGTCACGATCAGATCGGCCGACTCGTAGATTTGCTTTGGGAATGTCGTGCGATAGAGACCGACCACCCCGCAGAAGAGGGAATGGGTTTCCGCCACCGAACCACGGCCGGCCGCCGTCGTCTGCACGGGGATACCGAATCGCGCCGAAAGCTCGGCTACTGCATTGCCGGCGCCGGAAAGGTAGCAGCCGCCACCGGTGATGATGAGCGGGCGTTTGCTGGCAGCGATCAGATCGGCGGCGCGCAGCAGATCGACGGCGTTCGGACCGGGGCGGGTGCCCGCGCTGGCTTTGCGATAGGGTGGAATGGCAAACGTTCCCATGCCGATATCGGCAGGCAGCTCGACATAGACCGGCCCCGGTTTGCCTGTCTGGGCGAGCTGGATCGCGCGGCGGATGGTCCAGGGGATCCGCTCGGGGACTTCGACGGTGGTCGCCCATTTGGTGATCGGCCGCATCATGCCGATATGATCGGTTTCCTGGAAGGCGCCCATGCCGTTGGTTTGCCGGCTGGCGCGCACACCCAGGACGAGCATCGGCGTGCAGCCGGAGAAGGCTTCGAGCACACCGGGGACGAGGTTGGCGATCCCCGGGCCGGGACAACCGAAACAGGCGGCCAGCCGGCCGCTGACCCGCTGGTAGGCCATCGCCAGGAACGCGCCCGATGTCTCGTAGCGGACCCCGATTGCCGTTGGACCGCCATCCTGTTCCAGCTCATAGACGGCATCGTAGAGGTGTCCCGGATCGCCGGGCAGACCGAAGACATACGGTACGCCCTCCGCGCGCAATGCTTCCACCACGGCTTGCCAGCCGGTCATCGTGCGGGTGGGTTCGTCCACTCCTATTGCCATATCGTCCTCCTCGACGGTGCACAATCGCTCGTTCGATGAGATTGTAAAGAAACGGGAGCTCTATAGCTCCGTGCTCGCTCAGGGAGCCCGATCGTCCCGGACAGTGTGCAGCGTGGTACCGTTGCGCGCGTTGTTTGGTCTTCCAGGAATGACTCTGGCTCGCGTGAGCATGGCGACACCCGCACAACCGAAATCGCTTCGTCGCCGCTTCGACCGTTCTGCGCTCGGCGGAGTCGTGCTTGCCGGAATCATCTGCGCCGCATTGATGCTGGTGGCCTTCCTCGCCTCGCGCAATGCACCCTCCTCGACGACCGGGCTCACCGACCGGTTGCCGATCCCGGCCGTGAGCGCCGATGAAGGATGCGAGAACTTCGGCCGGTACTGGACCCAAACGTCCGGAGCAAATATCGACCCGGCGCCGCTCGAATTGTTTACCAATTGCCTGCTCGAGGACGATGGGTCCTGGGTCGCCGGCGGGAGCATGTACGGCGCCGCGCCGTTGGACGAATCGACCCTGACCGACGATCAGCGCGCTCAGCTGGCTCAGCTGCGCACCGCCATGGCGGCCCAGATCGACGGGCTGGAAGCAACTCTGCCCGGATCGATCCAGCGTGCCTTCGAACAGCTCGATACCGATGGGACCAATGCCGTCGTGGGCCATTTCCGCGAAGGGGTTTCCTGGGGAAGCTACCGAACGCGCTACGCGCGGATCGTGAACGCCTATATGCTCGATCCGAAGAATGCCGAGCTGGCGAGTTTTATCGGCTGGATCATGAATCGCAAGATCGATGGGTATGCCGATTTCCGCCGTGAATGTCTGGGCAATGACAAGGTCGCCATGCTCCACGACGCGTGCCGGGGGATGGAGGACAATCTCAGCATCCGCTATGCACCATTGCCCTGGGATTTGCGCGATCCCGATCTGCTCGATACCTGGTACTACGAAACGTACGTGAAACCGACGCAAACCGAGGGGTAAGCCACGATGTCCTTCGATCGGGTGCTGATAGCCAACCGGGGCGAGATCGCCGTGCGCATCATCCGCGCCTGCCGCGATCTCGGTCTGGGAACGGTGGCCGTCTACGGCTCTGGCGAGGAGCGGGCGTTGCATGTCCGCCTGGCGGACGATGCCTATGCGCTCACCGATGCTAATGGGCTGCCCTATCTGGATATCGAGCAGATCGTCGAACGCGCGATCGAGTCTGGCGCGAACGCGATTCATCCCGGCTACGGATTCCTGGCCGAAAACGCGAACTTCGCCGAGCGCTGCGCTGCGGCCGGCATTACCTTCATCGGTCCGCCGGCATCCGCCATTGCGGCGATGGGCAGCAAGATCGAGGCGCGGGCGATTGCAGTGCAAGCCGGGGTGCCGGTGGTTCCCGGTACAGGCGAGCCATTGCCCGATCTCGATGTGGCGATTGCCGCGGCCGAATCGATCGGTTTTCCGGTCGCATTCAAGGCGTCGGCTGGTGGCGGAGGACGTGGCTTCCGGGTCGCCTTGTCGGCGGATGAGGTCGAATCGGCCTACACCGGCAGCAGCGGCGAGGCGCTTCGCTATTTCGGCAATGCGGCGGTCTACGCCGAGCGTTATCTGGGCGCGGCGCGGCACATCGAAATGCAGCTCATGGCCGATAGTCACGGCAATGCCGTCTGGTTGGGCGAGCGCGATTGCTCGGTGCAACGCCGCCACCAGAAGCTGATCGAAGAAGCTCCCGCGGTGGCGCTCGACCCCGCGACCCGGCAGGCGCTGGGTGAGGCGTCGGTCGCGCTCGCCCGAGAAGTCGGCTATCAGAATGCCGGCACTGTCGAGTTCATGGTCGAATCGAGCGGCGCCTTCTATTTCCTCGAGATGAACACCCGCATTCAGGTCGAGCACACCATTACCGAGGAAACCACCGGGATCGATCTGGTGCGGGAGCAACTGCTGGTGGCGGCAGGTCGGCCGCTGTCCTTCACGCAGAAATCGATCGAGACCCGCGGGCACTCGATCCAGTTCCGCATCAATGCCGAGGATCCGGGGCGCAACTTCACCCCGGTTCCGGGAAAGATCACCGCGCTGCGTTTTCCGCTCGGACCGGGCGTGCGGATCGACTCCGCCGCCGAGCCAGGATTTGTCGTGTTGCCGGCCTACGATTCGCTGATCGCCAAGCTGGTCATCACCGGGCGAGACCGCGGTGAAGCGCTGGCACGGGCGCGCCGGGCTCTGGACGAATTCCAGATCGAGGGGGTGCCCAGCACGATCGCCTTTCACCGGCGCGTGCTGGACGATCCTGCCTTCATCGAAGGTGGGGTGACCACGCGCTATCTGACAGAGCATCCCGAGGTGATTCCGCCCGCCTGGGACGGCGATGCCGCTATTCCGGTGGAGTCCCTGAGCGTGAATGAGCAGTTGCTGGAGGTGAATGGTCGGCGTTTCACCGTGCGCACCTTTGGCGAACCGCTTCAGCCGGCCGGCCGGTCCGCTGCCGGGGTGAAAGCCGCTCCGAAGCGAAGCTCGAACGGCGCGGGCGCGGCCGGAGGGCATGGCGGCGCCGATCTGATCAGCCCGATCCAGGGGACCGTGCTGCGTGTGGCTGTGGAAGCGGGCGCCGACGTGGCCGCGGGCGATCTGGTGGCCGTGGTCGAAGCGATGAAGATGGAAAACGAGATTCGCGCGCACCGTGCCGGGCTGGTGCAGGAGGTACTGGTGGCGCCGGCCGATCGGATCGCCGCCGGAGCGGTGCTCGCCCGGATCGGCGAGGGAGCGGCCGTCTGAGCCGCCAGGCATCGCCGCGACTTGGCCCGGGTGAATCCTGGGCAGAGTTGCGCGATCGTTCGGGCATCTGGCTGCCGCTGGCGGCGGCAGCGCTCGACCGGCACGGGCTGCGTCTCGAAGCGGATGCGGCGCCCGGTCGCGGCGGAAGCTACCCGGCGGTGCTGTCGGGCGAGGTCGTCGTCAAGTTCTTTGGGTTCGCGGGCGCATGGCGAGCGACCTGGGAGAACGAGCGGCGCGCCCAGGAACGATTGGCGCTGGACCAACGCATCCTGGCCCCGCGTTTGCTCGGATCGGGCGAGCTGTTCCCCGGCGACGAACAACCGGTTCCGTATCTGGTCCTGAGCCGTATTCCGGGACGAGATTGGCACGAAGCCAATCTCGATTTCGACGAACGTCTCCAAATTGCGGCCGACCTGGGCGCCCAGCTTCGCCTGATCCATGCGCTGCCGCACGAGGGGCTGCCCACGATCGATACGTGGATGGACCGCACAGTCTCCCAGGGCGCACGCAGCGGCGGCTTTCCGCAACAGCTCGTCGATCAGGTCGATGACTGGGTCGCATCGGCGGCCATGGCGCCACCCAGCTTTGTGCATAGCGACATATTCGTACGTCATCCCTTCATCGAACGGGGTCGATTGAGCGGGATCATCGATTGGGGGGACGCCATGGCCGCCGATCCGCATGTCGAGCTGGGCAAGCTGCATCTCGATGTCTTCGAAGGGGACAAGCGGCTGCTGCGTACATTCCTGGACGCCTACGATTGGCCCCTGGACGACCAATTCCCGCGCCGGGCGCTCGCCATGGCGCTCCGGCGGCATACGCAGATCCACGGGCAGCACGGCGAAGGCGGCGATATGTTCTACCGCCTCCCCGAGCTGCTGGAAGGTAAGCGGATTGATTCGCTCGACCAATTGGCCGAGGAATTGTTCGGTTAGCGGATCGCAGCGAAGGACCTCTTTGTCCTCTCGTGTCGATCTACCCCGAAACGAGAGGGCAGAGACACCCTCCGCTACGATCGTCCCAGGTCCCAGGTCCCAGGTCCCAGGTCCCAGGTCCCAGGTCCCAAGTCCCAGGTCCCGGACGCGTTTTCCGCAACCGGTGGTTGTCCGTACACCGAAAAATCCCTACCATGTGGACAAGTGGAGGGAATTGTGGGGATAAGTGGGGGATGATGTGGATAACTCGGGTCGACCGTGACCCGGTAAACCGGCTCCTGGAACCACAGCGAAACAGATGTTTCTCGGACGCTTTACCTACAACGTCGATCAAAAGGGGCGGCTGGCGGTGCCGGCCCGTTTCCGCGAGTCCCTCTCCGGCACGGTCATCCTCACCCGGGGGATCGATCCTTGCCTCGTGCTCTATCCTTTGGAAAGCTGGGAACCGCTGGCCGCCAAGGTCGATGCCCTCCCGCTGGCCGATCCGGAGGCCCGTGCTTTCCGGCGGCTGATGTACGCCGAAGCCGCGAATCTGGAGCTCGATAGCCAGGGCCGCATTTTGCTGCCGCCCGAGCTGCGGTCGTGGGCCGGTATCGAGCGTGAAGCGGTCGTCGTCGGGGTCAACACCTCGATCGAAATCTGGAGTCAGACCGGGTGGCAGGCGCAACAAGCGGCAATGGACGAGCAAAGCACCGACCTCGCCGGCCGCTTCACCGGTCTCATCTGATTCGTGTCCATACCATCCCCATTGTCATTCCCCCAGTTGTCATTCTGAGCGAAGCGAAGAATCTCTCTTCGTTCTGGCCAGCAATGCAGTCGTCCGAGCGGCAGCATCGTTGCCGATTTCGTCCAAGTCTTCCGGGTACACCGGGAGCGATTCTTCGCTTTGCTCAGGATGACAGTGAGCGGGAGAGGTGGGCGCGATGACCTACTTCGCGGCGTTGCATCACCAACCGGTGCTTTGGGATGAGGCGGTCGATGCCCTGCAGCCGAAACCGGGTGGGCGGTATGCCGATGGAACCTTCGGTGGCGGTGGGCATACACAGCTGTTGCTGGCGCGGTCGGCGCCGGCCGGGCGGGTGATCGCGTTCGATCTCGATCTCGCTGCTATCGAGCGGGGCGAAGCGCTCCGATTGGGCGACCAGCTCGTGCTGGTGCACGGATCGTTCGCGACGCTTCATGAGGCCGCGGCCGGCATGTTGCCGCTCGATGGCGTGCTGCTCGATCTCGGATTCTCCTCATATCAAATCGATGACCCAGAGCGCGGTTTTTCCCTGCGGCTCGATGGCCCGCTGGACATGCGCTTCGATACAACCGGCGGACCGTCCGCGGCCGACCTGGTCAACGAGCTGGACGAGCAATCGCTCGCGGACCTGATCTGGCGCTACGGCGAAGACCGCAATTCTCGGCGGATCGCCGCGGCCGTCGTGCGGACTCGCGGTCAGCAGCCCATCGAAACGACCGCCCAGCTGGCCGCCATCGTGGAACGCGCCGCCGGGCCGCGCGGCAGGATTCATCCGGCCACGCGCACCTTCCAGGCGTTGCGCATCGCCGTGAACGACGAGCTCGAAACGCTGTCGAATGCGCTCGTGGCGGCGGTCGCGTCGCTGGCGCCGGGCGGCCGGCTCGCGGTAATCAGCTTCCATTCGCTGGAAGACCGAATCGTCAAGCAGTTCATCGCTCGCGAGAGCGCGACCTGCATCTGCCCGCCGGAGCAACCGGTGTGCACCTGCCAGACCGTTCCTCGGCTGAAACCGGTCGGAAAGCCGGTCAAGCCGTCGGACGAAGAAATCGAACGGAATCCCCGCAGCCGCAGCGCGATCATGCGCGTGGCCGAACGCTTGCCTTAGAGGTAGTCCCGATGCCTGTCACCGCGACCCCGCGGACCTCACCGCCCATTCCACTCGCCGAGCTGCTGGATGCCACCGGCGCCCGGGTGATCGGAGAGCTCGATCCCGGAACACGGTTCCGCTGGATCGAGCGGAATTCGCGCGATGTCGTGCCGGGCGATCTCTTCATCGCGGTCGAGGGCGAGGTGCACGACGGGCACACTTTCGTCGTCGACGCCGCGGCGCATGGCGCCACCGCTGCGCTGGTGCGTTCAGATTGGGCGGCGCAACACACGGATGCGCCGCTGCCGTTGATCGCGGTTCCTGCCCCGGTCGGGGCCTTGCAGCAGCTTGCTGCCGCTCGGCGGAAGCAGCTGGATATTGGCGTCGTGGGCGTGACCGGCAGTTTGGGCAAGACCAGCACCAAGGAAACGATCGCGGCGGTGTTGGGTTCGCGTTTTCGCACCTATCGCAGTCCCGGCAATATGAACAGCGAGATTGGGCTGCCGCTTTCGATCCTCGAAATCGAGCCAGACATCCAGATGGCCGTGCTGGAGATGGGGGGCGCGTACGCGATGGGCGAGGTCGCGTTGCTGGCGTCGATCGCCAGGCCGAAGGTTGGAGTCGTCACCAACGTGCATCCGATTCATCTGGAACGGATGGGCACTATCGAAGCGATCGCGGAAACGAAGCGCGAGCTGCCGGCATCGCTCGATGTGTCCGGCGTCGCGGTGTTGAACGGCGACGATTTTCGCGTGCGCGCCATGGCGGAATTCACCCCGGCGACCGTGCTGTCCTACGGTTCGACGCCGGACAATGCGCTCTGGTTCACCGATCTGGAAACCTTCGGGAACAAGGGAATTGCCTTTCAGCTGCATGGGCTCTGGCCGTCGCGTCACGTCGAGCTGCCGCTGGCCGGCGCGCATTCGGTCGAGCTGGTAATGGCCGCCTTGCTGACGGGGCATGTGTTCGGACTCGAGCCGGATGAGATGCTGGGCGCGCTGAGATCGCGCGAGGTGCAAATCCGACTGGTTCCCGTTCCAGGGCCAAATGGCTCGTTGCTGATCGACGATACCTACAACGCCAGTGCGCCCTCGGTGCTGAGCGCGCTGCGCGTGCTCGAGGAGACCGGGGCGAATCGACGCATCGCCGTGTTGGGCGATATGCGCGAGCTCGGGGCCGAAACCGACGCCCAGCACAAGCTGGTAGGCGAGGCGGCATCGCGCATTGTGGACCGGCTCTATAGCTATGGCGACCTGGCGCTGAAGCTGGCCGAGGCGGCGACGAATGCCGCCAATGTCGACGGTCGAACGGTTAGCGTGCAATCATTCCGCGAAGACCAGCGCGAGGAGTTGATCGCCGCCCTCCTGTCTGACCTGTCCGATGGGGATCTGGTGCTGCTCAAGGGGTCACGAGGTTTGGAGATGGAGCGCATCGTTCAGGCGCTCGCTCACGCGACCGAGGGATCGAACCCAACCGCATGATCGACGCAACCGGAGCCGGCCATACGAACCTGGGGGTTCTGATGGCCAGCGTCATGCCGACCGATCCAAATCAGAACATGGCCGTCTCGCTGGCGCTGGCGAGTCTGGCCTTCATCGTTACGGTTCTCATCGGCCGCCCGATCGTCACCCTCCTCAAGCTCAAAAAAGCCGGTAAGCAAATCCGCAAGGAAGGGCCGGCCAGCCACATCGTCAAGATGGGCGTCCCCACCATGGGCGGCATTATGGTTTCGACCACCGTCGTCATTTTGACCGTGGTCTTCAATCTCGCCGGGCGACTCTCGATGCTGCTGCCCACCAGTATCCTGGTCGCGTCGGCGATTCTCGGCGCGTTGGACGACCGGCAGAGCTTCGTGGGCGCCAAGCGGCACGGTATGTCGGCGCGGCGCAAGATCGTCTGGCAAACCGGTATCGCCGCGGTGGCGGCGTTCATCCTGTTCCTGCCCGATCCCTATGGGCTTGGCCTGCACCATGTCTATATCCCCTTTTTGGGGAGTTACAGCATCGGGTGGTTTTATGTCCCGGTCGCCATCCTGACGATCATTGCCATGTCCAATGCGGTCAATTTCTCGGACGGGCTCGATTCGCTGGCCGGCGGCCTTGGAGCAATCGCGTTCGTTGCCTACGGGATCATCGCCTATCAGCAGGGGCAGCTCGGGGTGGTGACATTTTGCTTCACCATGGTCGGCAGCTTGCTTGGCTTCCTCTGGTTCAATGCTCATCCGGCGCAGGTGATCATGGGCGATACCGGGTCGTTGATGCTCGGCGCCACCCTGGCGGTGGCGGCGTTCATGACCGGGCAATGGCTCTTGCTGCCGATCGTGGGCGCGGTCTTCGTGGCGGAAATGGTCTCGGTTATTCTTCAGGTCAGCTATTTCAAGTGGAGTGGCGGTAAACGCATCTTCAAGATGACGCCGTTGCATCACCACTTCGAGCAGAAAGAAGATGGCTGGTCCGAAACGCAGATCACCCTGCGTTTCTGGATCATCGGCATGATGTTCGGTTTGATCGGAGTAGCGTTCGCGCTCCTCTGATCCCCGTGGTTCAGGAATCTCCCGCGTGACGTCATATCGGGGAAAACGGGTGACCGTAATGGGCCTCGGCACGCGCGCCGGGGGGCTGGGCGTCGCCCGCTATTTCGTCGAGCAGGGCGCCCTCGTCACCGTAACGGACGGAAAATCGGCCGATGAGCTCGCCGGGCCAATAGCAGAGCTGCATGGCCTGCCGGTCGAATTTGCGCTCGGTGGCCACCAGGATCGGCACTTCACGCCTGAGGGCGCCGATCTGGTGGTGCGCAATCCGGCGGTGCGCCGCTGGTCTCCGTACCTGGCATTGGCACGCGAAAGCGGGGTGCCGATCGAGATGGAAATGTCCATCTTCCTGCAGGCATCGCCCGTGCCGGTGATCGGCATCACCGGCACCAAGGGCAAGACCAGCACCGCGGCGATCGCCGGATCGATCCTGACAGCATGGCGGCCGAATACGGTCCTTGCCGGCAACATGGGCGTTTCAGCGGTGGCGTATCTCTCGAAGGTCGAAGCCGACACTCCGGTTGTGTTGGAGATCTCCAACTGGCAGCTCGAAGGGATGGACGAGCGCTCGGTTGGTCCGAAGATTGCGGTGCTGACCAATATCCATGAAGACCATCTTGACACGTACGACGGCTTCGACGACTACGCGAACACGAAGCGCAGCATCGCCAGGCACTTGTCGTCAACCGATACGCTGATCGTCAATCGTGACAACGCCGAGGCGTTTCGCGCCGCCGCACAGACCCGGGCGCGCGTCGCTTCGTTCGGTGCGGCGCGTCCGTCCGGCGATGGGTTCTGGCTCGAAGACCGGTTCGTCTGCTGGGAAACCGCCGGCTCGGCCGGCCGGGTAGAGCTGCCCGACCGATTCGTCTATCAGGGCGTGCACCAGCGCCTGAATGCCTCGGCTGCCATCGCCGCCGCACTCGTTCGCGGCGCCGATCTGAATGCGGTTCGTGAGGGACTGGAACGCTTCGACGGCGTCAAAGACCGGACCGAGCTGGTCGCACAGATCGACGGCGTGCTCTTTGTGAACGACACTTCGGCCACCGCCCCGGCCGCCGCGATCGCGGCGCTCGATGCCTATCCGGGCCGCAATCTGCATGTCATCGCGGGAGGATTCGACAAGCAGCTCGAGCTCGCCCCGCTAGGTCAGTCGCTGGCGGAAAAAGCCACGACGATCATTCTGCTCGACGGCTCGGCAACGCCCCGTCTGATGGAAACGATCAGGAATGCGGACGGGCGATGGCTCGGACCGTTCGACTCGATGCAAGAGGCGGTCGAGGCGGGAGCAGCCCAGGCGAGCGCCGGTGATGTGGTGATTCTCTCGCCGGGATGCGCGTCGTTCGGGCTTTTCCGCGACGAATTCGACCGGGGCGAGAAGTTCCGGGAAGCGGTTGCGAAACTGAAGGACACCTCTGGCTCATGATCGAAATCACGCTTCCACCGCCGCCAGCCCGCGTGCACTTCATTGGCATCGGCGGGATCGGGATGAGCGGGCTGGCGGCCGTTCTGCACGATCAGGGGTATGTCGTCACCGGTTCCGATTCCGGTTCCAACGATCAGACCGAGCAGCTGGCGGCTAGCGGGATCGAAGTCCAGCGAGGTCACAGCGACACCGCGAACGCCGCCGCGGCCGATCTGGTCGTCATAACCGCCGCGGTCAGGGACAATCCCGAAATCGCCGCTGCCACCGAGCGGGCAATCCCGACCATCAAGCGCGCCAAACTGCTCGGGATGCTTGCGCAACAGAAGATCTCGATTGCCGTCGCCGGTTCGCATGGGAAATCGACCACCTCCGGCATGCTGGTCACCGCGCTGAACGCGCTCGGGGAAGAACCGTCCTATTTCGTCGGCGCGGTCGTCGGCAGCAGCGGCTCGAATTCGGCCTGGACCGATGGCGAACACATCGTGGTCGAGGCGGATGAGTACGACCGCTCCTTCTGGACGCTCTCCCCGGATGTCGCGATCGTCACCAATATCGAATTCGACCATCCGGATATCTATACCCAGGAGAGTTACGACGAGGCATTCACCCGCTTCGCGAGCCAGATCGCGCCGGATGGCGTCCTGGTTGCTCGCGGCGACGATCCTGGCGTGGCGCGGATGCTGCCAGCGCTCCACCTGGCGCCCTTTTGCGTCGTGACGTTCGGACTCGACGAGACGGTCGATTGGCAGATCGTCGAGCTCGAAACCGGCTGGGCGGTTCATCCACCGGGCGGCGAGCCGGTTCCGCTCGATCTCCGCGTTCCCGGCAAGCACAACCTGCTCAACGCCGCGGCCGCGCTGGCCACGCTCGATGGGCTGGGATTCGAGCGTCGAGCAGCGGCGCATGCGCTTTCGATGTTCACTGGGGTTGGGCGTCGTTTCGACCTCGCCGGCGAAGCCGCCGGTGTGACGGTCATCGACGACTATGCGCATCATCCGACCGAGATTGCCGCCACGTTGCAGGCCGCGCGCGAGCGCTTTCCGGATCGGCGCATCTGGGCCATTTTTCAGCCGCATACCTATTCTCGCACCAAAGCGCTGATCGACGATTTCGCCGCGGCACTGGCTGTTGCCGACGAAATCGTGTTGCTCGATATCTATGCCGCCCGGGAAGTGGACGACGGCTCGGTGTCGTCGGCAGAGCTCGCGCGGCGCATCGGACCGCGCGCCCAGGTGGTGTCGGGGGTGCCCGATGTCGTTCCGGCGGTTTATCCTCTCTTGCGGAATGGGGATGTCGTGCTCACCATCGGAGCCGGCGACGTGACCCATGCCGCTCCCGCGCTCGTTCGTGCGCTCGAGCGAGGTTCACCTGAATGAGGTTCGATCGACTGAAAGCCCATTCCCTGCCATGAGCCGCACCGTGTCCCCCCCGAGCCAGTTTCAGATTCCCGGGCATCCCGACCTCAAGGTGCTGGCGAATACTCCCATGGCGAATGCGACCACCTGGCGGATTGGCGGTCCGGCCGATCTGTTGGTGCGCGCCGGTCATCCCGACAAGGTCATTGCCGCGCTCCAGTGGGCCAACGACGAGGGGATGCCCGTCACGATCATCGGTGGTGGGAGCAATCTCCTCGTCGGGGACAACGGCATCCGTGGACTCGTTATCGTGTCCCGGACGCCGGGCGAGCGTGCCGAGCAATTGCTGAGCGCCACCGATCTTGGCGAGGCTGTCCGGGTTCGGGTTGGCGCGCAGGCGCCCTTGTCCTGGGTCGGCCGCTATTGCTGCGAGCGCGGCTGGGCCGGGATGGACTGGGGAGTTGGACTGCCGGGCGCCATTGGCGGTGCCACCGTCAACAATGCCGGTGCGCACGGCACCGAGATGAAAGATCATCTTGAGACTGTCGAGATCGCGCTTGCCGATGGGACGGTCGAATCCCACGACCGCGATTGGCTGCACCCCACCTACCGGCACACCAGGCTCAAGGACTCCGCACAACCGCGTGGCGTCGCCGTGACCTGGGTGGAGCTGTTGCTACCGAAAAGCGATCCTGCCGTCTTGCAGCAGTTGGCCGACGAGCACGCCGGCTACCGGCATGAAACTCAGCCGACCGGACGGTGTGCCGGCTCGACCTTCACGAATCCTCCCGGCGATTTCGCCGGTCGCTTGATCGAAGCGGCCGGTCTGAAGGATTTCGTCGTGGGCGGGGTCCGTTTCTCTACGATCCATTCGAATTTCATCGTCAACGACGGCTCCGGCACAGCGGAACAGGTGCTGGAGTTGATCGCGCACGCCCAGGCGGTCGTCTTCGACCGTTTTGGCGTGCGACTGGAAACAGAAATCGAGCAAATAGGTGACTTTACCGGAAGGAGCGCGGCATGACTGGGCAGCAGCGAAGCGACGACACGAACCGAAAGGTGCGCGTAGCGGTGATCTTCGGCGGGCAGTCGGGCGAGCACGATGTCTCCCTCCGGTCGGCCCAGACCGTGTTGGGCGCGCTCGACGACGACCGCTTCGAAGCCATTCCGATCGGCGTCACTCGCGAGGGACAATGGCTGACCGGGGCCGATCCCATGGCGCAGCTCACCGCATCGTCGCCGCTCTTCGCCCTGGAAGGCCCGGCGGAACCCGATGCTGAAACGCTCGAGATTGCGGTCTCATCGACCTCGCAGAACCTGCCCAGCGGGCTCGGCGCCGATATCGATGTCGTCTTCCCGGTATTGCATGGGCCGATGGGCGAAGACGGCACCGTGCAGGGATTGCTGGAGCTAGCAGGCATTCCGTTCGTCGGCTCGGGCGTGCTCGGTTCGGCATTGGCCATGGACAAGGCGATGGCCAAGTTGGTCTTGCAGCAACACGGCATCCCGCAAGCTCCCTGGCTGCTGATCAACCGGCGGGATTGGGAACGCGATCCCGGCGCGGTCGCCGGCCGGATCGGCGACGACCTGGGCTATCCCTGCTTCGTCAAACCGGCCAATATGGGTTCCAGCGTTGGCGTGACCAAGGTGCACAATCCGACCGAGCTCGGCGCCGCGATCGAATTGGCCGGGCGGCTCGATCGGCGCATCGTTGCCGAAAAAGGGATGCATATCCGCGAGCTCGAAGTGTCCGTGCTAGGCAATGAGAACCCGGTCGCCTCGGTCGTCGGCGAGGTGATTTCGATCAACGAGTTCTACGACTACAGCGCCAAATACGTCGAGGAAGGGAGCCAGCTCGTGGTTCCGGCCGATATTCCGGCCGAGGTGCAACGCGAGATTCAGCGGATCGCGGTCGAGGCGTTCGTAGCCCTCGATCTGGCCGGATTGGCCCGCGCCGATTTCTTTCTCGATCTCGACACCGGGCAGGTCTTGCTCAATGAGGTGAATACTATGCCGGGCTTCACCTCGATCAGCATGTATCCACGTCTCTGGGAAGCATCCGGGGTCACGTTGCCGGATCTGGTCGAACGGCTCCTGCAACTGGCGCTGGAACGATCGCAGCAGCGCAAAGCCTCTGCCGCGCACTCATGAGGGTCTTGGGTTCCAAGCCCTGAGGCGGAACGGGCGTGCGGCCCTCGGAGCGCGATCTGGTCATTGGCATGGCGTCTCAGAACTGAGGTCTCCGGGCTCAGGACCCTGCCTCGTACGCCGGGGCCGAACCCTTACCGTGATATACTGCCAAACCGTCCGGTTTATCGAGCCGCTCGGGTATTTCGTGATTCCCGAGACTGCCAAGTCGGTCCGTCGAAATGGCTACCAGGATCCAAAATCGGGCCGCAGCAGCCAGACGACAGGACGACACCGAACCGGATTCGAACAGCCACTCCGGGCGTGATTGCAGACAAGCGGCCGGAACGCAAGGGACGAGTGGATGCCAGCAGAGGGACAGCGACCATCTCAGCAATCGCGGCTTGACTACCGGTCGCCCGAGCCCAGCCCAACTCCGTTCCAGACCACCCCACGTACTCTCACCGGCGAGCAGCCGGTCATGCCGATCGAGCGCCCTGTGTCGAACCGCCTGATTCCCCAGACATTTGCCCGCATCAAAGTCATCGGTATCGGTGGCGCCGGTGGCAATGCCATCAACCGCATGGTCGAGATGGGTGTCGACGGTATCGAGTTCGTCTCGGTGAACACCGATGGACAGGCGCTCCTGAACAGCAATGCCAATATCTCGGTTCGCATTGGCGACAAGCTCACCAAGGGGCTCGGCGCGGGTGGGCGACCGGAAGTCGGTATGCGCGCCGCCGAGGAAAGCGCCGATCAGATCCAGGAGCTGGTGCGTAACACCGACATGGTCTTCATCACCGCCGGCATGGGCGGGGGTACCGGCACCGGTGCGTCGCCGGTCATCGCCAAGATCGCCAAAGGAGCCGGTGCCCTGACCGTGGGGGTGGTGACCAAGCCATTCGAGTTCGAAGGCACCCGCCGCCGCAAGGCCGCCGATGAAGGTATCAACGCGCTGCGCGAAAGCGTCGACGCGCTGATTACGATCCCCAACGAACGGCTGCTGCAACTGGTCGATCCGAAGACGCCGATCACCGAAGCCTTCAAGACCGCGGACGATGTGCTGCGCCAGGGAATCGGCGGCATTTCCGATCTGATCACCAAACCAGGCGTGATCAACCTCGACTTCGCCGATGTGCGCACCATCATGCACAATGCCGGGTCAGCGCTCATGGCAATTGGCTATGGCACTGGTGAAACCCGCACCATCGACGCTGCCAAGGAAGCCATATCCAGCCCGCTGCTGGAAACCAGCATCGAAGGCGCTACCGGGGTGCTCTACAACATCACGGGCAGCTCGAATCTGACGTTGACCGAAACGAGCGATGCAGCCGAAATCATCCGCGCCGCGGTCGATGAGGACGCCGAGATCATCTACGGCACCTCGATCGACGAGTCGATGGGCGATGCGGTCATGATCACCTTGATCGCCACCGGGTTCGATGACCGGGAACGGGTTCCAGACTTCCAGCAGCACGTGCGCCGCCCGAGCCGCCAGCAGCAAGCGCCATCTCCGCAGCGGCCCGCCTATCGCGGTGGCTACAACGATCAGGCGCCCCGCGCGCCGCATCAAAGCCCGATCTTGCCGGACGATGAGTTCGACGAAGAATCGAGCATCATCCGCTTCCTGCGCGAGCGGTAGCGGTCCGTTCGGTTTTCCGTGCGCCCGATGAACGAGAGGAGGGCGGCCGGATGAAATGCCCCTATTGCCAGGCGCCAGATTCACGCGTTACCGACAGCCGGGAAATCTCCGGCGGCAGCGCCATCCGCCGCCGTCGCGAATGCCCGGTATGCAGTCGCCGGTTTACGACCTTCGAGCGAATCGATCTGGCGGGGCTCGTGGTCGTCAAAAAGGACGGCCGCCGGCAGGAGTTCGACCCCGACAAGCTGCGTCAGAAGCTGCGGGTGGCGTTGACCAAGCGGCCGGTGGGGGAGGAGCAGATCGACCAGATCGTCCAGCGGGTCGAAGCCGATCTACTGGCGCAGGGGAAAGCCGAAGTTCCCTCCTCTGCGATCGGTGAAGCGGTCTTGCAGCAGCTCAAGACCGTCGATCACGTCGCGTACATTCGCTTCGCATCGGTCTATCGCGAGTTCGCCGATCTCCAGGACCTGAAGCGTGAAGTCGACGTCCTGAGCGATCCTGAGAAGCCGTAGACCTCCGAGGCAACGGCATCCACAGTTGGGGTCATTCGATGTCCGGAGCGTCCGCTGCGTCGCGCTCCAGCCGCCGTATGGTCGAAGCCAGCCAGTCGCGGTCCGCGCGGCGGATGGCCAGCAGATGATCGAGCGCCAGGTCGACACTCAATTTGCCTCCATGTGGCGGCACATTCGCGGCCTCATCGAGCAGCGCATCGAGCCGGTTCAACCGCTCGCGCAGGCAGGCGATGGCGCTCTCCCGGTCCAGATAATTCAGCATCATCAAGCCGATATCGCCCTCGTCAGTCGCCTTGCTGGCGTCGGCGAGATTCGTGCGAAGCAGCTCGTAGAAGAGCGTCTGACCGGACGAGGTAATCGAATACACCTTGCGCTGCGGGCGGCTGCCGGCTTGTTCCCGGTGGACGCTGATATAACCGGCGTCCGCCAGGCGGTCGAGCAGCGCATATGCGGTCGGTTTCTTCATCGAGGTCACCCGGCAGAGCGAGCGCTCGATAAACTCGTTGATCTGATAGCCGTGCTGATCCTGCATCATGAGAACGCCGAGCAGCAGCAGACCCCGCTCATCCCAGTTGGCGGCATCTGATTGCGGTCGATCGAGCGAGGAGCGCAATTCGAAGTCCTTTGGTCGCAATCGTCGGTTCCCGGAGTCTCCATGTAGCGCCGTTGACCGGCTGAGCGCCGGAAGTTCAGCGTACGGTCGTCCGAGCGATATCCGTATTAGTCAGAATTGACTAATACCCAGACAAAGCTTACACTTTCCACGAAATAGTCAGTCGTGACTAAGCGACCCTGACTATCGAACATGGGCGGCCGTCTTTGGGCCGGCAGGAGTCTGGCATCGTGTTTCTCTCATTGCGTGAAGTTCGCCATGCCAAGTTGCGCTTTGCGCTGATCACCTTGGTCATTGTGATGGTGTCGGCGTTGGTCTTCATCATCGCCGGCCTCGCCAATGGTCTGAGTGAGGGCAACACGGCCGCTATCAAGGCCCTGCCTGGCGATGCCATGGTCATCAGTGGCGGCAGTGACTACCTGTTGGATCGGTCGGTTGTCTCTGCCGCGGATGCCGAAACCATTACGGGAATCGACGGAATCGAGCGGGCAGAGCCGATCGGTATCTCCTCGGCCAATATCAAGACCAAGGGGAGCGCCCATTTGGTCGGCGTTTCCCTGTTCGGGGTCTCGAACGATGGGTTCGTGCAGCCGCATGTCACCAGTGGAACCTGGCTCGATGGCAGTGAAAGTGGCGTCGTCGTCGATGAATCGTTGTCGGAAGACGGCGTCGGGCTGGGTGACACCATCGTGGTGGATCCGGGCGGCGCGGAGCTGACGGTGATCGGCATCACGCAAAACCAGACCTATCGCATCTCGCCCGTGATCTTTCTGCCACTGCCGCTCTGGCAAGAGTTGCAACCCGAGCAGCAGGGACGGCCCGCGGACGGCGTCACCGCCATTTTGGTGCAGGGAAGCGACCAGGCGCTCGCCTCGATCCCGGATGCGGCGCCGGACGTCACCGTTGCCAGCAAGCAGGAAGTCAGTGATCACATTCCGGGCGAGTCGGAGCAGAACAGCACGCTCTTTTTGATCCAGATCTTCCTGGTGATCATCGCAGCAGGAATCATCGCCGCGTTCTTCTACATCATCACCCTGCAGAAGATGCCCGAGCTCGGCGTCATGAAAGCGATCGGCGCCAGCACCGGGTATCTCGCGCGCGCGCTCGTCTCCCAGGTCGTTGGATTGGCGCTGGCCGGCGTGCTCATCGGCATCTCGATCGCCGACACGCTGGCTCTGGTCATCGGCAACTCCGTTCCGTACAGCATCTCCGTGGGCCGCATGGCGTTGTTCGGCTCGCTCCTGCTGTTGGTGGCCGTGGGAGGCACCGCACTTTCGCTCCTGCGCATAGCCCGTGTCGACCCGCTCGACGCCATCAACAAGGCCGGCTGAGACCGGTCAGGAAGGACCAATGATGAGCGAGACAGTGCTCGAGTTGACGGACATCAGCAAGCAGTTTGGCGAGGGCGAAGCGCTGGTCGACGCGCTTACGAGCATCGATCTGCAAGTCGACGCCGGCGAGCTACTGGCCCTGGTGGGACCATCGGGCTCGGGCAAGTCGACCCTCCTCTCGATTGCGGGGGCGCTCCTGACCCCATCGTCGGGAACCGTTCGTCTCGACGGGGTCGACATCGGAGAAGCCGACGCGAAAACACGCTCCGAGCTCCGCCTGCAAAAGATCGGGTTCATCTTTCAGGGATCGAACTTGATCTCCTATCTCACCGGGCGCGAGCAGTTGTTGTTCATCGGTCATCTGCTCGGCATTTCGAATGACGAAGCCGGGAAACGGGCCGATCGCTTGCTGAACGAGCTGGGGATGGACGAGCGTGCCGCGCACTATCCCGAAGCGCTTTCCGGCGGTCAGCGGCAGCGGATCGCGATCGCTCGGGCGATGATGAACGACCCGCGCATCATCCTGGCCGACGAGCCAACGGCGAGTCTCGATTCCACGCGCGGCCGGCAGGTCGTCGAAATGCTGGCGCGCGAGGTGCACGAACGCCAGAAAGCCGGCATCCTGGTCACGCACGATGAACGGTTGATCGATCTGTGCGATCGGGTCGTGCGGATTTCCGACGGCCTGCTCGAATCCGCCGATTCGGTGGCCGCGGCTTCCGCGCCGATCGGCGCCTGACGATGACCGCGACTCGATTCGAACACCAAAAAGCCGGCGGCCGAGCGGCCGCCGGTTTGGTTCTGAATCGTTCGGGTTGCGTGCTTAGCTCGCGACCGGAGCCGCCAGGTGCTTCTCGACACGCTCGACAATGGCGCGCTTCGGATAGCCACCGAGCAGGCGATCTACCGCCTGGCCGTCCTTGAAGAGGACCAGGGTCGGGATGGTCATAATGCCCAGCTTGGCTGCATTGACCTGCTCCTCGTCGACATTGATCTTGACGACTTTCACGCTCTCTTCACGCTCTTTGGCCAGATCGTTGAGGATTGGCGCGATTGCGCGGCAAGGCCCGCACCAGGGAGCCCAGAAGTCGACCAGCACCAGCTTGTCCGACTGGACGACCTCGCTGTCGAACTGGGCATCTGTAATTTCTTGGCACTTGGACATTCGTCATCTCCGACGTGGTTACTATTTACAAGTTACTTCTGGAATACTAGCACGTCTGTGCGACTTCTGCCAGACCGGTCCGCCGTTGGAGTGCGGTCTCCGCAGGGCCGCGAGCCCGTTTCCGGAAGCTGGGGCCGCTGCCCCTGTGGCTATACTACCCCTCTCCGACGAAACTTGAGAATCGTTCTTGCGGACATCGCCGGGCAGCGCGGCGATGCGTCGAAATTGTTTACAGACGCTTTGTCTTCGGGATACAAGGAGAACAGGCAGAAATCAGCCAGCCCATGGAAGAAACCGTCAAAATCGGTCTCGATGTCGTCCCAATGAGCTATCCGCCGTCCGGTGTCCGTGCGTATGTGCGGGCACTTATCGACGCATTTCGATCCCGAGATTGCGGCATCGACCTGGTGCCGCTGGCGCCGCTAAGCGGTTTGACCCGGACGACGAACCGCGTCTCCCGTCTCAGCTGGGATGTGCATGGAATCGGGGAATCGGCCCGGGCCGCGCACGTCGACCTGCTCCATATGACGCGTTTCGCCGCGCCACGTTCGAGTGATTGCCCGTTCGTGGTGACGGTGCACGATCTGATCCCGTTGCAACTACCGGAATATCGGGCGTCACTGCCCTCGCGCATTCAAAGCGAGCTGGCGCGGCGAGCGGTGCTCTCGGCGCGGCGGATCATCGTGCCGTCGCGATTCGTGGCAGGCGAGGTGACCGCTATGCTCGGTGTCCCCACGGAACGTATCGATGTCATCCCGATGGGAGTCTCGATTCCCGCGCCCAGGGAGTCGCCCGCGTTGCTCTCGGGGCCGTATGTGCTCCATACCGGTGGTTTCGATGCGCGCAAGAACCTTCCCGCGCTCGTTCGTGCATTCGCTCGGGCCGCACCCCGGCTGGGAAAAGATTGGCGGCTCGTCCTGGTGGGCGCGCCGCACACCGGGAATCGGACGGTCTATCCGCCACTCGGACCCGAGATCGAGCGGTCGGGACTCGGCGATCGTGTGATTCTTACAGGTCGAGTCAGCGAAACCGATAAGCACGCCCTCTATCGACACGCGGCGATCGCGGTTGCGCCCTCTTCGAGCGAAGGATTCGGTTTGCCAATTCTGGAAGCAATGGCGCATGGAGTCCCGGTCATTGCCAGCAACCGTACCTCGCACCCCGAGGTCGCCGGCGACGCCGCGCTACTGATCGAACCGAGCGAGGAGGCCATCGCGGCTGCCCTGCTCCGCCTGGCGACCGATCCGGCCCTCCGCACCGCACTGACCGACCGCGGCCACGCCCGCGCCGCTCAGTTCCCCTGGTCGCGGACAGCGGACCTGACCATCGGCTCGTACCGCAAAGCGCTCGATACCTGACCCAGTCGAAGGCGCCATTCCGTACCTTGTGAGATTCAAATCGGCATGGCGCGGAGTCCGTGCCCTACATTCGTCTCCGGACTCCGGACTCCGGACTCCGGACCCCGGACCCCGGACTCAGGTTCCCAACGCATCGCAGCCCTTGTAGAAGAAGAATTCGAGATCGACCCGGCCGGGCGGATCCTGCAGGCTGGCGAAGTCTTCCAGCGCGGCGTCGCTGAAGATAGCCGGGAAATCGTCAGACAGAATCTGGTTGACCGCCTGCGCCACCGCAATTCCGGTTTGCAAATCAGAGCTCCAACCGAAGGTCAGTGACAGTCCGACCCGGCAGCCGTTGTATGGCTCCAGCACATCGGCCAGCGCCGCGCTGGCCTCGTCGATGGCATCCTGATCGCCATCGATCAATCCCTGATAGTCGACATCGATCGAGAGCTCGACCTTGGAGGGATCGATCGAACCCTGCGCGGCCTGTTGCGCCAGCACGGTCGCGGTCGCGTTGGAGGCGGCTTGTTGGGTGCTGAGCGCGTTTACGGTCGATTCGATTGCCGCGGCCTGCGCTTGTGCAGTGGCGATGTCGGCATCGCTCGATTGGTTGGCCGCGGCCAGCGCTTCTGCCGTTGCCTGCGCCGCGGCGGCGGCGGCTTGCGCGGTCGCCAGATCGTTGGCGCCCGATTCGGCATTCTGCGTGGCAATCTGGGCCACCTCGGCGGCTTGGGTTTGTTGCGCTTCGATCGTTTGTTGCGCGCTGGCGGCATCCTCGGTCGCCTGCGCGGCGGCAGTCGCCAATTGGCCGGTCAGTTCCTCATTGCTGAGATTCTGCTCGGCTTGCTGCGTCTGGAAAGCCGCCAGAGTCGCCTGTGCTTCGATCGCCTGTTGGGTCGCCTCGGCATTGGCGGTGGCGCGTTCCGAATCGGACAGCGATTCCTGCGTGAGCTGGAGTAACGCCGCTTCGGTTGCGCGGCGGGAGAGTGCGGCCTGTTGGGTTGCCTGCGCCGCGGCAGTGGCGGCTGCCTGCTCGTCGACCGCGGTGGCCGTGATATTGAGCGCGTCCAGCTCTTCCTGCTGAGCGGTGGCGGTCAGCGCCGCGTTCGCCGCCATGGTGGCATACGAATTCGGACTCGGAGTCGGTGTAGCCGTCGGCGGGGGTGTGCCGACCGTGTTCGCGGTCAGGAAGAGCATCGCCAGACCGAGGAGCAGGTCGGCAAAGAGCCACCCGCCCAGCAGGATCATGTCACGCCCTTCGCGGCGGCGGCGAACTCTCATCGATCAACCTTATGCAACGATCGGGGCGGCGACACGCGGGCTATCGGCTTCCGCCCGGCCAACTGCCTTTGCGTGGGCGCGCGGCCGGCTCTTCGTCGGAATAGGTCGCGCCGCTACCCTGCAACCAGGCGGCGTCGCCGCCGCTGGCGATGTGCGAAAGCGTGCCTGCCAGAGCATCGAGCCGGCGGACCAGTGACACGAGCTCGTCGTTCATCTCGCGCTGCCGCAGCGAGGTCGAAACGCCGGCCGCGCCGAGATCGCGTGCAACCTCGGAAAGGCTGGAGGCCATAGTGTTCTGCTCGGAAAGCAGCCGGGCGAGGGTCATATTTTGCTCTTCGGCCAGTTGGGACATGCGATTGAATTCTTCGCGGAGCTGCGCCAGCGCCATGGAGATGTCTCCCAGGCTGCGCGATGACGCGCTCACTCCACCCATACCGGAGCGGAGCGAATCGGCCAGCTTGGCGTTGGCTTCGGTCTGCTCGGCCAGTGCATGCTCCAGCCGCGCCTGACCGCCCGAGAGCGAGGCGGTCAGATCGACGATCCCATGCACCGCATCAGTCGCCAGCCGCCCGGCTTGCGATGCCGTTTCGGCGCCGGCCAGCGATCGGTCGGCGGCGTCGGCAAGCGCGTCTGCGGCTTCGGCGATCTTGCGGGTCAACGCGGCGTCGCTTTGCATACCCGAAGAAGTCAGGCGCTCCAACGAGGCAACCGATTTCTGCAGCGACCGCTGATTCTCACCGGAAGCGCTGACTTCGCTGGCGAGATCTTCCAGCGCATCCTGCAGGCCGGTAGAAAGCTGTTTCATCTCCAGCAACACGCGATGCGTTTCCTCGGCGCCGGCGCGCATGCCACTGGCGAAGACACCGAAATCGGCGATCTCCCGTTCCCGCCGGTTGGCGATCGAGGCGAGCCGATCGTGCTCGGCCTTGAGCCGCGTCAGCAGCTCTTGACTGGAATTATCGAACCGGTCCGCCAGCCGGTGAACGCTTCGGGCGAGCATCGCGGGTCGCCCGGCGCGATCGGGCGCCAGCGCCACGGTAGCTTCGGCAAGCACATTATCCAGCTCGGTTTGAAATGCCATTGCGCTTTTGTCGATGGCCTCTTCACGTCCCTCACGCCGGCCGTGCGAGTAGAAAGTCAAGAAGATGATGAAGGCGATGATGGCCGCGTCGGTCAGAGCCAGCGCTGAAAAGGACGGCGACCAGAATGGCGCGGTGCCCGCGAAATTTTGCTCCCAGAGGAGCAGGAACGGCTTGGAGATCTGGTCGGGATTTGCCTCGACGAATCGGGCGTAATTGCGGCTCGCCTCGAAGAGCGCGAACCAGGTCAACAGAATCGGCAACAGGATCAGCATATTGCGGAGGCGGTCGACCCGGTCGACGATCGCCGGCACATAGCCGCCCTCGCGCTTGACCGCATAGGCATGGGCGATTTGCCCGGTATTGAACGCCTGCCGCATATCGACATCGGCCCAGCGCAAGCGGGTTTCGTCGGTTTCCAGCGAAGCGGCCAGATCGTTCAACCGCTCGGCAGATTTGGAATCGACCTCGGCGACCGACGCGGACATGGCTTCCAGCTCGCGGGTCAATTCGTCCGTCGTGGACGGGCGGTGACGCCCGGCAAGCACATCGAAGCTGGTTGTCGACGGCCACGGGGTACTGGTTCCAGCGTTGCCGTTGGACGTTCTGGCTGTGGACGTGTCGGGTGTATTGGAGCGAAGCCGCATGCCGTTCGAGGCCTGTGTTTCTCGTTCTGATGGGTCCGGACGGGGATCCGTTGCGGGGTCGTGGTACGATGCGCTTCCCTCTGCGCACGGACAATGTACCATTCTCCCGACCCCTGCTGGTATCCCGTCCTCAGCGAACGTACAGGGTGAGCCCTTTCGATCCACTATGCCAACCATCGCCACATTCGATCACGCTATGCTCCGCCCCGGGCGGAATCTCGCCGCATTTCGGGCGCTCGGCGGCGGGTCGATCACCATGGCCGGCGCGCTTCAACCCTTTCGCGTGGCCGGGCATGATGCGGTTGTCTATCGCCTGGAAAATGCCGCGCCGGGCTATGTTGCGCTCCGCTGTTTCCTGACCGATAAGCTCGACAATGCCGTGCTCGCCCGCTACCAGCGGCTATCGAAGGATTCGACCCTGCGGCGGTTGCGCGCCTCGGAGCATTCGCCGTTGGTGCAATACATTCATCTCTTCCCGGATGGCTTGCTCCTGCCCGGTCCCGATTTCCGCTCGCTCAGCGAGCCGGTTATCGCGATGGAATGGATCGAGGGTCCCACGCTGATCGAAGCAGTCGATCGCGCGGCCCGGCAGCGGGAACACCGGGTATTGAACGCGCTCGCCAATTCCTGGTTGCGAGCGGTGGCCGCCAATCGCGAAGTGGAGTTTTCGCACGGATCGCTCACCGGCCAGAATGTGATGGTCGATCTGGAGCGCGGTCCGGTCTTCGTCGATTACGACACCGCCTGGTGGCCGGGGGCGATATCGATCTCGAAGCAAAAGCCATCCGCGACCTATTCCCATCCACGCGGGGTTGCGTCGGCGCCCGAGCGGCGTGACGATTTCGCTGCCCTGCTGATCTACACCTCGTTGCGTGCGCTCGCGATCGACCCCACGTTGCGGAACGACTTCGGCGATCCGCCGGCCCGCATCGATGGGTCGATTCTCTTTTCCGCCTCCGATTTGGCATCGCCCAACAAATCGAAGCTCTTCGAGCGGTTGCGCGGTCTCGGCAATGACGAGTTCCAAAGCGTGCTGGGCATCTTGCGGGAAGCCTGCCAATCCGGGGTGGATGCCGTTCCGCCAATCGACGATGCCTGGCAAGCAGCCCGCGCGGCGGTCGTCGAAGTCCGTGTCGATCCGGAACCGGTCGTTCTGCCGCCATTGCCAACGCCGCCGGTTGCCGCCGAAGCGTCATGGTTCGGCGTAGCCCCAGAAACGACCCGGGACCGGCAGACGGCCGAATTCATCGAGGCGGTGGTCGAGCGTAATCCTGCCAGGGTTGTCGAGCTTTGGCCGTCGGTGCGGCAGTCGCCGGAGGTCATTCCCTATGCGATCCAGGCGACCAACCTGGCAAGTGAGCTCGTCCGCGAGCGAGTGGCCACGGCGATGGATGCCGGAGACGACAGCGAGATCGTCATGGCGGTCGAGCAGGCGCAGGCGCTGGTGATCGCCGTGCCTCCCGCTGCGCGGCGCGCCTACCGGCGCGCACTGCGCACTGTCGATCTGCGCGCCCAGCTGATCGAAGCGCTGGAGCAGGACGATCGCCAGGAGCTTTCGGATATGGCCGTCAGCGGGCAGATGGATGAGCTGCGCGGAATTTCGCGCTCGGCCGAGCGGTCGGTCCACCTTGCGATCAGGTGGCAACATCTGCAACAGGCGATCGATCTCGATTCCGACGAGCAGATCCTTGGTTGCGCTCTAGATGAGCTGCTGGCCGAGCCCGGCTATGTCAGCCAGGAGGACAAGAACCGCATCGCGCTGGCGCAGGGACGCCGCCGTTGGCTGCAGAATGTACGCAAAGCGCTGGCCGAGCGGGACGCGGTTGCCCTGGCCGATCTCTTTGCAGCCAAACCGGCGGGAGGCGACGACCTGCTCGGCCCGTCAGAAAAGCGACGCTCATCCCGGCTGATCGCCCAGCGCCGCGCGGGTATCCGCTTGCAGGACGCCCTCAAATCCGGCGACGATCGCAAGTTGGTCGATGCTATGAACGATATCGAAGCCACCGGTGCGCGCTTGCCGGTCGACCTCGATTGGAGCGGTGTCCAGGTGGTTGCCGACCGGCTCACCATCGTCGCATCCATTCGTCGCGCAGCGCGTTCGAAGCCACCTGACTACGAGCGATTGGGACGGATGCTCCCCGCGGCCAGAGAAGCGTTTGGCACGTCTACGCCGTATTTGGGGCACGGTCTCGATTTCGCCGCCCTGGAGCTCGATGTCCGCCGGGAAGCGCATCGTCATCGACTGCGTGAAGCGTTGCGCGGCGGAGACCACCAGTCGATTCTCACTGCCGCCTCTCCCGATCCCTATGG
>DASTFJ010000319.1:0-4763 GCA_035708745.1 Thermomicrobiales bacterium | reverse complement strand
CCCGCGCGGATCGGAGATGACGGCCGGGGTCGGATGGATGCCGTAGATCATGAAGGTGTCCATTTGCAGCTCGGGGAAGGCGCGACCCATACCGTCGCCGTCGACGACCGGCAGGTTCGCCTGCGCGGCCACGATCATGGGCGACATGCTGTTCGAGCCGCCGATCTCGGCGCAGGTGACATGGGTGATCGAGCGTCCCAGATGCGTTTCCAGCGCGCGCAGCGAAACCAGGAATTCTTCACCCTGCCTGGGCCGCTCATTGCTGACGACCGGCGCGCCAATGGATCCGACGGTGGTGACCAGCGCATCGTCGGGCACCTCACAAGCGGGAATCACCTCGATCGTTTTGCCCTGCTCGAGGAGCTGCCGCGCCTGGAGTTTGCCCAGATACGGATTCCCCCCGCCGCCGGTGCCGAGAATACCGGCGCCGATCGCCAGCCGTTCGAGATCGTCGCGATCGATAATCCGCGCCACTGGGTCTCCTTCGATTGATGGGCTGAATTGGGCGGTTCCGCCCGATCGATGCCGGAAGCATAGCAATCCCGCGATGGTGCACCATTGGCGGCATCATGGAGACGACCGAGTTGCGTTGTCAGCGTTGCGGCGGCATCACATCTGAACAGTTCGTCGACGGACGTTCACGGCCGGTCTGCGACGACTGCGGCGCGGTGACCTACCTCGATCCCAAGCTTGCCGTGGCGGTCGTCCTCCAGCGCGAGGGACGCGTGCTCATGGGCCGTCGCGGCCCCGGCGCGCGGGCCGCCGGCAAATGGAGCTTCCCCGCCGGGTTCGTCGAGCGTGGTGAGGTGGTCGAGGAGGCCGCCGTCCGCGAGGTGCGGGAAGAGACCGGGTTCACCATAGAGCTCGGTCCGCTGATCGGGCTTCTTTCTTCGTACGGCGAAACGGTCGTGCTGGCCGTCTATACCGGCACGATCGTCGGTGGCAAAGAGAACCCCGGAGACGATTTGATCCAGCTTGGCTGGTTCGCCCCCAGCGCGCTCCCGGATCTTGCCTTCCCGCACGACCAGGGCATCATCGACCGCTTGACCCGATCGTAGAGCATGGACTCCGCGCCATGCCGTGCAATCGGACGGATGCCCGGGCATGCCACGGTGTGCGTGCCCTAGGTTCGTCTCCGGACCCCGGACCCCGGACCCCGGACCCCGGACCAGTCCCACACACGCCCCATGCTACACTGCCAAACCTGAGCATTTCCGCCGGTTTTCCACCCGGATAGGGAGAGGTATCGATGCAACTTACTGGTGAACACACCTTCGACGCCCCGCGCGAGGTTGTCTGGAATTTCCTGATGGATCCGGCCGTGCTGGAGTCCTGCCTGCCCGGCGCCGAAGAAATGACCGAGGTCGGCCCAGACGAATACACCGCCACCATGAAGGTCGGAATCGCCATGATCAAGGGCACCTTCAAAGGCAAGGTGAAGATCCTCGACAAGGTCGAGCCGTCGTCCTACCGTATGGAGGTCGAAGGCAGCGGACCCCAGGGTCAGGTGTCCGGCGCCGGTACGCTCGAGCTGGTCGAAAACGGCGGCAAGACCACCGTGAAATACAACGGCGACGCCAATATCCGGGGCACGATGGCCCGGGTCGGCGCCCGCATGGTCCAGCCGGCGGCCCGGCAGATCGTCGGCCAGTTTTTCGGCTGTCTCGAATCGAAGGCGACGCAAGCGAAGTAGTCGCCTGGCGCCCCTTGGACGGAGCACCGAATGCCGGACAGTCTGATCACACTCATCAGTTATCTCTTCAATGCGCTGACCTTGCTGCTCGTCGCGCGGGCGTTGCTCTCCTGGTTCGATCCCGGGATGCGCTCGTCGGTCGGCAAGATTCTGGTCGATATCACCGAGCCGTTGCTCGGTCCGATTCGCCGGATGATCCCCTCGGCGGGTGGGCTCGACTTCTCGCCCATCATCGCGATCATCCTGCTGCAATTCGTCGAGCGCATCGTGTTGCAAGCGCTGTATTAGCACATGCCGGCCCTTGGGCGGCCGCCCCGGGGTCTCGTTTTTCGCAGACGTTCGATTCGAATCCAACGGTTCTGGAGGTGTGAAACGGTGACCGCGGTCGATTGGCGCGCCTATTTTGCCGAGCGCGAAGCGCAGGATCTGGCGGAGTTCGACGAATTCCTGCGCATCCCGAGCATCAGCACGATGCCCGAGTATGCCGGCGACGTGCGCCGGGCGGCCGAATGGGTAGTCGCTCGCATGAGAAAAGCGGGGATTCCCGAGGTCGAGCTGCTGGAAACCGGCGGTCACCCGTTGATCTACGGGCGCTGGCACGTGGATGACAGCAAACCGACCGTCATGGTCTATGCCCACTACGATGTGCAGCCGCCCGACCCGCTCGACCAGTGGGTTTCGCCGCCCTTCGAGCCGCAAACGCGCGACGGCAACATCTATGCCCGCGGCGTTGCCGATGACAAAGGCGGCCTCTTTGCCACGCTGCTCGCGGTCGAAGCGCTGGGCAAGAAAGCGGGCGGTCCGCCGGTCAATCTCGTCTTCTTCTATGAAGGCGAGGAAGAAAGCGGCAGCCCCTCGGTGACTCCGTATCTGGAGCGTGAATCCGAGCGCTGGGCATGCGATGTGGTGGTCAGCGCCGACGGCCTGATGTGGGACGAAGACAACTTTTCCCTGGTCCTCTCATCCAAGGGGATGGCTGGCGGCCAGATCGATATTTTCACTGCCGATATCGATGCCCACTCCGGCATCTATGGCGCGACCGTGCACAACGCGGCCGATGTCACCGCCCGTATCGCGGCCTCGTTCCACGATGCCAACGGCAAGATCGCGGTGCAGGGCTTTTACGACGAGGTCCTGCCGGTCACCGAGCAGCAGGTCGCCGAGATCGAAGCCGTGCCCTTCGATGAGAACGAATTCATCGGTCGGTTGGGGGCGAAAGCCACCTGGGGCGAACCCGATTATTCCACCCTCGAACGAGCCTGGTTGCGGCCGACCCTCGATATCAACGGCATCTGGAGTGGCTATCTGGGCGACGGCGGCAAGACCGTCACGCCGGCGCAGGGGCACATCAAGATCACCTGCCGGCTGGTGCCCGATCAGGACCCCCAGGCGATCATCGAGCTGATCCGCATGCATGTGCAAACGCATCTGCCAGCCGGCTGCCGGGCCGAATTCCAGTTCAAGATTGGCACCGCCCAACCGTTTTCCATTGCGCGGGACAATCCATTCCTGGTGGCTGCCGAGGAGACCTTGCGCGAGCTGGCCGGCAAAGATCCGGTCTACGGCCGCACCGGCGGCACGATTCCCATTGCCGAAGTCTTCAAAAAACACCTCGGCGCCGAAATGGTCTTCTTCTCGTTTGCGCTCGAAGCCTGCAACGCCCACGCCCCCAACGAATGGCTGCGCCTGCAAGACTTCCGCACCGGCCCGGTCGCCACTATCAGGTATCTGGAAAAGATGGCCGAAATCCCGGCGGGGGCCTATCGCTAAACGGGTCCGGAGGCCGGAGCCCTGAGACAGACCGCATCACGAAGATCGGCGGATGCTCACCATGTCCGACCATCTTCCCCGGACCCCGGACCCCGGACCCCGGACCCCGGACCCCGGACCCCGGACCCCGGACCCCGGACCCCGGACCCCGGGCTTAGGGCTTGATGTAGTGATCTCCCTGATTCATCGCCTGCACGAGCGCCACCACGCCGCCAAGATCGGTTCTCGCATACGACCCGATCTCCCTCGGGTCGATGTGGTGCTCTTTCAGAGCATTAGGGCAGACGTGCACATCGACTCCGGCCATGGCCAGGGTGCCGAGGTGTTCGCTCAGATCGTTGTCGCTGGCGAGGGTGTAGACCGCGGTGCCGTCGACTACCACCCGCAGGCTCGCCTTCGGCCATTCGGTGGTCAGATTGTCGAGATTGGACAGCACATACGCCCAGTCTTGCTCCTCGGCGGCATGCAGCACGACCTTGAAATCGTCCGGCACATCGGGAATCGCCGCGGGCGTGGCCTCCTGCGCCAGGGTGAAACGCGGCTGCGCGCCCACCGCTCCCAATGCTGCCAGTCCCACTCCCGCTTTCACAACCGTTCGTCGATCGATCTCGGACATCTGCGCGCTCCTCTGCTGTGACGTAATGCCAATGTTCGCGGCGTCACAATAGGCGATTCCCCGGCACTTCGCATGAATGCATTCGTCGCCGAATTGCCGGTTCCCGAGGTAGGGACAACCCCCTGTGGTTGCCCTTGGTCCCCAATCACCCCGTCATCCGCGCAACCACGGTTCGATGTGCGATTTGTCAAAGGACAGGGTTTCCAAACGAATACGGAATCCGGATGGTGGGGAAGGAATGCGTCCATTCGCTCACACGGGAGCAGAACCCTCTCACCCGCGCACGGGGGAGAGGGCAGGGTGAGGGGGATCCGCCAGGTGACCCCCCAACCATTCTTCCGCATTCGGAATACGTCATTCGAGCCCACACCAAGGACGGCCACAGGGCGCCGCCTCGACCAAGGATGCGTGCAGGGACGGAGATGATCGGGAAAACGGTGGCGCTACAGCGTCGAGCCCGGCTCGTCCTGCAAGGGGATGCCGACCAGCTCCATGAGCTTGAGGGCGTTGGTCGAGGTGGCGAGACCCGGGCGCAGCTTGTAGTCGAAGGTCATGTCGAGCTGGCCATCGGTGCGAACGACGGTTTCGGTGAAATGCACCTTGTCCGCTTTGGCGGTGAGGCGGTCGCCCTCGATCAGATCGAGATCGTGGGTCGACACCGCGCCGATCGCTCCATGCTCGACC
>DASTFJ010000318.1:0-9021 GCA_035708745.1 Thermomicrobiales bacterium | reverse complement strand
GTCGGCAACTGCGCCTCGTCGCTGGTGCAGGGCGTCACCTACTACCAGAACGCGAACGAGAACGAGCGCGTCCCGGGGTTGATGCATGTCAACCTGGGTGGCTATCACATCTCGGATATCGAATTCAGCGCCGCCTTCGATGTGGTCGAAGGCAAGGTTGGCAAGGATCTCTCCGAGGCGATCTTCGCCGAGCCGAACAACACCTACAAATTCTCCGATGTGCCGAATCTGGGCGTCACGGTCCAGCGCGGCATGACCCACGACGGTATTGGGAAGTACCTCTCCGAGGTGGTGACCAAGGCGCCCGGACCGACCGCCGATATCGTGCAGATCCTCAAGGACACCAAAACCGATGTGGTGGTGTCCTATCTGCCGGTCGGTTCGGAGATGGCGACCAAGTGGTATGTCGAGCAGATCCTCGAAGCCGGCTGCGGCTTCGTGAATTGCATCCCGGTCTTCATCGCCCGTGAGCCGTACTGGCAGAAACGCTTCCGGGAGAAGGGCCTGCCGGTGATCGGGGACGATATCAAGAGCCAGGTCGGCGCGACCATTACCCACCGGGTGCTGACCAATCTCTTCCTCGACCGCGGTGTGCAGATCGACCGCACCTATCAGCTCAATTTCGGTGGCAACACCGACTTCCTGAACATGCTGGAGCGCGAGCGGCTCGATTCTAAGAAGATCTCCAAGACGAATGCGGTTACGTCGCAGATCCCGTACGAGGTCGGCGCCGAGAATGTGCACGTCGGCCCGTCGGACTATGTTCCCTGGCTGAAGGACCGCAAGTGGTGCCACATCCGCATGGAAGGGACGACCTTCGGCGATGTGCCCCTGAACCTGGAGCTGAAGCTGGAAGTCTGGGATTCCCCGAACTCAGCCGGCGTGGTGATCGATGCGGTCCGCTGCATCAAGCTGGCCCTCAACAATGGCATCAGCGGGTCCTTGATGGCTCCGTCTTCCTATTTTATGAAGTCCCCGGCCGAGCAGTATCCGGACGACATCGCCCGCAACCGCACTGAAGCCTTCATCAACGACAATCGCCTCTCTGGCGCTCCCAAGGTGAGCAGCCCGAATACGGCCGATGTCGAGCTGGAGAAAGTCGAGGTCGAGGTCGGATAGCACGGATCAAGCGATCCGCGGAAAACAAACATGAATACAACCCCGTGTCCGGAACCGCGGACACGGGGTTGCCTTACAGCGGTTTGCAAAATGGTTGAGCGCTCCGCTCCAGCCGCAGGCCGATAATCCGCCTTGCCCGAGACGGTCGCCATCTGTGTCAATCAATTTGAAATTCGCCTTAATTGAGAGATGCGACCTCGGCTGAAGCATAGGTCCCCCTTGGTGTTCATCACCTGCTCCGGGCGCGGACGCGGTCGCCACTCGAGGCGTTCAGTGTCCGATCGAACCATGGGGTTGGGTAGACCCGGTCACCGGTCGATGTCAGGAAGGATCATCCGTGCAATGCTGAAGCCGTGTCCGGGTACCGAAAGTCGATGGTGTTGGAATGACCGTCGATACGTATTGCCCAAGCTGGCGCGTTCGCGAACACACTGACTTCGCGCCGTTTTCCAGCTGGCAGATAACTCAACTGGAACGTGTAGTGTTTCCCATGGGCGGCAACGCGAGATTCCGTAAGGACAAATTCCTGGGGAATCGTGGACTCTCCTGAATCGACCGCGAAAAGCGCGAGTTCGAAACCCGGATTGGCCATGTGCACATCGATTGAGCCGGTTAAGTCGTTCTGCGTTGCAGAGCCGCGATTGGCGAATGATATTGTGTGTTGAAGTCCCAGGTTTTGGCCCGGGGGAGCCCCCGAGACGGTGGTAGGTGCTTCACCGGGCGGCTGCACATCGAGTGGGGAGGTTGGTGTCGGCGGAACCGCCATGATCATCCGGTTGCTGAGTGGTTCCGCGTAACTTGGGCTGATCGGAACTGGCGATATTGTGAGCGCGATCAGATTCTCAGGATCGGAAAAGCGGTCTTCCAGTTGCCGCTTGACGAAGAACGCCGCAATAGCACCGGCGACTGGCAGTGCCATGCCGCCCGCAACCTTCAAGAGCGTCCGCCTGCTCATCACGTGATCGAACTGAAAAGGCTCGCTCACGGAGCACACTCCAGCTATTGTTTCCACCAAAAACACTGCAGATGACACGATTGTATTGGGGGGCGAAACCGGATGCAACGGTTCCGTGCGTTGTCGAAGTAGCGTCACTCGGGTCACCCAACCATCGACCATGCGGAGGTCGATACCCGCGTGGCATGCCGCCAAACGGCGGCGGTCGATGGGCCTCTGCGTGGGATGTCCATCGGCACCCCCTGCTGTTACGCTTGGGGGAGCATCAGCAATCAGGCAAGGCATGGCGGCATGACGGCAACACAACTCGTGACAGCGGACGAGCTCTATCAAATGGGCAGCGACGCCCCATACGAGCTGATCGAAGGGGTGCTGAAAGAGGTGTCGCCATCGAGCTTCAAATCGGATGTCTTTGTCTTGCGCATTGGCAGTGCGATTCTGCGCCACGTCGATGACCAGCAGTTGGGGTATGTCACCGGTTCCAGTGGCGGATACATTCTGAATCAGCATCCGGCGACCGTGGTCGCCCCGGATGCGGGTTTCGTGCGAGGGGATCGTTTCCCGGCTGGCATTCCGGATCGTGGCTTTTGTCCGGCGCCGCCCGATCTGGCGGTCGAGGTGATATCGCCGACCGATCGGAAAGCGGATATTGTGCAGAAACAGGAGCTCTATCGCCGGGCTGGGGTTCCCCTCGTCTGGTGGGTCGATCCGGACCGGAAAACGGTGACGGTGCATCGATTGGGCCACGAACCCGAGGTCGTCGAGGCAACCGGGGTGCTCGACGGTGGGGATGTGCTGCCCGGTTTCGAATTGAACCTGCGCACGATCTTCCGAGATTGAGGAGCCTGGTGCTTGTCGATGGCGGTTTGCTTCGATCGGCAAATGGTTTTCGGCTACGGAGCTGCACGAAGCCGAATCACGAGCGCGAGGATCGGTTTATCCCCGTCGTTCGTCAGGGTGCTGGGCATTCCCGGATCGTGCTGTTCCGAGATGACGGCGCTCGCAGAGTCGGAAAGAACGTGCGCCACTACCCATTCATCGACGTCTGGCAGCGGCAGCAAAGCGCCCGGCCCGAGGACCGCCCAGGCGATCTCGAGCTCCCACCTCCCATTTGGAATCTCTCTCTGGTCGAAGGCGAGCGGACGCATGGTCACCGCACCGTGCGTCGTCGTGCGACCGGTACTCAGTGTCGACATGTCATTGATCGTCGCCTGAGGGTCTCGAAAGCCCGGTAAGTGCTCGAGAATTTGAGGCGGCTCCTCGACGAGGGTGGCGATGAGCGCGGTTGCGCTTTCGGAAGCTTCATTCCCTACCAATGCCTGGTGATCCAGAATGGCGATGGCTTGACCCGGCCCCGCGGACCCAGGCTCGTTCGCCCTCGGCACGACTATTGCGCCGGTGGAGATCGTGACGATCTGGCTGGAATCGTCTCCCTCGAGTGTGAGGTGTCCACGCTCGACGAGAACGAGCGCGGGCCCCTCGATTGGTTGCGGTTTGTTGGGCCGCGGCGAAATGGTGAGCTTAGCAATGGCCAGATGACCGGGTTGAAAGACCTCGACGCGCATGGGTGGTGCGGTGAGCGGATACCGCAACACCGAGCCGTGCGAGGTCGTCCAGTGCTCGACGATGCGCCCGTCATGGATGCGAAAGAATTCCTGCGAGATCTCGGACGCGTTTGGCCACGCGGAGGCGGACACGTCGGCGATGCGCGTCCTGCGCACGCTGGCGATGGCAATGTCCCTGCTTGCGTCGATGTCCTCGATGATGAATCGCAGCTGAGGGTAGGTTGCCCGCAAGGCCCACAGGTAGGTCAGGAGACCGGAATCCTCGCCCATGATTCCCTGCTCGGGTACGAACGCCCAAGCGCCCGGCGCTAGGGTTTTCGATATGGCGCTGGCGTCGCCAGTTTCCATGAACGTATCGAGGTCCGTGTAGAAGCGTCGGATCGTACGGATGGAATCCGACGAATTGGCTTCATTCGAGAGGGCATGGGGCGTCTGTGCGACCTCGTACAGAGCAATGAGGCTCGCCAGCACGAGGAGGAACGCCAGCAAACCGGATATCCACTGGTGCAGCGAAGCACGCTCGTGCTGTACATCGATCGGGCGGAATCGATTTCCTTCGCTCTGAGGCAACGGTTGGCGGTTCCCGGGCCGAGGATTGGCTATCGACCCGGTATCCCGGAATGCCCTGGCAATGATCGCAGCCTTGAACATCGTTGCGCTGTTCCTCTCGCTCGATGGCATTTCAGTCGAAGCCGATACGTCTCCGCGCCCTGCGTCGGCCGCGGGCCGATACCGGACGTGCCAACAACCGATTCCCCATGGGGCAAGATCTTTGCTGGTGAACTAGGAAGTCGGCGTTGCCCCCATGTCCATGCCGGGCATCAAGGTGGTGAAGGGCTCGCCGATCCGGGTCAGTCCCGCGACCAGGAGCACCACGTCATCCTCGCCCGCGTTGCGGAAGGCATCGCCCGGATCCTCGACGAAGAGCCAGTCGCCAGGAGCGAGAATCACTTCGGCGCCCGTCTGCGGCGTTTCGGCTGGATTCGGCGTGCCCGCGACCGCCGCGCGCGTCAATTGGATGATCCCGTCTAGCGGCGTGTAGCCGAACGCGCCAGACTCGACGAAGATCACCAATGCTCCTGGGTGGGTATGATCGGGAAGCACCGCGCCTGGTGCGAGCGTCGTACGGCGCAGCGTCAGCTCGAGGCCGGGCGCAGCGGTGGTCGGCCCCGCTCCCAGTAATTGGAATGTGATGAGCTCTGGCCCGGTCGGGGCAGGTGGAGTGGCGTCCTGCGCGGTTGCTGATTCCCACCGGGCGGCGAAGAGCGCGGCGAGGCTCATCCCCCCGAGTCCGCATAGGGCGGCGCGGCGAGTGACGGCACTCGTTGGCAGGATCGTCTTGCAGGTTTCCTTCGTTCCGTCCATGGCTGTTGCTCCTTTTCCTTCCTGGGCGTGGCGGAGGGCAAGGCTCATCGACTATCGATCGAGGCGCTCCGCCACCGGCAGGTCGCTGATCCCGCGTGGGATTGGGACGAGCATGCCGGGGCAGTGCGGTCTACGCATCGAACGCCTGGTTGTAATTCGGAGAGGGACGAGCCGCCGGGATCTACAACCAGGGTTGCAGGCAGGCGACCGTGGGAGCTGCACAGAGCGCGTCAGCCGAGATGGTGCGTTTTGGCGTAGGCGGTCGCCGCGGCGCGCGAGGGCACGTCGAGCTTGCCGAAGAGGTTGGAGAGATGGCGTTTGACCGTGGGGACACTGATGAAGAGGGCGTCAGCGATCTCGCGGTTGGAGCGCCCGGCCGCGACCAATCGCAATACCTCTAATTCACGTTGGGTCAGGCCGTGCGCCGCAGCCTCATCGATCGAAGACGTCGATACCCTGGTCGACTCGAGCGCGACGAGGAACGCCCGGGCCTCCTCGCCGGCCTCGGCAAGCGTCAGGGTCTCACCCGCTGACCCGGCCGCGATGAACCGCTCCTCGCCGAGAGTGGAACGAACTTCCCCGATCGCCCGTTCGTAGGTCGCGCGCTCGGGAAGCAGAAACGGTTCTCCCAATGTATCGGCCCAAACGGCCGCCGCGCCAAACAGGCGGGCCGCCACCTCGGGGAAGCCAGTACCGGCCGCGAGAACGGCAATGTCTGCCAGTCCGGTCGGAGCTTCCGAATAGTCTGCGGCCGTTTGCCCCTGGGCGATGGCTTCGGCGAAGGCCGCGATCGCTCCATCTATGTCGCCGCGTTCGCACGCGATGAGCCCAAGATCTCCTAAAAAGGAGACGAGGAAAAGCCCGCCTCCGGTCTTCCGAAGCAGGGCAATTGCGGCTTCGCGGTGTTGCATCGCCCGCTTCAGATCACCTTGACCGTATGCCGCCAATGCGAGCTCGCCGGTTGATATTGCGCTGTTGACCTCGTTTCCGAGCTCGCGGAAGTCCCTCACCGACTGCTCGAAATACGGCTCCGCCTCCTGGTATCGACCGAGATGCACCAACACCTGCCCGATCTGGCGCAACCGCATCGCCGCTCCCATTCGGTTGTCGAGCGTCGGATTGGTGACCAGGTGCGTCAGCGCCAGCGCCTCCTCCAGCAGCTGCAGCCCGAGCTCGCCTTCGCCCTGAATACTGGCCAGTGTTCCCGCATGACCCACCGCCAGCGCGCGGAGGTCGACGGGAATCGGATTGCCAGACGCGAGGCCGCGCTCCAGCCAGCGGCGACCCTCCCTGATGTTGCCGAGCGGGATCCAAAGCGCGAAAAGCCGGGTTGCCAGGCGCAGGAGCCGCTCGTACTCGCCGATCCGATCGAACCAGGCCAAGGTTGCGCGCAGGTTGTCGCGCTCGGTGTCGATGAACCGCACCATTTCTGCCGTAGGGGGCCAGCGGGGGGTCGGCGTCATGGCGTCGATCACCGCGTCGAAGTACTCGGCATGGTGCTGCCGCATCGGGGTTTCCTCGCCGCTGACCGTGAGTTGCTCCACGCCGTATTCCCGCACCGTCTCCAACATGAGGAAGCGAGGGTTCTCGTCCGGGCCGATCTCTTGGTGCAGCAAGCTTTTGTCCGCCAGCGACGCAATCCCCTCGAATGGGTCGATCCCAAGATCCCCCGGCGCATAGGCCACGGCCTCCGCCGCTTCCAGCGTGCAGCCACCGGCGAAGATCGCCAGCCGGCGGAAGAGGATTTGTTCATCCGGGGTCAGCAGGTCGTAACTCCAGGCGATGGTGGCCCGCATTGTCTGCTGCCGCGCGGGGAGGTCCTGCCCGCCCCCGGTCAGCAGGGGCAACCGCTTTTCCAATCGCGCCAATAACACAGGCGGCGGCACGACCTTGGTGCGAGCCGCCGCTAGCTCGATCGCCAGCGGCAGCCCATCGAGGCGCCGGCAGATCTCGGCGACGGTGACCGCGTTCTGCGCCGTCAGGACGAAATCTTCCTGCAGCGCTTGTGCCCGCGCGGCGAAGAGGCGCACTGCTTCCGAGTGGGATGCGACCTCCACACTGGGAATGCCGGGTGCGGTCACGCTCAGCGCTGGAACCGGGTGCTCATGTTCACCGGACAGTCGCAGCCGCATCCGGCTCGTCACCAGGACCGTCAAGTTGGGACTGGCGCCGAGCAGGTGGGCGATCACTGGCGCCGCTTCGACGACCTGCTCGAAGTTGTCGAGCACCAGGAGGGAGGTCTTGTCCCCGAGCGCCCGGGTGAGCTGGTCGACGAGCGCATCGCCGCGGCCCTCCTGGACCCCAAGGGTTCGCGCGATGGTGGGCACGACCAGGGTGGGATCGGCGATCGGGCTGAGTCCGACGAACCAGACCCTGTCTGAGAATTGTGCAGACGCTCGAGCGGCGGCCAGCGCCAGCCGAGTTTTGCCGACGCCGCCGGGGCCGGTCAGGGTCAGCAGCCGCACCTCGTCGCGACGCAGCAGATCGACAACGGCCGTCACCTCGCGCTCCCGGCCGATCAGCGGCGTCAGCGGCTCGGGAAGCCTGGCGAACGGCTCGACCGTCCGCCCGGGCAGCGGAATGAGCTGTGGTGGATCGCGGGAGGGTCGTTGCTGGGGTGGAATTGGCCGGCGACGCTGCGCCCGATAGCGCGCGAGGTCGGCCGGCGCGATCTGGTACATGCCGGCCTGTTTGGCGGCGCGAAGCTCGCCTCGGGCGATGGCGCGGCGGATCGTGCGCTCGTGGACACCCAGCGTCTCAGCCGCCTCACGCGCGGACAGGACGCCCGGCGGAGCCGCGCTCTGTCCGGTGTCCGGTGTCCGGTCGGCGCTGCGCTGTTCCATGGTACCGATAGCATCGGCAACGGCAGCGGCAAATGCAAGGGCCTGTTAAGGAAATCCGCAGACGTGTGTGCGCTGCGCTATCCCATGACCGAACCGGAGTCTTCGAAACCGTACTGGTTGCGACCGGGATTGGGGCTCGCGAAAAGCAGCACGACCAGCAGGATGAAACTGGCGAGCGGCACCAGCATCAGCAAATAGAGCCAGCCGGACTGGCCGAAGTCGTGCAATCGTTTGACCCCGGCGCAGATTGCGACAACGATCGACACCACCAGACTGATCAGCCCCAGAACGATCGTGATGAGCGGCGCATCGACCGCAATGATGATGCCCCACGAAACGATCGACACCAGCCAGATGCCGAGGACGGTCAAGAACCATTCCAGCCGTCCGATGCGCCCGGAGCCAGAGAAGAGCTTCCCGATCCCGCCGCCGGTGTCCATCGTGCCGGAATAGCTGTAGGTCGGCGTATTATCGGGGTAGACGACTGTTGTGGGCCGTGGGGACGATGACGCCGAGTCCGATGTGTTGCCGGCCGGCTGACCGCAATTGGCGCAAAAGCGAGCGCCTGGGGTCAGCTCGGCGCCGCATCGGTCGCAATGGGTGATCGGTGCCGGGGAATACGCGCTCACGTGTGTCTCTACGTCGACGCTCGTTATCACAGAATGCCAAGGGTACCAAGAATCTTGCGCGAATCGTCCGGCAAGCGGGGCGGCCCCCCTCCGAATACCGGGAAAGCAAACGGCTCGGAAGTGCATCCCGAGCCGTTGCGCACGATCTGGCAACTGAGTCGTCAAGGAACTCGGGCGAACCCCTCCGCAGTTTCCGTGGCGAATTCGAGCGCGACGATCGGGTTGTTGCCGATCACCTCGGCATCATGCCCTGGCTCGATCACATACGTTTCCCCGGGGCCGATATCCATCTGCGTACCGTCCTCCATCATCACATGCAGGCGGCCTGACTCCATGAAGCCGACATGCCGGGCCTGGCAGGTTTCTGTGCCCGCGACAGGTTTGACATGCTCGCTCCAGTGCCAGCCGGGTTCGAGCGAAAGCCGGGCGATGGTCGAGGGGCCGACCCGGACGATATCGACCCGGCCGTGAGAAAACGTGCGTGTGTCATCCGGGTGATCGAAATCGATGGTCGTGACTCCAGCCATGTGTGAATCTCCTTGCGG
>DASTFJ010000317.1:0-5768 GCA_035708745.1 Thermomicrobiales bacterium | reverse complement strand
GCGCTACCGCAATGCTCCGAAGAACTCCCGCACATCCTGGGTGAGCAGCTCCGGGGCGGACATGGCGGCGAAGTGGTTGCCTTCATCGAATTCTGACCAGTGGACGATGGTGTTGAGCTGCTCGGCGTATTTGCGGATGGCGATGTCGTCGCCGAAGTTCGCCACGCCGGTCGGGGTCGTGGAAAAGGCCGGCCAATTTCCGGAGTGCAGATTCTCGTAGTACCCGAGGATCGAGGAGGCAAAGGTGTTGGTGAGCCAGTAGATGGTGATATTGGCCAGCACCCGGTCGGTCTCGATGGTGCGGTCGCGGAACCAGTCGCCGATCCACGCAGCCAGCCCCACCGGGGAATCGGTCATTGCGTAGGCGAGGGTCTGCGGGCGGGTCGACTGAATCTTGAAATAGCCGCTGAGGTTGTCTTCCCAGTTGCGCAGCCGGGCGTAGCGCACCTTCTCGGCCTGGGTCAGCTCGGCTTGCTCTTCCTCCGAGAGCTCGCCTAAGGGGATGAACCCGAACGACGCGGCGTTCACATGGACGCCGATGACATGCTGGGCGTCCGAGCGGCCCAGCTCGGGCGCGACGAAGGCGCCCCAGTCGCCGCCTTGGGCGCCATAGCGTTCGTAGCCCAGCCGCCGCATCAGCTCGGCGGCATTGCGCGCGGCGGAGGCGGTGGTGGTCCGGCTGGCGGAGGCGAGGGGACTGGAGAATCCGTATCCGGGTCCGGCGGGAATGACCAGATGAAAGGCGTCTTCGGCCTTGCCGCCATGGGCGACCGGGTCAGTGAGGGGGCCGATCAGCTCGAGGAACTCGATCACGCCGCCGGGCCAACCGTGCAACAGCACCAGCGGCATGGCGTTCGGTTCCTGCGAGCGGATATGGAAGAAATGCACCGGTTGGCCGTCGATCTCGGTCATGAATTGCGGGTACGCGTTTAGCTTCGCTTCCCATTCCCGCCAGTCGAAGCCGTGCTGCCAGCGGTCGAGCAGATCGCGCACCCAGGCATCGGGCACGCCGTAGGCATCGGTGATCCCAGGAGCAATGTCCGGCAGGCGGGTTTGTGCCAGCCGCGTCCGGAGGTCGTCCAGCCGTTCCTGTGGAATGTCGATGGTGAAGGGGCGAATCGTGGTGTCGGTGGTTGCAGTCATCGTTTCCTCCTGAAGCAATAGTCCGATCGACTGCCTCTATCGTAGGATTCGATTAGGCATATTTCGTTCCTAATCGCACGATAGAATGCGGATCACTACCCGGGAACTACCGCGCCCCTGCCCATCGGGGAACGCACGAATCTGGGCGCGCATCGAAACAGAGAGGTTCCCATGCTCGATACATCGACGCGGTTGTTGAAATTGCTGTCGTTGCTGCAAACGCGGAGGACGTGGACGGGCGCGGAGCTGGCCGAGCGGTTGCAGGTGAGCGGGCGGACGGTGCGCAACGATATCGACCGGTTGCGGGAGCTGGGCTATCCGGTCGATGCCACGCGCGGCGGTCAGGGCGGCTATCAGCTCGGGGCCGGGGCGGAGCTGCCGCCACTGTTGCTCGACGATGAAGAAGCGGTCGCCATCGTGCTGGCGTTGTCGGTGGCGCAGGCGAGTGGGGTGGCTGGAACGGAGGAGGCCTCCGCACGGGCGCTTGGCAAAATCCAGCGGGTGTTGCCCACGCGTCTACGTCGCCGGAGCGAGGCGTTGCGCGCGTTCGCGGTGCGGGTGCCGAGCGAAGGTGACCGGCCGGTGGTGGAGAGTGAAACGCTGGCGTTGCTGGCGAATGCCTGTCGCGATCACGAGATGATGCGGCTTTCCTATCGCAAGCACGACGGAGAGCGCATCCGCCGCATGGTCGAGCCGCACCGGTTGGTGGCCTGGGGCGATCGCTGGTATCTGGTGGCCTGGGATCTGGAACGCACCGACTGGCGTACCTGGCGGGCGGACCGCATCGAACGGATCGATCCGACCGGGCGGGTCTTTCGCGAGCGGGAGCTGCCCGATCCCGATATCACCAGCTATCTGGCGAGCAATGTGTCCCGCGCCTCCTGGCGCTATACCGCGCGGATCGAAATCGAAGCGCCGGCGGATGAGATCCGCGCACGGATCGATGCGGCGACCGGGGTGGTGACGCCAATTTCCGCCGATCGGTGCGTGCTGGAATCGGGCGCGGATTCGCTCTGGACCATCGCTCTCTGGTGCGCCGCGCTGGATCGGGATTTCCGGGTCGAGGGGCCGCCCGAGCTGGTCGAGTATGTCCGCCTGCTGGCGGATCGCTATGCCCGCGCCGCCGGAGCTGCCTGATTCGGCACATCGAATTCGCCTGGTGTACGTTTAGAGGTTCGCCGTTTTTCGGTGCACAAAGCTACGCCGACAGGCAAAGGAGGTTTTACATGCTCGATCGCAAGCTCAACGGCCCGATGGTCATTGCCGCCGCGACGGTAGCTGCGCTGGCGGTCTATGGATTGATCCGCTGGCTTTGGGTGAAACCGGTCGCGGAGATCAATGGCAAAGACCAAGTGGTCGGCTGGGCCTATGTGCTGATCGTTTCGGTGCTGGCCGGTCTGGTCGCCTGGGGGGTGGCTGTCCTGCTGAAACGCGCCGGCAAAGCGCGCTGGTTCCCCTTCATCGGCAGCACCGCCTTGGCCATTTCGATCATCGGCCCCAGCTATCAGGCGGACGGTTCCTCTGCGGTGGCGTTGATCGTGCTGCATTTCGTGGTTGCCATCATCCTCATCTATGGATTGACGCACGTCGTGCTCCCCGTGGGCTGGTGGACGGAACCACGCCAACCCACGGAACCATCGTCGCTGACCCAGTAGCATTCCCAGTGACAAACCAGGGCGCGAGCGGACTTCCCCGGTGGGCGGTCCGCTCGACGCGTGCTGCCGAATTGCTCGAATGGGAGACGAAGCGGATCCTATGCTCGCCCAACGAATGCTCGCATCGAATCCGAAGCTGATCGATGCCGCGGTCGAGCTGCATCAGCTCGGCGCGTTGCCGGCCAACAGCTTTCTCTTCGATCTCGATGTGGTGGCCGAAAATGCCCGTATGCAGGCGGCCGAAGCCGGGCGGCTCGGATTGACCACCTATCTGATGACCAAGCAAATCGCGCGCAATCCGCTGGTGACCAAGGTCGCGCTGGCGAACGGCATCGACAAGACGGTCGCGGTCGATGTGCAATGCGCGCGCATGCTCTCGCGTTACGAGATTCCCATAGGGCATATCGGGCAGATCAATCAGATTCCGAAACATCAGATCGATTGGGTCGTCGCGCAGCATCCGGATGTGATCACGGTGTACAGCCTGCAAGCCGCGGAATGGATTTCCGCCGCGGCGGCCAAGATCGGGCGCTTGCAGCATGTGCTGGTGCGGGTCTGGGATGAGGGCGATGTCTTTTTCGATGGGCAGGAAGGGGGATTCCGGGCGGAGGCGTTCGTCGAGGCGGTGCGCGACATCGATGCGTTGCCGAATCTGGTCGTGGTTGGCGCGACCTCGTTTCCGGCGATGGAATACAGCTTCGACGCGGCGCGGTTTCCGGTGCAGCCGTTGCCGAATTTCGCGACCGTCCGCACCGCGCTGGAGCAGGCTCGCGCCGAGCTGGGGTTGGAGCTGCCGGTGCTGAATGCGCCGGGCAATACCTCGGTGGCGACCATGCAAACGATGAAAGACGCGGGCGCCACCCAGATCGAACCGGGCCATGGGCTGTGCGGCACCACCATTCCGCAGATGATGTTCGGCAGCGAGCACGAGCGGCCGGCGTATTGCTATGTCAGCGAGATCAGTCACCATTTTCGCGACTATGCCTATGCCTTCGGCGGGGGGATCTGGGCGTTGCTGGGGCCGTTGTTCAAAACGTGGGAGTGGACGGCGTTCGTGGGTACGACGCCGGAAGCCGCCAGAGCCAATCCGGTGTCCTATGCCCATATCGACCAGGTGATGGACTACGTCCTTCCATTGAAACCGGCGGACCGCTGCCGGATCGGCGATACGGTGGCATTCCCGGTCTATGCCCAGGCGCAGATGTCGCGCGCCTACACCGTCGCGGTCAGCGGGGTGCAATCCGATCATCCCATCATCGAAGGAATCTTCGACCACGCGGCCACCATGCTCGACGAGCAGCTGGTTCCGCTGCCGGTCGAAATGGCGCGGGAGCGGATCGATCACGCGGTGACGCGAATTAATCTTTAGAACTGAGCTCGAGAACGTAGAGGCACGTCCGGAGGCGAGTCGTCTGGTGGCACTCGCTGCGGCGAGGAGGTCCCTCGACTTCGCTGGGGATGACGGAACGGCGGGAGTGAAACGTCCCCGAGACGAGAGGGCAGGGACGCCCTCCGCTACGACCACTGGGATCGGGATGACGGATCGCGGTGGTGCGAGCCGGCCGGTAACGGCTGTGGTCAATACGTAACGGCCGAAATTGTTGAAGTCGACATATTGTATTTCGGCGAACTTCCCGGTAGCATCTGGTCTAGTGTTCTGAATCGACAACTGAAGAGTCGATCGCCGTAAGGCGGTACGTCCCCGGGGGTGGCTCCATGCTTCGTCGCTCTACCCAGATTCCCGTCGGCGTCATTCTCTTGCTTCTCGCACAGCTCGTGCTGCCGGCCATGGCGGTTTCGCCGGTCTCGGCGCAATCGAGCGGAAGCTGGTTCGTCTATCACCAGATCACGAATTTGCCGGAGGAAACGGGAACGCTTGGGTATCCGGTGCTGAGCGGCGACGGTGCGACCGCCGTTTACAGCGTGGCGCCGGGAACAGGCGACCTCGCGACGCCAAACCGCATCTACACGATCGGTTCCGACGGCAGCAATAGGACCGAAGTCGATTCGTATGTATCGTTGTGCTTTTGCGCTTCATCGGTCGATATCAGCAACGATGGCGCCACGGTGGTGTCGACCGAGAGCGTGCAAGTGCGCATCGCCGATGCCGGCGGAGCGCGTGCGCTCGTGACCCTGGCGAGCAACGAGATCAGCAGTCTGGTCATCGCCGGTGATGGGCAGACCGTCTTCTTTCTTGTCCGGCGCGACACCGCCACGAGCGACAGCTCGCTCACCATTCCTCGCGGAGTCTGGGCAATCGACGCCAGCGGCGCCAATCTGCGCCAATTGGTCGATGCCAACGACATCGCGACCGCGCTTGGCCTGCCAATCGAGGAAACCGGTTGCTGTTTCCACGGAGACGGCCATCCACTGGACGCATCGGATGATGGGAGCCGGGTGGTTTTCGCGGCCTACGCCGGCGGCGGCGAGCATATCTTCTCCATCGACGCCAGCGGCGGAAATCCGGTGCAGCTGGGCGGGGATCTGCAAAATGCCATGCGAGTGGCAATTAGTGGCGATGGCGCGCTGGCGGCCTACGATGGCCTGCCGGTTGGCGCCACGCTCAATGATGTCGCGGTGATCCCGGCCGCGGGAGGGGAGCCGCAGCTGCTGACCGCCATGCCGTATTCCGGCTATGAGGAGCCGTTCCAGCTCACGCGAACTGGGGATCGCCTCTTGGTGAGCTCCAACGGGCTGCTCTTCGACACCGCTTCCGGGGAGGCGGAGCTGCTCGGCGTCTCGATTTACGGCGCCGGTGGCAATCACGAGGCCGTGCTGACCGACGGGCTTCCGCGCGGGACCATGGATGCAGGTGGGGAGCAGTTCCTCTATGTGATGCGCACGGTGCGCTGCGCCGATTGCGCGAACCAGCAGGAGCAGCTCGCCACGATGTCGATCGATCCGGTCGATCTGGGTGCGGCGCCGGTCATCTCCAACGGCACCATCGCGCCCGCGGCGATTCTTCCCGAG
>DASTFJ010000316.1:0-19012 GCA_035708745.1 Thermomicrobiales bacterium | reverse complement strand
CGGTGGGATCGACCGAGACGCTCCGCCTGTCTAGATGAACAAGCGAAACCGGGTTCCAGCACCGAGTGTGGGTGACGGGTAACCAGCCCGAGCACGATCCGTGGCTGCCCAGGTCATGCGCTCGTGCCGAACGTGCCGCTTATCTCCATAGTAGTACATATGTTCTTGTCATGTCAAGGGGTGTACGTTATCAATTTTGGGATTAATAGTGGGAGAGGTTGGTTATCGAACTGCGCTCGATGGCACGGCGCGGAGTCCGTGCCCTACGACTGAGGGTGGTGTGCGGGAGGCTGGGTTGCAGGGGAGGAGCGGTCCCCATTCGGCTTCGCTGCGGTGAAACGTCCCCGGGACGAGCGGGCAGAAACGCCCTTCGCTACGACCGCTGCGGGCTTTGCATGCGGCGATGGCGCTGGCCTCCCGCAAGTTTACTCAGGGCAGGCTCTCCACGCGGGTCGGGACGACGGCGGGGCGAGCGTTCTGGCATCATTCCGGGAACGCATCGGTGATCGATTCGTCAGTAATAGTTTCAGATAATGGGAGGAACTCGAATGGATTATCAAGATCAATCGCCAACGCCGTATCAGCAGTTCCCAGCACCAACCCATTCGTTCAGCGAGCGTATCATCGGAGCGCTCAAGCTCGAGCGGCCGATCTTCGACGAAGTGCGGCGCGACACGAGCGCCATGTCGCAAGCCGCCATCATCATTGCGGTTGCGGGATTCGCCTCCGGCGTCGGCGCGTTCTTCAGCGACCAGAACCAATCCTTCACCGTCGACGACCGCACCTATAACGTCGGCGGCTCTGTGTTTACCGGAATCATCGCCGGCATCGTCAATATCGCGATCGCGCTGATTGTGTGGGTACTCATCTCACTCGTCTATCGGTTCGTTGCCGTGCGTATGCTGGGCTCGTCCGAAACGGCCATCCAGTGGCAGGAGGTGGCCAGGCCTATCGGATTCGCGTCGTCCGCGAGCATGCTCTCGCTGCTCTCTCCGATCCCCATCCTTGGGGGGCTCATTTCGTTCGCCGCTGGAATTTGGGCGTTTGCCGCGCAGATCGTCGCGCTAAGTGAAACCTTCCATGTCAGCAAGTGGCGCGCGTTCGGGATCATCGTCGTCTCGGCGCTTGCAACAGTGCTCGTCATCGGCATTCTCGGGTGCATCTGCGTGCTCGTAATTTTCGCGATCGCCTGAGCCGGGCGGGATGAGCGCGGGAACCTCGACGGGCTGGACTTCGTTCGGACGGCGCGTCCTCGGTGCGATGCGGTTCGATGGCTCTGTCTATCGCGAGGTTTCCCGCGATCCCGGCGCGCTGTCGCAGGCGGTGGCGGTGATCCTGCTGTCATCGCTGGCGAGCGCGATCGTCTTTTTGATCGACCAGAGCTCACCGGGCCTGAGTGTCGATGTCGATTGGGGGAGTTATCCGGTTACGCGCGAAAGCACTTCGGCCGCGGCGCTGGCCGGGGGCATTCTGGATGGCAGCTGGGGGTTGATCACCTGGGCGGCGCAGGCGGGGATCGTCTGGCTGGTGTGGAATCGGTTCAGCCGCAGCCGGCGAACGTTTGCCGAGGTCGCGACGCCGCTGGGTTTCGCCAATGCGCCGTTGATCGCGTTTGCCCTGCTGGAACTGGTTCCGGTGATCGGGCGCGGGCTCGGCGTGATCGGGCTGCTCTGGACACTGGCGGCGTCGGTGGTCGCGGTGCGAGCGGGTTTGGAGACCGGCTGGGGGCGCGCCGTGCTGCTGCTGGCGCTCTCGGTGCTGGTCCTGTTGCCGCTTTCGGTGGCACTGTCGGCGCTCACTTGATCCGATTCTCGTGCGGACATAGTGCGAAGTCCGTGCGGTGCGAGCGAAGCGATATGGGAATGGCGGGGTAGCTGGGGGGTGCACCGAGAGCGGCGCAAACCAGACCGGGTAGCGGGGTGAGAAGCGATTCCTTCGGCATTGCTCAGGGCAGGCTCTTCGACAAGCCCAGGACGACGAGGGTGATCAGGACGCTGGGTGGAGCTCGTCGATGAAGAGGTCCCAGCGGTGAATCGCCTCCAGATGCAGGATCCCGTGCGCGTACCAGGGATCGGACGCGAGTCTTGCCCGCACTTCGGCTTCGCCAGGGGCGCGCACAACGATCATCGCGCCGCCCTCGTCGGGAAACGGTCCGCCCAGCGCGATGAAGCCCTCGGTCACGAGCGCGTCGATGAATTCCGCGTGCTGGTCCCACCACGCCTGTTCGCGGGTTCCCCTGGAGAGATCCCGGTTGCACCCGGCGCTGGAGAGCACGACGAAGAGCGACGCCATTTCCGAACTCCTCAGTAACTGCTGACCCTGCGCCGATCGTGCGCGCTATTGACGACAGGATGTGTCGGGTACCTATCCGGATCGCGCCTCGTATCGCGCGATGGCTGGCTGCGGTACGCTGCGACGCGATGCATCCGGCGCCCTGCAAATTTCGAAGGGAGAAAACGATGACCGCCGCGCAGACGACCACCATTGGCGCCTATCTGCTGCAACGGCTGCACGAGCTCGGTATCGGGCACATCTTCGGGGTGCCGGGCGATTTCGTGCTGGGGTTCATGACCGAGATCGAAGCGAGCCCGGTCCAGCTGATCAATACCTGCGACGAGCAAGGCGCCGGCTTTGCCGCCGATGCCTACGCGCGGCTGAAAGGTTTGGGTGCGGTCTGCGTGACCTATGGAGTCGGTGGGCTGAAAGTGGCGAATACGACTGGGCAGGCGTATGCCGAGCGCGTACCGGTGGTGGTCATCAGCGGAGCGCCCAGCATGGCGGAGCGGCGCCGCAATCCACTGATCCATCACAAGGTGCGATCGTATGACACGCAATTGCGTGTTTTCCAGCAACTGACCGTCGCCTGGACGGTGCTCGATGACGAGGAGAATGCCTGCCGGGAGATCGACCGCGTGTTGCGGCTGTGCAAGCGTTATAGCCGTCCGGTGTACATCGAGCTGCCGCGCGACATGGTCGACAAAGAGGTCGAGGCGGAGCCGCAGGCGATCGACGACCATGTGTCGAGCGACCCGCGCACGCTGGCGGCGGCGCTGGCCGAGGCAACCACCTGGATCAACCACGCCCAACAGCCGGTGATCTTTTTCGGGGTCGAGCTCTATCGGTTCGGGTTGGAAGCGGAAGCGCTGGAGCTGATCGAGGCAAGCGGTATCCCGGCGGCGGTGACATTGCTGGACAAGGGGGCGATCGAGGAGCGCTCGCCTCACTTTCTGGGGGTTTATGCCGGGGCATTGGGCCGAGCGGATGTGCGCCAATATGTCGAAGCGAGCGATTGTCTGATCATGCTTGGCACACTGTTGACCGATATCAACCTCGGGATTGCAACCGCCAATATCGATCCGGCCAAGTGTATCCACGTCACGCGGGAACGGTTGGCGGTGGGACTGCACACCTACGAAAACGTCGGTCTGGACGATTTCGTGCGGGGACTGGCCGATGCCGGAATCGAGCCGCGCACGAACCGGGATCATCCTCGCGCGCCCGAGCCGCATCCGGTCGAAATCACCGAAGCGGAACGGCCCCAGCCGATGACGGTGGCGCATCTCTTTTCGCGGTTGCAGTCGTATCTCGATGAAGACACGATCGTGATCGCCGATCCCGGCGATGCGCTGTTCGCCTCGATCGATCTCCCCGTGCAGGAGGCGCGGGCATTTCTCGCGCCGGCGTTCTATGCGTCGCTGGGGTTTGCCGTACCGGCGGCCATCGGCGCGCAATGCGCCCGGCCGGACGATCGCCCGCTGGTGCTGGTGGGTGACGGCGCGTTTCAGATGACCGGGATGGAGCTGTCGACCTGCGCGAAATTCGGGCTCGATCCGATCGTGATCGTGCTCAACAACGACGGCTATACCACCGAGCGGCTGATCGTCGACGGGGGATTCAACGATATCCAGCAGTGGAACTTCAGCGCATTGCCCGAGGTGCTTCAATCAGGCCGGGCCTTCCTGGTGCGTACTCGGGGCGAGCTCGAAGATGCGCTGGCGGTAGCGAAAACGCGCGACGGTCTGTTCGTGCTGCTCGATGTGCGGTTGGACAAGCGCGATTTCTCACCGGCGCTGCGCCGGCTTGGGCAAGGGCTGAACAAAGCGGCGACAGCGACGTAGTCTCGGCTGTCGCCGCTTTGCGAATTGCCATTCTGGCAGCTTGTCAGGATGCTGGTGTGGCGGCGGGTATCGTTTCGGGGAACCCCGGCGCGTCGACTTTCATGCGAATCGCGGTGACTTTCCGGCCATTCGGGTCGGGCGGAACTTCCTGGAGCACCGCTCCGCTGGCGTCGCGGATGGTGACATGGGTCAAGTCGTTCCGGTCGGTGAATGTCATGTTGTCAGCGTCGACGCTGGGATACCCATTGATGGTCACGCTGCCGATGAGCGTTCCATCAGGGGTGGAGAGGGTTTGAACGACGGTGAAATGACCGGTGCGGTCATCATACGGTTCCCAGACACCCACCGGACTCGACTGGAGGACCGCACCGTTCGGACCAATGTCCGATGGCGGAAATGCCAGCACCACATTCCCATCAGCACTGAACCAACTGGGCGCCGGAAATGGCGAATTCTCGGGGAGCGCTGGATTGGCCATGGCCAGCCACATGCCGGCCAGCGGGTGATTGGAATAATTTGCCGGTTCCTGGGCGAGCGTGCGATGCGGCGTGGCCGCGAGTGCCACGGCAATACCGCCCGCGGCGCCGAGCAATTGACGACGAGTGGCCGGTGCAGCGTACGTTTCGGTCATGGTTCGACACTCCTCCGATTGATGAAGCAGGGAAGACTGCAGCGCGCCCAACCTGGGTGCTTACCCGAGACTACGGACGTATGCCCGAAAACATGACGTTGGGGTCGAACACGTGATCCCGACTCGGACACTACGGTGGTGTGCTCGGCGCGAATGCGGCATCTCGCCCAGTTGGCGTAATACTTTCGGGGCGATTCCGTAATTAGGGACAGACGAGGACACTTGGGCGCGGAGACGGCGCAATGGCTGTGGTACAGGCATACCAGTCTGAGACGGGTGATGTCGATCTCAACGAAGGCGCTTCCGATGCGGTCGTGGCCCGGTGTGCCGTTACCGATCCGTATGCGTTTGGCACGCTCTACATGCGCTATGCAGACCGGGTCTTTCGGCACTGCTACCGCAAGCTTGGGACGAGAGAAGCCGCAGAGGACGCGACGAGTCTCGTGTTCACCAAGGCACTTTCGGCCATTCGCCGGTTCGATGCCGATCGGGGCACGTTCGCGGCGTGGCTTTTCTCGATTGCCAACAATGTGCTCACCGACCAATTTCGGGTCGAGCGGCGTTATCTCGCCGTTTCGGAGATGCCCGATCCGGTCGATCCATCTCAGACACCAGAAGAAGTCGCGGTGGCGCGGGAACAAGCGGGCGATTTACGGAGTGCGCTGGGCAAGCTGGCGCCTCGTGAGCGCGAAGTGATCGAACTCAGACTGGCGGGACTGAGCTCCGCCGAAATCGCTGAGGTGCTTGGCTGCCGGAGCAACACGGTTGCACAAGCCCAATTTCGAGCGATTGGCCGATTGCGAGCGCTGCTCGCATCCGGGGTCGCACACCAGGGACTGCATGATGTTTAGCCGCTGGAAGATCGACAAACGAGCAGCGGCCCTCGATCAACTGTGGGACCAACTCCAGGCAGCCGACGGATCCCGGCAGCCTGGTGCCGTAGACCGTCCAGACGACGCGGAAACGATCGCGGTGGTGCAGGCGCATGACGATGCGCCGGCGATCGACCCGGTCTTTTCCGCCAAATTGATGAAGGATCTGACGAACATGCATGGGCAACGGTATGGATTCAATCCGAATCCAAATGGACTTGGAACGCATCGGACGCTGGCAGCGACCGCCGGATGGTCTCCGGCCCCCATTCAGCGTCCGCACATGAGAGAGCAGGATGTCTGGAGTGGCACGCCACGAAGGAGATCGGTGGCTGGTTTGGCGGTGTTGGCCATCCTGCTGGCGCTCGGCGGACTGACCCTCCTGCCTGAACGAACGCTGGAGCCTCCGGCGATACCGGCAGTTGTGATGCAGGAAAATAGCGAGATAGCGTCCGAGACGCTGGTGGATATCTCATTCCCGCCGGGCCGGATGCGCGGTGACGACGGCGCGCAGATCGTGTTTGGGGAGCATCTCATTCCCCCCGGTAATGCGCTCGATTTTCGTCTTTCCTGCGATTCATTGGGTATCTACCCATTTTATGTGCTCGCAGGGACGCTAACCGGAGAAGTGGCCACGACGAGCTTTGTGTTGCGGTCAGGAGCCTCCGCATGGGAAACCGTCGCCGCGGGAGAGACGGCCGAGATTCACCCAGGTGACACCTGGTATATCGAAAACACGACCAAAGATGGCATGACGAATCTGCGCAATGCCGGTTCCGACGACGTGCGGTACATCTGGCTCGGAACGCGCCAGAACTCGCCCGAATGCGATCAAAGTCCACCGAGTGGGCAGCAGATTGTGTGGGCAAGCATCGAAGATCCCAGCGGCCCTCTCGATCCGATGCAACCGGTGCGATATGTGTTGCGCACGGTGACGATACCGGCTGGAGGCGAAATGAGCGGCGAAATCGGCGGTTTCCCAATTCCAACCGAGGAGCAGGAAGCCATGGGGGCCCGGCAGTGGTACAGGATTCTGTCGGGTAAGCTGACGATCACACGCGAAACCAGCGGGATCGAAGACGTCCACACGAAGACCTGGGTACAAAGCGAGACGGCGACGCAGGATACCTTGCGTTCGAGCGGCGACGCGCATGTCACGATCTTGAACGATTCCGGCGGCCCGGTCGAATTGATGGTGCTCGACATCATTGTGGGCGATCCGGAGGCCGAAGGGGGTGTCGCCGCGCCGCCTGTACCTTCCCCGGCAGCGAGCGCGTAATCGAGCCGCATGCGGATCGACCAGCATGGCGAGCGCGTCCGGACAACCGGACGCGCTCATTTTTTGTTTTTTGGTGGGGTCCCGTGGGGCTTGCGAGTGAGGGACGGGCGCTCCCGGGGCTGGAGCGCGGATGCTTAGGTGACCCCGCGTTTCTCACGCATGATGGGTCTGGGAGTGAAGACCGAGCGGAGCGATTCGGACAGGCTGCCACGCAGCGAAGGTTTCCACCGCCGTACCCGTGGGTCGGCCACGAGATGGTGATATCTCAGCTCGCTGTCGAGCAGGTTGCGTTCGACCTCCAACAGGTCGATGGCGTTGTGCAGTCCGTGCTGCATCATCGTCCTCCGATCTGAATTGCCCACCGGAATTTACCGGTGGGTGCTTCGCGGAGCGCCGCGGGAGCGTTCCGACCTCTACGGGGACCGTGCTTCCTGCCCTGGCCACTGACCGGAAGCGGATTCCATCGTACGTGGCATACCCGTCAGGATGTGGCGGGAATAGACGGTTTTGCAAACATATGTTCGCATCAGGGGAAGTTGGAAGTTGGAAGTTGGAAGTTGAGGTCGCGCGTACCGATCCCTTCCTCCGCCCGGTTCACGCGGGGGCGCGTCGTTGCTGGGAGGAAGGGTGCGGTCCGCACAGGTGAGAGAGGAAATGCGCGAACCGGGTACGGCGGAAAACTGAAAATGAGGAGAAGGGCTATGTGGATGAGCGCGGGCTAGATGCCGCGTTCCTGGGTGAGCATCGGTCGGGGTGTCAGGAGCGAGCGAACCTGGTCGACCAGATTCGTGATGAACCCCGTTCGCGGATGCCGCGTGCGCTCGTCGGCAACCAGATAGTGGTACTTCAGCTCGCGGTCGAGCAGCTGGCTTTCGATCCGCATCAGATCGATACTGTTGTGCAGTCCGTGTTGCATCGTCGTCCTCCTGCATCTTCCCGCCGGCGGCTTCCGGCGGGTGATTCGAAGCGGTTTCGGGAGCCGCTTCATGTCCGGTTGGGGGACCGTCTGCCTGGTCGTTGCGTTCGACCGGGAGATACTTCTATCCTATCGGGAATACCCGTCAGGACGTGTCGTCTTTCGCAGGAATATGGAACATATGTACGACCCATCGATGCGCGTGCTTACGGTGCTCGAGTTGTTGCAGGCGCGCGAGCGGGTGACCGGCAAGCAGCTGGCGGATCATCTGGAGGTGAGCGACCGCACCGTTCAGCGGTACATCATGCGGTTGCAGGATCTGGGCGTACCGGTCGAATCGACCCGCGGTCCGGGCGGCTATTACCGGTTGAAACCGGGATTTCGCATACCCCCGTTGATGTTCGATGCCGATGAAGCGCTGGCGGTCAGCATCGGGCTGGATGCGCTCGGCTCGATCGGGCTGAGCACGATCGCTCCGGCCGCCGAAGGAGCGAAATCGAAGCTGGAACGGGTGCTGCCGTTGCATTTGCGGGAGCGGGTGAATGCCGTGCGAACGGCGATGGTGCTGGAACGCCCGCGGCGGACGGTCGACGCCGATTCCTCGATTCTCTCGACGCTGGCGATGGCGATCTATCAGCATCGCTGCACGCGCATTGCCTACGAGCGATACGACCATCGCGCGACGGTGCGCACCATCGAGCCGTATGGGTTGATGCTGCACAACAGCCGCTGGTTTCTGGGGGCGTATTGCACCCTGCGGCGCGGGCAACGGCTGTTCCGGGTCGACCGGATCGCCAACATCGAGATGGAGAAAGAGACCTTCGAACCACCCGAGAATTTCGATATGAAGGAGTTCGTCTACCGCGGGCTCGCCTATGCCTCGGACGACTGGAAGGTCGAAGTCTGGCTGGATTGCTCGGTCGACGATGCGCTGCGCCGGTTCCCCGTCGCCTACGCCGAGCTGATTCCTGACGGTGAGGGCACTGTCATGAAGCGCGGTTCCGATGACCTGCTCGATGTCGCCATGACGCTGCTCTTTTCCGGTTTCGAGTTCGAGATTCGCCGTCCAGATGAGCTCTACGGGGCCTTCCGCCGTGTCGCCGATCGCGCCTCGACCATAGCCGAGCGGGCCGATTTGCTTTCCTGACGGTCCGCCCCAATCCGCCAATCAGGGGTAGGGGCGGCTCCCTGTGGCCGCCCATGTTGGTAGTCACGATGGCTCAGTTTGGAGGCCCGGGTTTGGATCGATGCTAGGCAACCAAACCAGGGTGTGATCGCCGAGATGCGTGCTGGCGACAAGGGCAACCACAGGGGGTTGCCCCTACCGATGAAACGGGTATTCCGGCAGGAAAGAGGGTGGGACGAGTCGCCAAACACGAACGTCGAGCGGGCAAGAACGGGCGCCCAACGGGAGACCCCCCTACCGTGCGGGGTGTTGTTGGCAGGCGTGGGGTGTGTCGGGATTTAGCCGCGGTTGGGGAGGGCGCGGTCGAGGAGGATGGTGGCGCGGAGAGAGTCGGCGAGCTCGGCGGCGGCGGCGTTGGCGCCGGGGAGATCGAGCTGGGACGAGGCGAAATCGGCCATCAGGCGTTCGGGCGCCAGGTGGGGATGGTGTTTTTCCTGCACCAGGTTTTCGACGAATGGCAGGAAGGGCATCGGGTCGAGCGAACCGGCCGTCGCGATCTGGTCGAGCACGCGCTGCAACTCGGGCAGGGTGGTGCTCGGCAAGGCGAGATAGATATTGGTGCGCATGGCTTTGATCTGGCGGGCGCGGAAGTGCAACAGGAGCGCGTTCATCACGCGGTCGCCGCGCCAGGGGAAGAGGATCGCGGTGCGGCCGGCTGCGAAGGCGCGGCGGGTGCGGAGCTGATAGCGCTCGAAGCCGGCGCGGCCCTGGCGCAGGAGCCGCAGCGCTGTTGGGTCGAGATAGCGGGGTTCGACTTCGTCGAGATAGATGCGGTGCATCTCCTCGATCAGCTCGTCGTGCACTGGTAGCGGCTCGCCGCCGAACCGCGGAGCGCGGCCGCCGCCGGCTGGCTCCAGATGAACTTCCCAGCGGCTGTTGTCGACTGCCTCGATCTCCCAGCGACGGCCGCCGAAGATCAGGTAGTTGCCAACGATCAGCGGGAAGGAGATTGGCAGGGTGCCGAGCGAGCGCGTGCCGGTGACCAGCCGCCATTCGGCCGCGGTGGTGAAGGCAGCGTAGAAATCGAACCGCTCGACGATCCGCTCGCCCTGGGGACCGAGCACGAGGGTGCCGTCGCTCATCTGTTCGATCAGGCCGGCGCTGCCCAGATCGCGCAACACCGAGATGAAGAGCTCTCGGTCGGCGGCATCGAACGGCCCGGTAATGCAGAGGGCGTGGTAGGCCTTGGCGGCATTGGTGCCGCCGTGCTCGGCGATCAGGGAGAGGATCTGCTGTACGAGGGTGGAGAGATGCAGCGCCCCGGCATGCGGCGGCTCGATCCAGCGGCGGATGAGCAGCTCGACGGTCGCCGTCGCCTGCACCAGATCGGCCCGTAGCTCGGTGCGCAGATCGGAATCGGGCCGAAGGGCTTCCTCTGCCACGAAGATCCGCACGACCGAGGGGATATCTCCCCGGCGGCCGGAGCGCCCCAACCGTTGCTTCAGCGATGAGACGGTGGGTGGGACGCCGATCTGGGCGACGGCATCGACCGCGCCGATATCGATCCCGAGCTCGAGGGTGGAGGTGGCGATGGCCGTGGTGGGACGGCCGCTCTTGAGGCGTTCTTCGGCGTCCTCGCGCAGCTCTTTCGAGAGATTGCCGTGATGAGCGAAGAATTCGTTGGGACGCCGCTCGGCTTCGCAGCGACGGGTGAGCGCGTCGGCGTAGCGCTCGACGTTCGTCTTGGCATTGGCGAAGATGAGGTTGGTGGCGCCTTTGTGGATCTCGTAGAGATCGCGCACGATCGGATCTTGCTGGGCCGCGGCTTCGGTCGGGTCGTCGGGCTCGTCGATCTCGTAGCCGCGTAGTTGAAGCTGCACCGGCCGGTAGGCGGCATCGGACGCGATCAGCCGGACCGATTCCGGCTCTTCCGGCCGCAGGAACTGGGCCGCCAGCGGGAGATCGCCGATGGTGGCGGAGAGGCCGATGCGGGGAATGCGGTTGCCGGTCGCCAGCTCTACGCGGTTCAACAGCGATTGCAGCTGGCGGCCGCGTTCGTTGCCGATGAAGGCATGCAGCTCATCGACCACGACGAATTGCAGGTTCTGGAACATTCCGGGCACCGAGGAGCCGCGCAAGACGAACATCGCTTCCAGCGATTCGGGGGTGATGAGCAAGACCCCGGCGGGATTGCGCCGCAGCTTCGCCTTGCGCGAGGCGGCAACATCGCCATGCCAGGGAGTGACTTCGGCCTCGATTCGCTCGCACATGGAACGGATGCGGATTTCCTGATCGTTGATGAGCGCCTTGAGCGGCGAGATGCAGAGTACGGCCAGCTCGGTGCGAGCGACGGGCTCGACCGCGGTCAGGATCGGCAGAAACGCGGCTTCGGTTTTGCCAGAGGCGGTGGCGGCCGAGACGATGACATCCTCGCGCGCCAGGATCGGTGCGACCGCCAGCTCCTGAATATCGCGCAACTCGCTCCAGCTCTGGTCCCAGATCCAGCGCTGCATTGCCCGGCTGAGCTGCCCGAAGGCGTTCGACGCGCTCATGATCCGGCCGGCGCCAAACTGACCGCAACGATTCGACGACCGATGGGTAGGGACGGCTCCCTGGGGCCGCCCTTGTTGCAGGGCACGTCAGTCGGGATGGGAAAACCGTTGCCGTGGCGATTGACGTTTTGGCAACTGGGTCGCCACCGCCGACAGGCATGCTGGCCAGAAGGGCAACCACAGGGGGTTGCCCTTACCGAGTGGGGACAGTATCGAACCGGGCGGATGAGGGCCATAGTACTTACAACCGGAAGGTGGCGAGCTCGTCGCCGCCGTCGGAGATGTCGGGGATGAGCGCGCTCTCGTCCTGGTCGGGTTCGACCGGGATACTGCCGACGATGTCGGTCCAGTGCGTGCCGGGGTTTTGTTGCAAAACGGCCAGGAGCTGGACGAAGGCGCGGATGGTGGTGCGCGGGGTGCGAAAGTAGTCCGAGCCGATCCGTTCGGAGCTGTGGCGCATGAAGGCAGTAATGGCGTCGTCGGGAAGGAGCAGATGGCCTTGTTCGTCCGGACCGTAGACCGCCAGCAGCCGGGTGAGCAAAACGTAGAGCTCTTCCGGCGTCAGACTGGCGAGCCGTATAACCGGACCGGAATAGTCGGTCAAGCCCGCGCCGAGATAGCGGTTTTCCGAGAGCCGCGATTGTAAGGCCTCGTAGCTGTAGACCCCGCGGCGGGTGTCGGTCAGGAACTCCGGCGTGCCGGCGATCATGAAGCCGAGATGCTCGACGCTGCCTTGCAGGGCGTCGTTCACGATGCGGAGGAGCTGTTCGTAGTTGCTGGTGCGCGCCTGAGTGCTGGTGAGCTTGTAGAGATTGACGGCTTCGTCCAGGACGACATAGAGCCCAGAATAACCGGCCAGCACCACGAAGCGAGACAGGAGCTTGATCTGGTCGTAGACATTGGCGTCATCCACGATGGTGCGCACACCCAGATCCTGCCGCGCTTCGGTCTTGGTCGAATATTCGCCGCGCAGCCAGCGGATGGCGGCTTCCTGGAGATCGGCGTTTCCTTCCTGGAAGCCGCGCCAATAGGCTTCGATGACATGGGCGAAATCGAAGCCGCCAACCAGCTCGGAGAGGCTGCCCATGCGGCGGCGCATCTCGGCCGGGACATTCGTGTCATCCCGGCGGGCGGCGTCCATGGTTGCGGAAATGAACTTTTCGACGACCGCGCCGACGGCGCCACCCTCGGGGCTGGAGCGTGTGGCCATATTGCGGGTTAGCTCGGCGTAGAGACTGCGCGCTTGCCCGTGCGAGCCGTGCAAGCGGCGGTCGGGATTGAAATCGGCGTGCATGGTGACGAGGTTCTTTTCAAGCGCCGCCATACGGATGAGCTGTTCGAAGAAGGTCTTGCCGCTGCCATATTCGCCGATGATGAGCCGGATGGCGCCGCCGCCGTCGGCCACCCGGTCGAGGTCCTGCAACAAGGCTTTGACCTCTCCGGCCCGCCCGACCTGGATGTATTGCAAGCCGCGGCGGGGCACGACGCCTGCCGATAGCGACTGCAGGATGGCGTCCCGGTCGCGGGGCCGGATCGGGCGATCAGACATGGGCGAGTAGCTCCTTCAATGTAGGCTCGTAACAATCGCAGCCCTCGCCATCGCAGTCGAGCAGCGGCTCCAGCCCGAGCGCAATCGCGCGATCGTTGAGCGTTTCGATCACGCCGGCCGTCATGAAACCAGCCGAGGCGGCGAGCGAAGCCAGCTCGCTCATCGCCCAGTGCCGGTGCGTAGCAAGCTGCTCCAGTAAGGGCAAGTAGGGATCTTCGGCGGCGGGCGCCGGATTGGAAATCGAGACCGGGTGCTCGGCTGTTTCGTTTCCGGTGAAGACCTCCTGCAGCACCATGGCGATCGAGTCGGTCGCTTCCCGCACGGCCGCGACGCGGACGGTGTCGAGCGTGATCCGATGCGGATCGGGCGCCGCCGGAATGCCGAATCCGGCGGCCGGCTCACCATCGATGATCTGCGGAGGAGCGACATGGCGCGTCGACATGCGGTGGATGTTGGCATGCAGTCGTTCGCTGGTCGAGCCGAGGACGCCATAGATCTTGGTGAGCGCTTTGATGCGGGTGGGTGTCATGGCGGCATCGATCAGCGCCATGGCCACGATGGTGAGCGCGGTTCCGTCGATGTTCGAGTCATCGGCTGCTGCGTAGCGGCGTCTGGCATCGTTCAATGACGCTGGATGCTGGGTCAGCCAGGCGGCGTGGGCATGCAGGCGGTTGATCTCGAAGGGTTGCAGATCGGCCTGGGCAACCAGGAGCGCGCAGACCGACGTACCGGTTCGTTCCGAAATCGGCCCATCCGATGCGGCGATATAGGACCACATGCTGAGCAACGCCAGCGGAAGGGAAAGATCGCGGTGGCCGTAGTAGTTCCCTGAGCCAAATTCGATTCGGTAGATGCCGACGCGCTCGGCCCGGAGAAACGGGGTGCGCATCGATGCGGGATCGGGTTCGATCCCATAACCAATCCGCTCGAACAATCGGGAGATGCCGGTTGCCTGCGCCGGGGTTGGCGCGGCGGGGATCTCTGGAAAGAAGGACAGCAGCGAGTCTTTCGCGACAAGCACGGATGGGGTGTGCTGCAGAGCGGTTTCCAGCGCCGATGCGAGCGGAGCGACGCGTGGATTGGCGGAGAGCGAGCTCAGTCCGTCGGGAAGCAGTCCATAGGCCGAGAGCGGCGTTTGCGACCTCCCGGGGAGAACCATCCGCGCAAACGGTTCGAGGTCGGACGAGACAGTGCGGATGAGCTCGGTCAGCGCCGAGTTGCCATACATCACCGTTCCGACACTCGGCAAGTCACGGGACCCGACCTGGAGTGGGCGCTGGAAGCTCGGGCTGAGGGGCCGGTAGGTGAGGTTGGTCCCGTAGTTCCGGTCGGGAAGCATGATGCCTTCGCCAAACGTCTGGTGATACCGCAGGGCGAAATACTCGGCGAATTCCTCTGGGCAGCGCCGTTCCACCGTGCTCAGATGCGAATACGGACTACAGACTGCCCAGCTATAGGCCCACCGCGGCGGCAACGGGCGCTGCTCCAGAGCGAACGTTCCGAGCGCCAATTGGACGGCCAGCGGCATCTCCCAGGATCCGTTACTCATCGGCGGCGGGATCGCGGTTGGATCGAATTCCGGCAGGCGCGATTCCCCGGCGGCGCGCAAATTCGATGCGGCCACACGGAGATTCGAGATCGCGTAGGTGTGAAATCCGCGCACGACCCGATCGACTTCGTCCAGCAGCGCCGGAATCTCGTCGAGGGCCTGCTGGTCGTAGCGGGCGTCGAACATGATGCGGCGCTCGATGCCATAGAGAAAGAGCAGCACCTGCTCGTAGGTCGGGTTTTCGGGGCGCCCGGCCGCCAGCCAATCGAGATACGCAGCCCGATCGGCGGGGGAGAGCTTGTGATAGGAGAGCAGCTGCCAATAGTTGTACTGCGCGTATCCGTAGGTGGCTCGTTGGCGCTCTTTGAGTTTGGGATCGATCAGGGCCGGCTCGACCGGCCGGCCGTTGTGCAGTCCGGTGACGTGGGAACCGACATAGAGCATCCCACCCGGGATCGTGCGGCCGTGGATCTGCACGGTCGTTCCCGGTGGTTGCCAGGTGGCCTGGCTTTGTTCGAGCCGCGCTCGTTGGGTGGCATTGGGTTTCACAGTCGCGGGCATAGAACAAGTGTGCCGCTTGCGGGCCTGGATGAAAAGGATCGTTCAACGTTCGGCGATCAGGCGCGGGCGAGCAAGCCGTCCAGCGCCGGCGCGTTTACGTCGCAGATCTCGCCGTCACAGTCGAGTAGGGGATCGAGTCCCATTACCGCTGCGCGGTCGTTGATCGTCTCGATGGCGCCGGAGGCCATCAGGCCGAGTGACCGCGCCATGGCGGAAAGCTCCGTCATCTCCCAGGTGGGGCGACCCGAGAGCAGCTCGATCAGCTCGCGGTAGGGGTCGGCGCCATCGGGCGTCGGATCGTCAGATGGCGGCGCGATATCGGGCTCGGCCGTCGCAACCGGCCCGGTATCGCCGGCGAAAACCGAATCGAGCACGCCGGCGATCTCGGCGGTTTGCTGCTGCACCAGCCGTAGGTAAGCGGGATCGAGCTCCAGCCGTCCGGGCGGTACGGTGAACGGCGGGATTCGATGTTGGGCGGGCGGAGCGGCATCGATGACGCGAACCGGCCCGGGGCGAGCGGTCAGTTGGTGCAGGTCGGAATGGAGCTGCTGATCGCTGAGGCCCATTGCCTGGTAGAGCCGGCCCAGTACTCGGACCTCGTCCGGGGCGACGCGCCCATCGATTCCCGCGACTGTCACCAGGAAGCGGCCGGTTTGCTGGGCTTGCTGCGGAGTGAGCTGCGCGAGGCGCTTGCGGGCGTCATTGAGCGTCGCCGGGCGGTGCCCCAACCAGGCGAGATGCGCGCGTATCCTGCGCGCTTCCAGCGGCGAGAGCCCGTAGGCTCGCTCGACCTGCCCGAAGATTGCCCGCTCCTCGCCGGACGTGATCGTACCATCGGCGCGGGCCACCAGCGAACAGAGACCGAGCATGCCGGTGGCCCCATCGAGATTGCGAGCGGGAAGGGTGTGGTCGCCATCGAGACGGTAGAGACCAACGTGCATCGAATCCACGAATGCTTTCCGGTGGGTTGCCGGATCGGGTTCCAGACCATAGCCCAGGCGTTCGACGAGCCGCGAAATCGCAACCGACTGTTTCTGCGATGGGCGAGCACCCAACTCTGGGAAGTGATGCAGCAGACGGGCCACCTCGACCATCCCGATTTCCTGGCCGTGCAATGACCCGGCGAGGAACACTGCCAATGGCGCGACCGAGGGGAACCGCGCGATGTCACCCAGCTCATTCGGGAGAAAGGCCAAGGCGCTCGGCGAGGCGCCGGGCCGGCCGTTCCCGAGTGCGCGGCTGTACTCGTCGAGCTGCGCGGTAACCAACTCGGCTATGGCCCGTAGCTGAGATTGCGGTTTGCGGAGCTGCGATACGTCCGGCAGAGCGCGCTTCCCAAGCGCCACCGGTCCGCTGAAGCCGGCACTCGCCGGGCGGTAGACCAGCTCCAGTGTGCGCTTCGGCGGGTCGACGATCATCCCCTCTCCGTACTGGCGTTGATAGGCGATGCGGAAGAGCGTCGTGAATTCCTGATTGCAGCGTTTGGCCGGTGTGCGCAGGCGCGTCTCGGGATCGCAGCGGAGCCAGCTCAACGCCCAGATGGGCGGGATCGGTTGCCGGTTCGCGGCGAACGTGCCGAGCGCGACCTGGGCCGCCAACGGCAGCTCCCAGCTCCCATCGGGCATCGGTGGCTCGATCTCGCGCGGATCGACTTCGCCCTTCATCACCAGAGCCGCCACCAGGAACTCAGATGTGTATCCCTGGAATGAGCGTTGGTCTGGATAGAGCCGCTTCAACCGTTCGACCTGCTGGATGAGGACCGGAATTTCGGCGCGGGCGGAGGAGTCATGGCGCGCATCGAAAAGCACACGCCGTTCCAACCCGTAGAAGAAGAGAAAGACATAGCCGATGGGTGCGCCAGCTGGACGACCGGCCGCGAGCCAGTCGAGATACCCCGCGCGCGATTCCGGCCGGAGCTCGGTGTAGCTCGGCCAATAAGAGAGATAGATGCCGCTGGTGTCAGGGTTGGAGCGCGCCACTGGGAGGCTGGGGTCGATCAGCGCGGGATCGGCGTTACGGCGACCGGAGACCGATTCCAGGTTCGATCCGACATAGACCATGCCATCCGGAATCGTGCGGCCGGCCACCGTGACCGGGCGACCGGGCGGATGCCAGGCAGCGCGGCTTTGGCCGACGAGCTGCTCGGGCGATGGGGGAGCCGGGATCGCATACCGCACGCGCGGGCGCGCGTCGATCACCTGCACGGGATTGGTCGATGCGGACATGGATTTCTTCGCTTTCGCGTTCGACGCACCGGACGCGGCCGTCTTGTGGGGTTTCCTGGCGGCAGCACGTTTTTTCTTCGGCTTCTTCGTGCCAAAGATCGCGCCGAACAGGGAACCGAGGAGTGACATCGATCTCGTCTCGATCGCAAACAGACGGCCCGGCGGCGCCGGCATGGAAACGGGCGATCACCGCGGGATTCAGGTGGGTCGGTTTATGCATTGTAGCCTGTCCGGCGTGCCGGACAGGCTGATGATGACCACAGGAGCGATGTCAGAACCCGACGTTCTGCACGCCTTTCGTGTGTAGCATCTCGCGGGCTTCGTCCGGGGTGGCAATATCGAGTGAGAGCTCCTCGAGGATGCGGACGATCTTACCGACCTGGTCCGCGTTGCTTTCGGCCAGCTCGCCTTTGCCCAGGTAGAGATTGTCTTCCAGGCCTACGCGCACATTGCTGCCCATGATGGCGCCCATGGTGACCAGATTGAACTGGTGGCGGCCGCCGCCGAGCACCGACCAGACGTAGTCGTCGCCGAAGAGCCGGTCGGCGGTGCGGCGCATATGCAGCAGATCTTCCGGATCGGTGCCGATGCCGCCCAGGATGCCGAAGATGGTCTGCACGAAGAAGGGCGGCTTGATCAGGCCGCGGTCGACGAAATGGGCCAGATTGTAGAGATGGCCGACGTCATAGCATTCGAATTCGAAGCGAATACCGTGCCCCTCACCGAGATCTTTCAGGATGCGCTCGATATCGGCCCAGGTGTTGCGGAAGATATAGTCGCGCGAGGCTTCCAGATCGACCGCTTCCCATTCGTTCTTGTATTCCTTGATGCGGGCAGCCATCTGATAGCGGGCGAAGTTCATGGAGCCCATATTGAGGGAGCACATCTCGGGAGAAAGCCGGCGGGCCGCGGCGGTGCGCTCCTCCAGCGTCATCCCCTGGCCGCCGCCGGTGGTGATATTGATGATGGCGTTGCAGCGTTCCTTGATCTCGGGAACGAAAGCCAGGTATTGATCCGGTTCCGGGGTTGGCTTGCCGGTTTCTGGATTGCGCGCATGCAAATGGACGATCGCCGCGCCCGCTTCCGCCGCGCCGATGGCGGAATTCGCAATCTCCTCAGGCGTGACGGGCAGATGCGGCGATTGCGACGGCACATGCACCGCTCCTGTTACCGCGCAGGTCACGATTACCTTGCGAGCGCCACTGGTGGCCAATTTACTGCTCCTTCATCCATTCCCGCGTCGATCGAAACCACGTCGCGCAACGGTACGGGGTGCGAGCACGCTTGGCAAGCGCTGATTTCGGCGGATGTGCCACGTCCCGGAATGTTCCGGGCGGGTGATTCGCGCCTAGTCCTGGAAATCGAGGACGTGGAACTCTCCGGGAGTCTCCCCGGGGAGCCAGATTCGCCAGCGCACCTCTCCGGGAGCATCGATTGGCACGCGCAGGCTCGACTTGGACTGGACCACGTAGGTCGACTGACCAGCGTCCGGTTGAATGAGCTCGACTTCGATATCACTCCAGAGGAGGTTGGAAAAAATGATCGCTCGTCCTCCGCCGCTGGGAAAGACGCCGGTGTCGATCACGCCGGGACGATCACCGTCGGACACGAGGATGATGTAGCCACCCGTAATG
>DASTFJ010000315.1:0-7653 GCA_035708745.1 Thermomicrobiales bacterium | reverse complement strand
AGGGTCAAGGGTCAAGGGTCAAGGGCCAGTGAAGCGACTTCTGGTCTGTCTCTGGACACTGGGCCTTGACTCTTGACTCCGGACGACATTGCCGCATCGCGGGCGAATCTTGTGTGGGATGATGCCGCGCAAGGAGGGAATGCGATGACGAGCGAGCAGATCCGACTGGGGGTCATCACCGAAGTTCATATCGTGCCGCCCGGTACGCCGCCTGGGTTTTGGCACAACCCGTTTCTTTTCGATCAGGCCGAAGCGCTGTTTCTGCGGGCGGTGCAACGCTGTGTGGAACTGGGGGTGGATGCGATCACGATTCTGGGCGATCTGACGCATTTCGCCGATGCGGGGTCGTTTGCCGCGATCAGGCGGGTGCTGGAAACAACCGAGCTGCCGGTGTATGTGCTGCCCGGGAATCACGATCTCGATGCCAGCCCGCGGCCGCTGGGGGCGTTCCAGCAGGCACTCGCTCTGCCGAATGTGACGATTGCTCCCGCCAATCTGGCGCTTTCGCCGGAGATCGATCTCTCGCTGGTCGGATTGGAACCTGGCGGCGGCGATTGGAAGTACAGCGGGGTGCTCTCCCGCGCGGTGACCGGCAACGAACCGAAGCTGCATCTGGTGTTGACGCATTTCCCGTCCTTTGCCATGAAGGAGATGCTGGCCGGGGCGGAGTTGAAGCACGCCGGCGATCTGGGCAATCGCGCGGCGGTGCTGGAGAGGATCGAGGCGATTCCGGGGCCGGTGCTGATCGTGAATGGGCATCTGCACGTGCATGCGTCGATCGCAGAAGGGCGCGTGTTGCAGCTGTCGGTGGCGGCGCTGATCGAGCCGCCGCACGATGTGACCTTGCTGACGGTGGGGATCGACGAGGCTGGGGGGCCGTGGGTTTCGCGGCAGGCGTCCGGGTTGTTCGAGACGCCGGGGGTGAGATTGCCGGTGCTTTCCGCGCGGGAGGAACGCTGGCAGGTGGTGGACGGCGGCTGGCAGCCGGCCTGATAGCCGCCTCGGCGTTGCGTCCTATCGAGCCGTGGGTCCGAGGTGGCGGAGCATTCCCGCGCCGCGCGGTCGACCGCGCGTCCGGTTTCGGTCGAGGAACGTGCTTCGCATTCTGAACCATCTATGAGTCGGATCGTATAGACCTCTTGACAGCTAAACAACGATTTCGTATGATGTTCGTGACGGTTCGGCCTGCTGGCCACCGTCGTTTGGTTCGGATCCGTTCGGATTAGACGATGGAGGTAGTGAAATGATTCGTCGAACGGTTCTCAACTCTCCGACTGGTCGTCGCGTTGCGCTCAGCACTGCGAGCGTTCCAGTTCCCCTCTGGCCCCAGATGGTCGCTCCCCCCTTCTCGACCCGATGGCCGGCTGCTCCGCAACCGAAGGCAGCGAGCCAGCTGCCGATCGATGTGTTCACCGGATCGGACCAGGCGGTGATCCGCGCCGCGCTCCCGGGAGTCCATCCCGACCACATCGAGGTTTCGGTGCATGAGAACACGGTAGCCATTTCCGCGCAGCTGCCAGCGCGGACCATGCCGGAGGGCGAGCAGGTGACCTGGCTGGTGGCGGAGCTTGGCAGTGGCTCCTTCCAGCGCACCATCACACTGCCGTTCGAGATCGAGGAACAGGCGGTCGAAGCGGAGTTTGCCAACGGGATGCTCCAGCTGACGCTGCCGAAGGTCGAGGCAGATAAGCCGCATCGGATTTCCATCCAGGTCCGGCCGGAGCTCAATTACGAGCTGGGTTCGGGCGAGCAACAGGAGGACGAATCGTTCGCGGCCGACTAGTCCTCTTTCCTATCCATTCACGCACAGCCGGCTCCAATCTGGAGTCGGCTGTTGTTTTGCCTGTCGGCATGGCCTGAGTGGTTGCGAGCGGATACGCCCATCGCTGGTGGCGCGGCTGAATGGCCCGGATCCGAAACGCCAAGGCACTCTGAGGTCGAGACCGGCTCGTGTGGCAGATGCATGAGGTAGCTCGAAAACGGGGACGCGTTCGTTTTTTGAACTGAATGCGGTGCATCGATGGGGTCGACCCGGGACACGATCTGCGGGATCGCCGGGACCTGGGCGATGCGTTTCCGGGAGCGAGCACGGCTGGTGAGCCGTCCGCTGTCCCGGCCAGCGTGGTGCGGGCTGGCACACGACGGATGGAGTGAGGCGCTGCCCAGGCCCGCACCGATCCGCCAGTGTGCCGCTTGCCATCAGAGTAGGACATATGTTCGTATCATGTCAAGACCGATCCGTGCATTGTGAAGGAGTGCGGGGAGGTCACGACGAGGGCAGATCGAAGAACGGCTGTGCGCGGTGGAGGGGTGCGAGAAGCGGGTCAAACGCGGCTCGCTCCATTGTTTCGTCCATGCGCAGCGTGCGGTGGGCAAGGCGGCGCGGCGGGAATTGCAGGATTTGCTGCCCGAACTGGAGAAGCTGGCGGAGGTGACGGATCCCAAGTTGCGACGACGGGCAGACATTCGGTTCATGCGCAAGTTGGAGAGCGGGCGGTATCCGGTGTCGTATTCGACGGAGTTGCAGGAGCTGGAGGAGGAACGGTGGCGGACGTGGGGGTTGCGCAGCCGCGTTGTAGCGGTTGGTGAGGGTGCGTTTTTTGAGGTCAGTTTCGGTTGCGCCGGGTGGGTCGAGCCAGACGCGGCGTTTTTCGTCCAGCTCCTGATCGACGCAGCGTTCGGCGAGCCTATTGCTTTTCCATTTCGGCAGGAATTCGGGGAAGTTCATCTAGGGGAAGTCTATATCCGTGGGTTTTGCGGGATGCGTCTTCTCGGCTGCCGGTCTGGCGGTTCGAGGCCAATCGAGACCAAAACTCGGGTGACGGCGCCGCGATACGGATTGGGCCTCGTCATTTCCGCCTCGCCCATAAAGTAGTTGGCATAATGAGAATCCCTTTCTCTTCCGGCCCGAGGGTGGGCGTCCGCCATCGTGGACGGCGAAAAGGCTGTTATCCGTTCGGTTTACGGAAAGGTATCAGCTCATGCGTCGTTTCCTGCTCAGTCTTTTTGTGGCGCTCCTGATGGTACCGATCGGAGGCGGCGCGGTCGCGTTCGCGCAGGATGCCTCCCCGGTCGCCGGCTCACCTTTTGCCGATCTGGGGTTGCCCGCGCTCACGATCACCGCCACGGCTACGGGCTATGAAGGTATCCCCGAATCGTTGCCCGCCGGCCGGTATCTGGTCACGCTGATGGCCGGCGACGATACCGGTGACAATGGCGGCGCTGGCGTCAGCTTCGTGCAACCGGCTGGAATGAGCGGACAGGACTTCGTCGATGCCCTCACTCAGCTGCAGGGCGGCGGCACCCCGGCCGCACTGCCTACCGAAGGCTCACCGGCCGCGATGCCGTCCGAGGGCAGTCCCGCTGCGGGTGGCGACGAAGGACCCCCGGCTTTCTTCTACGAGTCGAGGATTGCCGGTGGCTCCTTCTCGGGTCCGGGGCAGACTACCGAGGTCATTCTCGATCTGACGCCCGGCGATTGGGTGGCCTGGGGAGACGATCCGTCGGCGCCGCAGCAGCCAGTCGTGTTCGAGGCCACCGGCGAGATGCCCAGCGATTTGCCCGAGCCGGCCGCCGATGTGACCCTGACGCTGGCGGAATACTCGATCACCGTTTCGGACGGGCAGTTCAGCACGGGACCACAGGTGGTGCGCGTCGACAACGTGGGCGCGCAACCGCACTTTATCTTTGCCACCCATGCGCCGGAGGGTATTACCGACGCCGACGTCGAGGCGGTGTTGCAAGCCGATATGACCGGCACCCCCGCGGCAAACGGCCTCGATCCTGAGACGGACTTCCAGGATATCTTTGGGACGGGCACGCAGTCGATGGGGACTACGCAATGGGTGTATGTGCCCGACGTCCCCGCGGGACCGTTGGTGCTGCTCTGCTTCTTCCCGGATCTTGGCGATGGCATGCCGCATGCCCTGCACGGGATGTACGCGATCGTCGAAGTTGCCGGCTAGAAACCCGCGCGATCGAAGCTGGAGCGAATCACGAACCTACCGGACGCCCGGTAGGTTCGTGATTTCAGTCGATGACGATCAAGCCACCTGTCAGCGCCACTGGTCGGTTGGCGATCGGGTGGCCGCGTGACCATTCCTGCCGAATGTTCCGTTCGGCCGGCGAGTCGAACGGCCCAGGTGGAACACCTGGACCGCTTTCCAGGGATCAGCCGGCCAGTCAGCGCTCCCTAATTGCCATCGTTCCCACGCTCGATATCGGCATCGACACATTGCGGTATGAGCGACACCGCGTCTGCCCGGCCAGGTAGTCCAAGATCATCTCGCAGACCATGTGCCTGATCGCTGCGATATTTGTCCGGGTCTTCCGCCTGGTACGCCGCATTTGCCGTCGTGGAACTGGCGCCGACACAAGCGTTGGGGTTGGTCGGGTAGTTCGATGGTGCGGCGCCAGCCGACAGGCTCACCCCGAGGAACATCAGCGACCCAAGGATCACCGTGAAAATGCGCCGTTGCATAGTCGTTACTCCTCTGATCTGCTCGCTCGGTCCCGATGACCGAGACCCTGCATGGCACAGTACAGGGCGTTTTCGCCTCGCGCTACCCTCCAATAGAAGGGTTTTTGCCAATGACGCCCCGAACATGGGAACTGCCCGCCGGCCACAGGGAAGTCCTGATCGAAATCGTCTCAGAACCCCGAACTCAGGACCCCGGACTCAATTTCGCCCCTGCTCCTCCGGGGGTTTTACGTGCTGGAACATGTGGAGGAGGGTGAGGTCGTAGACGACCTTCAGGCTGCCGCCGATGAGAAGGGGCCAGCCGAAGGTGGTGGGGTCGATGGCGGAGGCGAGACTGCGAGGGACGTTGGCACAGGTGGGTGTGCGATACTCGAATCAAGAGACGATGGGCCGAATATGAATCTCACAATAGAACGCCATCGAGAGGAAATTGCCGACCTTTGCCGCGAATACGGGGTGAAGCGGCTCGAGTTGTTCGGCTCGGCCGCGTCAGACCGATTCGACCCCTCGCGCAGCGACTTCGATTTCGTCATCGAGTTCGAAGACGCCGACACGGATCCGCGGATCCATATTCGATATATCGATTTCAGCGATGCGATGGAGTCGCTGCTCGGCCGTCCCATCGATCTGCTCACGGACCGGGCGCTGAAGCCTCGATTTCGTGCGTACATTCAGGATCAACGACAACTCGTTTATGAATCGACTGATCGAGAACGCGCTGCTTGACGTTTACGAAGCCGCCATCGAACTCGACGAGACGGTTCGAGAGATGTCGATCGAGACCTATCTCGTGAGCCGCCCCGTCAGGAGAATCGTCGAGCGACTCCTCGAAGTCATTGGCGAAGCAGTTGGCCGCGCCGAAGCCGTCGACCCTGTTTTCGTGGCAAGCATCGTCGACGTTCGCGCAGTCACTGGCATGCGTAATCGAATTGCGCATGGGTACGATCAACTCGACCACACCATCCTCTGGCGAACAGCTACCGTCTCGGTGCCATTGCTCCGAGCCGAAATCGAGCAACTGCTGAGCATCGAGCCCGAGCAAACCCATTGTTCACCCGAAAACGAATAACGATCGTGTATCGGTCACCGCGTTTGACGTGGTCGCAATGGGTGAAGTCGAGATCCCGAGATCGGGCTTTGGTTTGACCGAACCGGCCAGGGGGAACCTCACCGCCGCTGCGGCACACTTCTGCATGCAGCGTGCTACTTCTCCTCCGGCGGTTTCACATCACGAAACATCTTCAACAACGTCAAGTCGTACACCACCTTCAGGCTGCCGCCGATGAGGAGGGGCCAGCCGAAGGTGGTATTGGTGAGGAGGGCGCCGGAGATGGTGGGGCCGATGGCGGAGGCGAGACTGCGGGGGACGTTGGTGACGCTGGCGGCGGCGGGGCGCTCGGCTGGGGTGACGACCGCCATGACGTAGGAGGTGCGAGCGGGGACGTCCATGCTGGAGAGGAACGAGCGGATCAGCAGGCAGACGACCGCGAGCTGCACGGTGGGCATGAAGGGCGCCAGCATGAGGAAGCCGTTGGCGGGGAGGTGGGTGAAGACCATGGTGCGCACCAGGCCGATGCGCCGGGCCAGCCGGGCGGCCACCAGATAGGAGACGGCGGTCAGCAAGCCGGCGAAGAAGAAGATGGCGCCGGTGGTGCCGGCGGAGAGGTCGAATTTCTGGAAGAGCCAGAGGGCGATCATCGATTGCACGGCGATGCCGCTGGCGAACGAATCGAGACTGAAGAGCGCCGCCAGCCGGTAGACGATGCCACGCGATTGCCCCAACGGGGCTTTTTCCTCGTGCTTCGGTTCCAGTCCGGGGGAGAGGCGGTGATAAAGAAAGAAGGCGCCCACGCCGAAGGCGGCGTAGAGGAGGAACATGCCGTCGACCGCGCGGTCGAACGCGATGCCGGTGTGCCGCTCGAGCCATTCCGGGATGCCCGCGGCCAGCGCGCCGAAGGCGGCCACCAGCGAGCCGGCCATGCTGTAGCGGGCGAAGATGTCGGTGCGTTGCGCGTCGCTGACGGTGCGGGGAAGGAGGGCCTGCTCGGTGGGGAGAAAAACGCTGACATCGCCGGAGGAGGGATTGAGGGTGCCGATGAAGGCGACCAGCAGCAGCGGCCAGAACTCATGCACGAAGGCGAAGCCGAGGCCGGTGATGACGGTCAGGATCGCGCAGCGGATCAGCAGCTCGCGCAGGTTCAGCTTGTAGGCGATGAGGCCGACCAGCAGGGTGAGGGCGGCGGAGCCGAGCATGGTGGCGGTGGCGATGAGGCCGACTTGCACCGTGCTGAACCCAAGGTTGGTCAGATGCAACGGCAGGAGGATGGTGACGAAGCCATCGCCGAAGGCGCGCATCCCCCGCGCGGTGATGAGCGTGCGCGCGTCCCGCGTGGCGGTGGAGGGAAACAATCGGCTGGACAGCGCGGGTGCGCTCATCGATGGCGTGGTCCGGTCGCGATGGGCGAGTGTCGGGGCACACCCTACCGCAGTCGGCGCGATTGCTGCGGGGTCTTATCCGTCCCGCTATGATGGAGAGCACTGACCGATTCGAGCGGCTTGCCATGACCCTTGGATTGCTACCGGAGACGGGTTGGCTGGTGGCACTCGCTGCGGCGAGGAGATCCTTCCTTCGTCAGGATGACAGGTGGATGTCTGGATGACAGGTGGGGTGGAGCGTCTGGACAGCGCTGCAAGGCACGCTCGCCCAAGGAGGTCGCCGATATGTCACTTCGCAACGATCAATCGCCCGAGATCATCGCGCTCGATGGAATCGTCGAACAGCACCGCCGCGGTCAGGAGGTTTCCCTGCCGGCCGAGGTGGAGCTGAAGGCATTCGCGGCGACGCTCGGTGCGGGAACGCCGGTGTCGGTGGTGCGGCTTTCGGCGCGGGAGCCGTGGTTCGATGGGTTGGCCGCGCTCTATTGCTTCCATGCCAGCCGCTGGGACACCCCGGCCGATGTGGTTTATTGCTATCCCAATCAGGCGCCGCCGGGGAGTTGGGATGGCACGGTGGTCTATGTCGATTTCACGCCGCCGGCCACTGAGACATATAGCATCGTGGTTTCGTTCGGCGGTCCGAATGCGGTCGCCCATCTGCGCGGTCCGTGGGGTGTGGTCGACAAGACGGTGCCCGCCGGGCAGGAGAGCGACACGCTGGGGGTGATCTGGACCGG
>DASTFJ010000314.1:0-4106 GCA_035708745.1 Thermomicrobiales bacterium | reverse complement strand
GTCCCCTCGATCACCCCGCTCCAGGCAAAATCGACCCCCGAGTCCGGATCGACATGCTCCGCTTCCAGCTCGATCCGGAACGAATCGCCCCGGTCGTCGATCTCGAATTTCGTGTAGACCGGCTCGACCGTCCCCCAGTTGCGATCTCGCACCGCGAAATAGAGCCGCCGCACGATTTCGACCTCTCCAACTCGCACATAACGCAAATCGGCCTGCTCCAGCTCAGCCGTCAGTGGTCCGGCATGGAGCGTGCGCCGTTCCGGCAGTGGCTGGTTACTGCCATACCGTAGTTGATTGGTGGTTCGGGATGTAGTCACTGGGTCACCTCGCGTGCGGAACTAGGAACCAGGAAATAGGAACTCGTGTCGATCGCTATCAGCGCGTTTCAGGTCACGCCCTGGCATGGACATCACGACCGACGCTGAATCCTGCCATTTCCTAGTTCCTGGTTCCTGGTTCCTCATTTTCCAATGTCTCTCGCAGACGCCCGGCCGCCGACGTCATGTGCGCTTCCATTGCACCCTGAGCCGCGCGGGGGTCACCGGCCACGATGGCATCCAGAATCGGCACATGCTCCAGATACGATGGCTCGAGCGAACCTGGAGTGGCCAGCACTCGTCCGATCCAGGTGCGTAGCAAGGCCTGCACACTCGAATGAATATCGCGCAACGCCAGATTGCCGGCCGCTTCCGCGAGTCGCATATGGAATTGCACATCGGCCTCCACGAAGCTCGAGCCCGCCGTCGCCTGCTTCATGCGTTGCAGGCTACGGCGCATGTCTTCGATATCCTGCTCGGTGCGGCGCCGCGCGGCCAGCCCGGCGAGCACGATCTCGAGCTCCTGGCGCGCTTCGACCAGATCCATGGTGCGCCGCTCGCCCAGCAGCAGCCCCCATTCGATCACCTCCGTCAGCAACGCGGAATCGGCCTTGCGCAGATAGGTGCCGTCCCCCTGACGTACCTCGACCAACCCGATCAACGAAAGCGACTTGATCGCCTCGCGCATCGCCGACCGCCCGACTCCGAACGCTTCCGCCAGCTTCCGCTCGGACGGCATACGCGCGCCCGGCTCGACTGCTCCAGAAAGCAGGTATTCCACCAGCTTGCGCGCCACCTGCGTCGCCACCGGCTCGCGCTTGATCGGGTCGATCTGCTTCAGCTCCATAGTTGCGTCATCCCGACCGGAGCGAAGCGAAGCGGAGAGCCTGCCCCGAGCGACGTCGAAAGCAGCCCCCTCGTTGCCCGCAACCCAGCGCCCATTCGACGCTCATTCGTCGTGTTCCAGATCGCGCAACAACCGGGCGTCGCGGTTCGCCTTGATCTCCCCCAGGATGCCAGCATCGTCGATCAGCCAGCGAGCCAGATCGTGCACCTCGGTCGCGGTAGACAGCACCGGCCAGAGATTGTTCGCCACCCGGGTAAAGACTTCCGGTCCACCGAGCGCCGCGGTCTCGAACGGCCCGGTATACCGCCAGCGCCGCGCCAGTCCATCCCGCACGATCTCGTCGACCACCCCCGGTGAAGCCACGCCGTTCTCCACGAGCCAGACCGCTTCCCGCAGCAAGGCCAGTTGCAGCCGGTTCCAGACGAAGCCATCCACATCCTTCTCGATCACCACCGGCCGCTTGCCCACCGAGGCAATCAGCTCGACCGCGCGCTGCACGATCTCCGGATCGCTCTTCGGTCCGCTGATCACTTCCACCAGCGGCATGAGCAGGGGGGGATTCCAGTAATGATTGCCGATCGTCCGCTCCGGCGCCCCACTCAGCTCGCCCAGCCTGCCGATACTGATCGACGAGGTATTCGATGCCAGCATCGCCTCGGGAAAGCGCTCGGCCGCCGCCTTCAGCAGCGCGCCCTTGGCCGCGGCGTCTTCCACGATCGATTCCAGCACCAGATCGACCTGAGCGACCGCGTCGAGGTTGGCCTGGATCGCCAGCTCCCGGCGCCCATGGTCGAACGCGTCATCCGGCCAGCGATGCATCGCCCCGGCCGTCTGCCAGGCGGCGTCGATACGTTGGCGCGCCTTACCGGCGTCTCGCGCCAGAAAGGTGACCGCGTGCCCGGTCAGGGCATATTCCACCCCGATCTGCGAGCCCATGAGCCCAGGTCCGGCTATGAGGATATGCATGAGTCGAACTCCAGTAGTGTGCGGCTACGCTCGAAGCGAGTAGTGGACGGTCTCATCCCCGCACCGCTCCCAGCGTCAAACCGCGCACGAAATGCCGTTGCACCAGCAAACTGAGAACGAACACCGGCACCGTCGCGACCACGGCCAGCGCCGAGGCCTGCCCATAGCTCGATCCCTGGGTGCCGGTATAGCCGGCGATAGCCACCGGTAGCGTCGTTGCCTGGGTGCGGGTCAGCACCACGGCAAAGAGAAATTCGGTCCAGCTGAAGATGAACGCGAAGGTCCCGGTCGCGATCAAGCCCGGCAGCGAGAGCGGCAACGCGATCCGCCAGAAGACACCCAGCCGTGTACAACCGTCCACCATCGCGCTTTCTTCCAATTCAAGGGGAACGCCATCGAAATAGCTGCGCATCATCCAGACGATGAACGGCAGATTGAAGGCGGTATAGACCGCGATCATGGAAAACCGGGTGTCGAGTCCGAAATTGGAATCGATCTTCCCCACATCGCGCAGCATCAGGAAGAGCGGCACAATCACCACCACCGGCGGCATCATCCGCTGCGACAGCAACCAGAACGACAAATGCTTTCCACCGGTCGCGAAACGCGAGATGCTGTAGGCCGCCAGCGTGCCCGCCAGCAACGAAATTACCGTGGCGCAGCTCGCGATCACCAGACTGTTTTCGACGGCCAGACGGCCACCGCTGTCCAGGGCCAGCCGGTAGTGGTTCAACGTCGGATTGCGCGGAATCCAGATCGGTGGACGATGCAGGTATTCGCCCGGCATTTTGAACGAGGTCAGCACCATCCAGACAATTGGCAGCAGGAAGAAGACCGCCGCCAGCAGCAGCACGGCAATGCGCAATGCCATCAGCAGGGGACGCCGGCGCCGCACCATCCGCGCGGTTCCGGAGCGGCCCTCCACCCGCGGCGCATCGGCCTGAATCTCCTCCTCGATGGAAACGACGCTCATGCCTCACGTCCCCGCACGAATGCCGCCACATAGATCGTCGCCACCACGGAAAGCAGGATCAGCACCAGATAGCTGACCGCCGAGGCGTAGCCCATGCGGAAGAACTTGAAACCAACCTGATAGATGTACCAGGAGATCGTTTCGGTCGAGGTTCCCGGACCGCCCTGGGTAAACATGTAGACCAGATCGAAGATTTTGAACGCGTCCAGCGCCCGAAAAAGCACCGCCACCGCGATGATCGGTTTGATCGCCGGCAGGGTGATGTCGATCAGTTGTCGCCACCATCCCGCTCCATCGAGCGCGGAGGCCTCATAGAGATCGGGATTCACCGACGAGAGCGCCGCCAGCAGAATCAAAAACATGAACGGCGTCCATTGCCAGACCTGCGTCACGATCATCGCGATGATCGCCGTCCGCGTGTGCCCCAGCCAGACAAGGTTGTAATCGTCCCCCAGGAAAATCCTCAGAAAGCTATTGACGATCCCATATTGGTTGTCCCAGATCATGCGCCAGGTCAACCCGACCACAATCGGCACCATCGTAACTGGCAGCATCACGATCGGCAGCAGAATCCGGCGGATATGCACCGTATCGACCAGCAGCAATGCCAGCCCGAGCCCGAGCACGAACTCGAAGAACATCCCCACGACCACGATCACGCCGGTGTTCTTCAACGCCGCCCAGACCCGATCGTCCCGCGCGGCATCCTTGAAGTTATCCAACCCGACAAAAGGATGGCCCAGCGTCTGCAAATCCCACTGGTGAAACGCCAGCCAGAGCGAATAGGCCAGCGGATAGATCGCCAGCGCCAGCACGATCAAAATCGCAGGCAACGCCAGCAGCCATCCCTCCCGCCGCCGCCGCCCGGCAAACGACGAGCTGAATAGCCCGCTCCCACTCTTGCCGCTGACTGCCTTCGCACTCATGTCAGGTCATCCCAGGGACGATCGTAGTCGAGGGCGTCCCTGCCCTCTCATGGCCGGGGCGCTCCCCCTCCTTCTCC
>DASTFJ010000313.1:0-6519 GCA_035708745.1 Thermomicrobiales bacterium | reverse complement strand
CTATCCGCCGTGTGCCAGCCCATCACCCGCTGGACAGGCCAGCGACCTCCCCTCCACGAAGATCCCGCTCCTGACACATGCCCGGTAGACCAGGGTCCCGGCGCTTCCCCATCCCACTATCCATATCTTTTCCGGAAGCGTGTTTCGAGGTCGATCCCGCCGGTGCAACCCAGGCGTCGCTCGGAAAAAAACGAACGCGCCCCGTTTTCCAGCTACCTGGTGCATCCGCTCCAACTCTGGAAGCCGCAACCCATCCTCGGCCCCAGACCCCGGACCCCTTCCCTGCGGCTACAATTAACCTATTAAATCGGACCAAATTGGACGAATGGAAGCAGAACGCAGGAGTTCGAAACCATGGTGCTCAGTAGATATGTCGGCGCGTCGGTCAAACGGAAGGAAGATCCGCGGCTCATCACCGGGTCGTCCACCTATGTCGATGACATAAAGCTGAGCGGAATTACCCATGCGGTCTTCGTGCGCAGCACCTATGCACACGCGCGGATCAAGGGAATCGATGCCTCGGCAGCACTGGCAATGCCCGGCGTGATCGACGTCATGGATGGCGAAGCGCTGCGCTCGATCCTGAATGATTTCTACGCGGAGAAGCCCGCCGGCGACACCGGCCTGGAAATGTACGATCCGGAAGAAGTGGGCGACGGTGAGATCTACGTGCCCAAGGTGCAACCGCTGGCGATCGATAAAGTCCGCTACATCGGCGATCCGATCGCGGTGGTCGTGGCCGAATCGGTCGAGATCGCGAGCGATGCCGCCGAGCTGGTCGTGGTCGACTATGAAGAGCTGCCGTTGGTCATCGATCCCTACGAAGCGGTAAAGGACGGCGCGCCGCAGCTCTACGCGAAAGTCAAAAACAACATCAGCGTGCGCGAGGCGAGCGTGCATGGCGATGTCGAATCGGCCATGGCGAAGGCCGCGATCAAGGTAAAGGCGAAAATCCGCGAACCGCGCTGCGCTCCGGTGTCGATCGAGGGCCGCGCCGTGCTGGCGGCTCCCGACCCACTCACCCGCGGCATCACCTTCTGGAGCTCGACCCAGGCGCCGCATTGGAATCGCAACTCGATTGCCGATGCGCTCGGGCTGAGCCAGAACCAGGTGCGCTGTATCGCCCCCGAAGTTGGCGGCGCGTTTGGCAGCAAGATCGGCGCCTATCCGGAAGACTTCGTTATCTCAGCTCTGGCGTTCAAGCATCATCGCCCGGTCAAGTGGATCGAGACCCGCTCGGAAAACTTCCTCTCCACCAATCACGGGCGCAACCAATGGAGCGAATTCGAGATCGGCGCGGATGAGAATGGCAAGGTCGTCGCGCTCAAGGCGCGGGTGCTGCTCGATTCCGGCGCCTATCCGAAGGCGCTCGATCTCGCCTGGGCCACCTGGGTCATGTCGACCGGTCCCTATAAGATCGAAAATGTCGACTACGAGGTCATCGGCGCCTATACCAACACGATGGCGAATGGCGCCTATCGCGGCGCCGGTCGCCCCGAAGCGACCTTCTATCTCGAGCGGCTCATGGACATGGTGGCCGACGAGGGTGGGCTCGATCCGACCGAGGTGCGCAAGGTCAATTTCATCCCGCCGGAGGAGTTCCCGTTCATGACGCTCACCGGCGAAAGCTACGACTCCGGCGAGCATCAGAAAGCGCTGGACAAGGCCAAAGAGCTGATCGGCTACGACGCGTTGCGCGCCGAACAGGCCAAGCAGCGCAAGGATGGCCGCTATCTTGGTATCGGCGTCGCGTCGTATGTCGAGATCTGCGGCTTCGGGCCGTTCGAGAGCTCGACCGTGCGGGTCGAAAAGGGCGGTGCGGTGACGATCTACACCGGAATCTCACCGCACGGTCAGGGGCAGGAAACAACCTTTTCCCAACTGGCCGCCGAGTATCTGGGCGCTGACTTCGATACCGTCGAGGTCTTTCACGGCGATACCGCCAACACGCCGCAGGGCAACGGCACCATGGGGAGTCGCGGTCTGGCGACCGGCGGCGCGGCGCTGATGATGTCGCTCGACAAGCTGCGCGACAAATCCAGCAAGATCGCCGCGCACATCCTGGAAGCGTCGGCCGAGGATATCGAGCTGAAAGACGGCAAATACCAGGTCAAGGGCGTGCCCGACCGCTCGGTCACGCTCGCGGAGATCGCGGACAAAGCCTACTCGGACGATCTGCCCGAGGGGATGGAACCGGGTCTGGACACCACCGACTTCTTCAAGGTTCCCGAAGAGACCTTCCCCTTCGGCTCGCATATCGCGGTGGTGGAAGTCTTTCCCGAAACGGGCGAGATCGAGCTGGTGCGCTATGTCTCGGTCGACGATTGCGGCAATATCATCAGTCCGAATCTGGTCACCGGTCAGGTCCACGGCGGACTGGCGCAGGGGATCGGTCAGGTGCTCTGGGAAGAGCTGCACTACGACAGCAATGGCGAGCTGTTGACCGGCACACTCAACGATTACGCGATTCCGAAAGCGGAATTCTTCCCGCTCTTCGAAACTCACCACACCACCACGCCGACCTATATCAATCCGATGGGCGCCAAGGGCATTGGCGAGGCGGCCACCATCGGCTCGACCCCGGCCACCGCGAATGCGGTCATCGACGCACTGGAGCCATTCGGCATCACCCACCTCGACACACCCTTCACCCCCGAAAAGGTGTGGCGAGCTGTGGAGAGCGCGACGACTTCGGCGTCTGCAGCGGATTAGGGGAACGCCCTCCATTGACGAAACGAAAACCGCGATTCGGAGTTTTCCGGATCGCGGTTTCTCTATTCGGGAGTCGCGCATTGGAGAACGCGACGTGGCTTTAGCCCGTCGCGTTCCACAAGGCAAACTTGCCCTGACTATCCCACCGGCCGTGTCCGGCTCATCGACTGATGCGGTATCCCCCGCACCGTGAAGATATTCCCGAATGGTTTGTAGCCAAACTCACGATAAAAATGAATCGCGTGGGTCTGGGCGCTCAGGAGCGTCATGGGGTATTCCGCTTCGTCGGCGGCGCGCACCAATTCCTCGACGATGGCCGAGCCGACTCCGCGCTTGCGGTAGTCGCGATGGGTGGCAATCCAGGAGAGATAGGCCAGCCGCTGCCCACCGGGCGGCGACAGCCGCCCGGTGCCGATGAGCCGGCCGTCCATCTCGGCGAGCAGGGTGAGACTGCGCTGCTCGTCCGGATCGGTCATGGGCAGATCGGCCAACCGCTGTTCCTCGCGGAAAATCAGCGAGCGCAGATCGTACACCGCGCGGAAATCGCTCTCCGAGTGCGCTGGCCGGATTTGGATCGCCAGTGGCATTGCCGGTCGAGGAACGAAGATCGTCATCCGCGCGTCAACACCGCCTCCCGCGCGATTTGTTCCTGGTCTACCCAGGCGCGGGCGTCGTCGGTCGCGTCTGCGGCCAGCTCCAAGGCCATGGCTACTTGACGCGGCGCGGTGCCCCCGGGGAGATCGCGCAGCGCCACGCTTTCCTCGGCCGTCAGCGGCGGTTTCTGCTTCGCGAAAATCGGATGAATCTCCGCCCATTCGGCATCGGTCAGATCCGCGAAGGTCTTGCCCTCGGCGGTGCAACGTCCCACCAGACTGCCGATCACCTCATGCGCCTCACGGAACGGCACGCCGTTCTTTGCCAGCAGATCGGCGGCGTCGGTGGCGAGGATGAAGTCGGCAACGGCCGCTTCCGCCAACCGCTCTTTCCGGACAGTGATCGTGCGGATCATGCCGGGATAAACCAACAGCGCTTTCTGGACCGTGTCGAACGCTTCGAAAAGCGCTTCCTTGTCCTCCTGCATGTCGCTGTTATAGGTGAGGGGAAGTCCCTTCATCATGGTCAGGGTGCCGAGTAGATTGCCAAAGACCCGGCCGGAGCGGCCCCGGGTCAGTTCGGCGACATCGGCGTTTTTCTTCTGCGGCATGATCGAGCTACCGGTCGAAAACGCGTCCGAGATGGTGATGAAGCGAAATTCGCCACTCGACCAGTAGACCAGCTCTTCACTCAAGCGTGACAGATGCAGCTGGATCAGCGAAAAAGCGTAGAGCGCATCGAGCACGAAATCGCGATCGGCGATGGCGTCCATGCTGTTGACGGTAATGCCGCCCATGCCAAGATCGGCGGCCACGAATTCCCGGTCGAGTGGATAGGTGGCGCCGGCCATAGCTGCCGAACCGAGTGCGGAGACGTCGGTTCGCTCATAGGCTTGCCGCAGGCGCTGCAAATCGCGCTGCAGCATGGTGATATAGGCGTGCAGATGATGCCCGAGCACGACTGGCTGCGCGCGCTGGGTGTGGGTATAGCCGGGCATGACCGTTTCCACATGCTGGGCCGCAACTTCGGCGAGCGAGTCGATGACGTTCACCACACCCCGACTGATTTCCAGCAACGCGCCCTTGGTCCAGAGGCGAACGTCGGTGATCACCTGATCGTTGCGGCTGCGGCCGGTGTGGAGCTTGCCCTGCACCGGACCGATCAGCGCGCGCAGGCGATTTTCGACCGCGGTATGGATATCCTCGTCCTGCACGGAAAAATCGAACGTGCCGGCGTCGACCTCATCCCAGATCAGCCAGAGCCCGCGCTCGATCTCGGCCGCCTCCTCGGGCGTGATGATCCCCTGCTTGCCCAGCATGCGCACATGCGCCACCGAGCCGCGAATATCCTCGCGCACCATGCGATTGTCGAAGAGAATCGACGCGGTGTACTGCGCGGCTATTTCGTCGGGAGCGGTCGAAAAGCGTCCACCCCACAGTCGTTTCTGTACCAAGCTGCCCTCGCCTTTGTCGTCCCGAGTAAACGTGCTGGAGGCCAGCGCCATCACCGGATGAACCCCCCAGCGGTCGTAGCGAAGGGCGTCTCTGCCCGCTCGTCCCGGGGACTTTTCAACGCAGTGAAGTCGAGGGGCCTCCTCGCCGCAGCGAGTCTCCACCGAAACTCTGACGCCGAGAGAACACCACTCAGCGTAGTGCAGGACTTCCGTGTCCTGCGGCAACACGATCCTGGTACCGTGAGCAATAGGCGCGAAAGTACCAAGCATTCGAGTGTAGTATGCGTCGGAAGAGCATCCGCTGAAGGCAGGACAGCAATATTTGGCGACTTTGATCACAGGGGGAAATGGCTGGGTGCCCAGCCACATCGTGCGACGGCTGGCGCAACGAGATGAGACGGTCGTTTCCTACGACCTGATGCCAGTCGACGATCTGCTGCGCGACCTGCTCGGCGACTCGATCGAGAACGTCGTCTTCGCCTTTGGCGATGTGACCGATGCGGAAGGCATGCTCGCCATCGCGCGGGAATACGGCGTCACCAGGATCATCCACGCCGCCGCCATCACCCCCCGCCGGCATCGGGAATTGGCCGAGCCGAAACGCATCGTCGAAGTCAATCTAATCGGCACGATCAACGCGCTCGATGCCGCCCGTCAGCTCGACGGCTTCGAGCGATTCGTCTATGTCAGCTCCTGCGCGGCCACCGGCGATCATCCCGAGCTGACCGAAACCGACGAAGACACCGTCTCCACGGCGACCGGACTCTATGGCATCACCAAGCACACCAGCGAGCGGATATGCCAGCGGTATGCCGAGCTCTACGGACTCGATATCGTCGCGATGCGGCCGGCCAATGTCTACGGGCCGATGGAGCGCGATACGCCCGGCTACCAGGGCGGCACCGAGCCGCGCGAGATGTTGCGCATCTATTTCCAAGGGAACCCGGTGCTCATCGATTCGCTCGAAGGACCGTATCTCGACTGGACCTATGTCGAGGATATCGCGGAAGGCATCGAGCGCGCCTGGTCTACCCCGAACCTGCCGGAGCCAGTCTATTCAGTCACCTGCGGGAAGCTCTATTCGATCGGCGATGTGCTGGAGCAATTCCAAACTCACATGCCGAGCTTCGAATATCGGGTCGTGCCCGAGGACGAGGCGAACTACCACGTTTCCGGCGAACCGCCCGGACCGGTGCCGAGCAATGCGCGCATGCGGCGCGATTTAAGCTGGGTTCCTTCGACTCCGTTCGAAGATGGCATGCAGCAGTATCTGAGCTGGATTCAGGAGAACGGACCGCAATGACCGACCGTCCGAAACGCGCTCCGGCGCTGGCCGAGCTGACCGCGCTCGAGCTGCGCCAGGGTGGCTACGATACCGCCGTGCTGCCGGTCGGCGCGACCGAGTTCCACGGCGACCACTTGCCCTTTTCCACCGACACCATCGCGGCGAACGCGTTGGCGCACCGTCTTGCATGGGAGATCGGCACGGCGGTTGTGCTGCCGCCGCTGAGCTACGGCATGTCGTTGCATATGCTCAACTGGCCGTGGAGTCTCTCGCTCCGCCCCGAGACGCTTGCCAATGTCATCATCGACATCGCCGAATCGCTGCTCAAAAACGACATTACCCGCCTGCTGGTGGTGACCGCGCATGATGGCAACCCGCCCTGCGCCGAGAATGCCGCCCGCGAGCTAAACGATCGGCATGGCATGGCGGTTGCGCTTTTCGGAGGCTGGCAAGGGATGAGCCGGCGCTTGCTGGC
>DASTFJ010000312.1:0-3897 GCA_035708745.1 Thermomicrobiales bacterium | reverse complement strand
CTCGAAGGAGGCAAGCTCTTCATCGGTCGACGGCACCACGACCGAGCCATCGAGGATCTTGGCCTGCCAGTCGTTGACGATGTTCGCGACATCCGCCGGGACGCGATTGTTCGGGTCCTCGAATGCAACGCCGCCCTCGGCGAGGCCAAGCCGGTTGATGCCAGGCGTGAAATTGCCGTTGACTTCCTGCTCGATCGCCTTGTAGACGCCGATATCGACGCCCTTGCGGACCACGAAATACTCGAAGCCCGGCGCATTCTGATCTTGCGTCACATCAACGCCCATGACCCACTGCTCGCCCGGATGATTCAACTCGGCCACCGCACTATAGGCGCCCACACCGGTCAAGCCGGCGACCGGGAAGACGATATCCGCGCCGTCGGCAAACTGTGCCAGCGCAAGCTCCTTACCCTTGTCCGGATCACCGAACGAATCGGCATAGGCGATCACGACTTCGGCGTCCGGATTGACCGACTCGATACCGGCGCGGAAACCGACTTCGTAGCGGATCACCGGTGGAATGCGCTGGCCGCCGATGAGGCCGATCTTGCCGGTTTTGGTGAGCAGACCGGCGGCGATGCCGCCCAGGAACGCGGCCTCCTGCTCCTTGAAGAGTACGGACTGGACATTCGGGGCATCGACTTCGGCATCGATGATGGCGAAGTGCTCGTCCGGGAACTGGGCAGCGACTCCGGTGACCGCGTCGGTCAGCAGGAAACCGACCGCCACGGTCAGCGGGCCCTGCTCGGCTCCAGCGGTGAGATTCGGCACATACGACGGAATGTCGACCGACTCGATCACCTTCCACTCGATCCCGAGATCGGCGGCGGCTTTCTCGCCGCCGGCATTGGCGAGATCGTTGAAGTTCTGGTCGCCGAGACCGGCGGTGTCGGTCACCATGGTGACGACAATGCTGTCTTGGGCGCCCACAGCCCGGAGCGAAATCGGAAGCGCCGCCAGCGCCGGAACGGCAACAGCTGCACCAACAAACCCGCGGCGGGTCAAACGTACCGTCATCCTTGACTCCTCTACCTGGAACGACTCGTTCGGATCGACCGAAAAAGACAAAAGCGCGAAGCTGAGGCGCCCGCGCTGACCGTTCGGGAGTCTACCATGTGAACGGACATAACGCGCCCCGCGCCCTGCGACGATCGTAGGGCATGGACCCCGCTCCGTGCCGTCTGCTGACTGCTCCATAGCGTCTCAGGACTCAGGTCCCGTCACGTACCCAATGCCCGCTCTGCCCGCCCTCCTTTTCCTGCAATTGGATCGATTCGATCGTCATGCCTCGATCGACGGCTTTGACCATGTCGTAAATGGTCAGGGCGGCGCCGGAGACGGCGGTAAGCGCCTCCATCTCGACCCCGGTTTGGCCGCGGGTTTCGACGGTCACTTCGATGCCGATGCCATCATCTTCGATTGCAAAGGCGACCTCGACCTTGGTCAGCATCAGCGGGTGACACATCGGGATCAAATCGGACGTCTTCTTGGCCGCCATGATGCCGGCCACCTGCGCGACGGCCAGCACATCGCCTTTGGCGGCGCGGCCCTCGCGGACCAACGCGACAGTTTCCGGCTGCATGCGGATGAACCCAGACGCGACCGCCCGGCGGGCGGTGATCTCCTTCGCGCCGACATCGACCATGTGGGCGCGGCCCGATTCATCGAAATGGGTCAGCTTGCCGGGCACGCGATCGCTCCTACCAGGTCAGGCCGAATTTCTCGTGCAGATTCGCGACCGAGCGTTTGGCAGCCGTCAGGCACCCAGCGTAGTCCGGCCAACCCTTGTCGTCGAATTCGACCTCGGCGCTGATCGGCCCCTCGTAGCCGGCGTCGTTCACTTTGGCCAGGAGCGCTGCCATGTCCAGCTCGCCGTCGCCCGGCGGTGGAAAATTGAAAACGCCTTCCCCACCGATCTTGTCCTTGAAATGGAAATGCACGAGCTGCGGAAGCGCGTACTCGATATCCTCGATCGGATCCGCGCCGGTGTAGTAGACGACATTTCCGGGATCGTAGTTGAAGCCCAGCACGCCCGGCCGGTCGATGCGCGCCAGGATATCGACCCCGATCTTCGCGGTCGGCAGCATATTGCTGTCGGTTTCCATACCGATCTCGAGGCCCTTGCTCGCCGCTTTGTCGCAGAGCTCTTGCACGTTGGTGAAATAGGCTTCGCGTTCGTCCTCGGTTTTGGCATCGCCGGTGAAGGTATTGACGATCGACATCCCAAGGAACTCGGCGATATCGATCACCCGGCTGAAGCGTTGCTTCCCCTCATCGGTTTGCAATTGGGTATGACCGGAAATGCTGACCGGATTCAAGCCAAGATCGCTCAGTTTGGTCTGAATGCGATTCAGCTCAGCATCGGAGACAGTATCGGGATCGATATGCTCGAACCAGCCTTTCACCGCGCCGATCTCGCAGTTGCGGTAGCCGGCTTCCGCCAGCCCTTCCAGGGCCGCATCGATCGGCAGCGGCGCAAAAACGATGGTCGATCCCAGGATCAGATTATTTGGCATCAGTCGACTCCATTGGCGCCCTGCTCGACCTCGAGCAGGAAATTTCCGAGGACACGATCGAATTTGGCGGCTTGTTCCCAGAACACGCCGTGTCCCGCTTCGGGAATCACGGTCAGAGTCGCGCCCGGGATGGCATTGGCGATATCGATGGAATAGCGCAACGGAGTATAGATGTCCTCTTCGCCGACGATGACATGCGCCGGCGCCGAGATCGAGGGGAGCCGACCGATGATGTCGAACGCCTTGAATGCTGCCGACTGGCGCAGATAGCACTCCAGGGTTTGCGGGAAGGGCATGTTCTCGCTGTCGGCTAGAAGTCCCGGAAACGGACTGGGATCGGCATCGAAGAATCGGTGGGTGAAGACCCAGAGCCAGGTGGTGCGGTCCCAGGCGACGCGACCCTGGTTGGCGAACACATCGTCCCATTGGGACATGAGCTCGACCATCCAGGGATCGCTCTTCGGCCAGGAGCAGACGATGGTCACACTGCGCGTGCGGTCCGGATAGTTCACCGCGAATTCCTGCGCGATCGCCCCGCCCATCGACGCCCCGACGATATGCGCGCTCGGCCAGCCGATTGCGTCCATCAGTCCGGCCAGATCGTCGGCAAACTGCTTCATCTCGTACGGCCGCGGGTCGGACCCGGCGCCGGTCTCGCCGACATCTCGGTTGTCGAAGGTCAGGACCGTGAAGTATCGAGAAAGAACGGGTACCTGTAAGTCCCAACCGGAGCGCGGCGATCCGATGCCATTGATCATGACCAGCGGAGGTCCCGATCCGGCAAGATCGTACGTAACCTCCAGGTCTCCCACTGTCGCCTTTGGCATCCCCGCGCCACTCCTGCTCGATTCGTCCCGCTTTCAGGCCCGCATCATATCCGACGCACACATTTGTCACCGCGACCGGTGCGATCGAGCCCATAACGGCGTTGTGAAAAGACTGCCCAGATGGGGTTCATCCAAGAGCAAACCAACCCCGTTGTCATCCTGACGAAGGAAGGACCTCTCGTTCCCCGAAAGTTGGCTCGGACCCGGAAACAATCGATTTCACGACTCACAATTCGTTGCCCTCCAACAAGAGATCCTTCGCTGCGGCTCGGGATGACAGGGTGGGGAGTGCTGCATCCGGACGCCGGTTTCTGTCCAATGACAATGCACCAAGTACTCAGGATGACAAGGGGGAAGGATGGACTGCTCCTGCTGTCGACGCGAGCAAACCTGCGTACGTACGCGGATTCAGAGTTGCGGTTCCGCACATCGCGTGGTAGCCTGAAGTCATCCCGCTGTGACAATTCGACACATCTGCAGGGCGCCGGCTGGGGCCCGATTGGGGGAGCAGATGAGCCTCGCACAAACCACTTCGACATCGTCGCGCCCGCTGG
>DASTFJ010000311.1:0-3447 GCA_035708745.1 Thermomicrobiales bacterium | reverse complement strand
CGCGGCGACGACTGGTCGGCTATGGGCGTCGATGTCTACCGCGTCGAAGACGACCAGATCGTCGAAATGACCTGCTACTCCGACACCGACAAAGTCGCCCGCCTGCTGGACCCGTATCCGGGCCCGCAATAGACACCCAATCCAGTTATTCCCAACGTGCCTTCCGTGCCATGACTTTGCGTAACCCCTCCGATGGCTCCGGTGGATTCTCGAGCAATTCCTGAAATCGATCGAATTCATCGTCGTTTAGCTCGAAGAAAGTCCGATCGAGTGGATCTTCACTTTCCGAAGGACGACGTTGGCCAGACATGATTCGTTCGAATTGAACCCGCATCCATTCGACGAATTCGGCATCAGCTTCTCGCCGCTTTATCGCCACGTCGTCGGTCGCATCTAGACCGCTCATTAGTCCCCTCTCACCGGATTGCGCGCCCGCCTCGTAGCGCAGGGTCTCCGCGCCCTGCGATCGCGCGCCAGCGCGATAACCAACCTGCACTACACACCACTTACAACCCCTCACTCACCAACCCATCATCTTCTCGAATCAATGTCCCCCCGATAAACGGATACGCCTCCCACTCGCTCGCCAACTCCGCCTCGACCGGATTGTTGAGGATATACGTCAACGTCGCTTCGAAATCACGAGGGCCCCGAATTCCATGATCGTAGAAACTCTCCTGCCAGAGCAATCCGTGGTTGCCTTGTTTCCACCATTGCATCATCGAGAACGACTTGACGCGCCCGACCAGCTCGACCAATCCAATATCCCGGACTTCTATGAGCAGGTGCACATGGTCAGGCATCACACAAACGACATGCGGTATGGCTTTGTGGAATCGGCACCCATTGTCGAACGAATCGAGGATGAGCCGGGCACCAGCAGATTCAGAAAAGGCCGCACCAACTTGCCGGGACGTGCAAATCGTGGCATGCCAAACCGAGCCATTGACGGCGTAGGCGTCGAGGGGCAAACGTTGGCGGCGCGACATTCGATCTTGCCCCACTTGGAGAACCCAGTCTCAATTACGATATCGTAGCGGATTTCAAAAAGGGAAGGACACTCCCGGGCCACACCGGTTATCGCGCATGCGCGCGATCGCAGGGCGCGGAGACCCTGCGCTACGAGGCGGGCGCGCCAGGGTCAGGACAACGCGTCCAGCAATAACTCCGCCGGCTGCGGCGAATCGACCATCACATGCGTCGCCCCAGCATCCAGAAATGCCTGAAGCTGCAACCGCGCCTCACTCGGTGGTCCGATGATCGACGCCGCCCTCACCAGTTCATCCGGGACCACCGCCGCCACCGATTCCGGCGTCACCCGCTTGTAGGAATGCAAATACGGCTCCAGCCCCTCTCCCAGAATTTCGTCGATCTTCAGGGCGCGGCGGATCGGTTCCAGCACCGACGCATCGATCCCACTGTCCGTCAAGAAGATCTCTCCCCGGCCGGTCATGCCGTAAGCCAACCCGAGCCAGGGTTTGAGCTCATCAATGGCGGTCTGCACGTCATCGGTGATGCGGGTGGCGACCATCACGATGATCTCGACCTCGGACGGATCGCGGCCCGCCCGCGCGGCTCCCTTGGCCACATGCTCGACCGCCCACTTCACATACGGCGGTGGAGAGAACCCGGTCAACACCACTCCATCCGCGATCTCACCCGCCAGCTCCAGCATTTGCGGACCGATCGCGCCGATAACCACCGGCACCGACCCGTTGACCGGCAGCACGTCCGGCACGATGCGGTCGATATGCACCACTTTGCCGTCGTAGCTCACCTCGCCGCCGCGCCAGAGGAGGCGCATTGCCTCGGTGTATTCACGCATGGTGGCGAACGGTTTGCGGTCCGCGATCCCGATCTGCCCCAGCATCGTTCCCGAGCTGCGACCCATACCGAGAATCAATCGGCCGTTGCTGAATTGGTCGAGCGTCGCTGCCGAGCTGGCCAGCAAGGGCGCGGAGCGGACATAGGGCGTGGTCACGCTGATTCCCAGCCGCACCCGTTCGGTCACCGCGGCCACATAGCCGAGCGAGCCGAACGCCTCCCAGGAGTAGTAATCCTCGATCACCCAGGCCGAATCGAACCCGGCGGCTTCCGCCTCGACCGCCCGGTCGGCGATCGATCGTGCCGTGGCGGAACCGCCCAGCGGCAGCAACAGACCGAATTTCGTCACGCCTCGGGTTCTCCATGAATGGCGCGGAAAACCCGCTCCGGCGTAAACGGCGCCTGGTGGATCGGTGTTCCGATCGCGTCAGCGATGGCATTGGCAATCGCGCCCGGCGGCACGATCACCGGCGGCTCACCCACCCCCTTGGCCCCGTACGGACCATCGGCCGAGGCGAATTCCAGAATCTCGGTGCGAATCTGCGGCACTTCCAGCGTGGTCGGCAGCTTATAGAGGGCGAAGTTCGGATTCTGGATGATGCCGTCCTCGATATGCAGCTCCTCGGTCAGCGACCAGCCGATTCCCTGCACCGCGCCGCCATGCATCTGCCCCTCGACATAGAGCGGATTGATGGCGAAGCCGGCATCCTGCACCGCCACATAGTCGATCACCCGCACGATGCCGGTTTCCAGATCGACATCGACCTCGGCCGCGTGGCAGTGATACGAGGGCGCATTGAAGGCCGGCAGAATCGCGCCGTTCAGGGTCGCGGCCGCGTCCGATGGCGGAAACGTGGTCAGGAACGTCCCGGACCCGATCACCGGCGTCGTCGCCCACATCTGCCAGGCCATGATCTCGCCATAGGAAATACTCCGGTCGGGCACGCCGCGGACCGACACGATTCCCCCCGAAACCTCAAGGTCGTCTTCCGCGGCTTCGAGCAGATCGGCCGCCTTTTGCAGCAGTTGATGCTTCGCTTCCTGGGCTGCCTGCATGGCCGCATTGCCCATGTTGTACAAGGTGCGGCTGCCTTGCGCGCCGGCATCCATGGGGGTGCCATCGGTATCGCCCCACTTGACTTTTACTTTATCGAGCGGCAGACCGAGCTCTTCGGCCACCACCTGCGCGACTCCGGCCATGACCGAGCCAGTGCCGATCTCGGTCGCGCCGGTCAGCACCATCGCGGTGCCGTCTTCGTTCATCTGCACGGTGCACCCCGAGGAACCCGCCGTGGTCAACCACCAGGCGGCGGAAAGCCCCTTGCCGCGTACATGATTCGGCTCGGTTGGTTTCGATCGTTTCGTGTACCCGATCGCCTCCGCGGCACGGGTGATCGCTTCGGTCATGCCGACATTGGTCAGCACCTGGCCGCTCGGTCCCAGGCCACCCTCTTTGAAACAGTTGAGCAAACGCAGCGAAAGCGGATCGATATCTAGCTCCTTCGCAATGGCGTCGGTGTGCGATTCGACCGCAAACACCATTTGCGGTCCAGTCGGTCCGCGATAGGCCCCAAAGGGCGGGTTGTTGGTATAGACCGCATAGGCGTCGATATCGAGATGCTC
>DASTFJ010000310.1:0-51197 GCA_035708745.1 Thermomicrobiales bacterium | reverse complement strand
CAATGGCTGAGCTGGACAAGGGACTGCGGCAAGACGCGGAGCTCATCGTCGGACTATGTATGTCCGTCGAAGCGGGTGACACCGTCACCATCATCACCGACAACGATCACATCATAGAGGCCGATGCGCTGGCACAGATCGTGGTCGAGCGGGGCGGGTTCCCGGTGGTGATGAACAACGAGTATCAGGTCAAGAAGGCGATCGCCGATATGACCTACCCGATGGCTCCGCCGAAGAATCTGCATCAGGCGATGGTGAACTCGGACGAGATCATCATCATCACCAATCTGGAATGGGCCAACCGCTTCGCCCATGTTTCGGCGGTGCGCGAGTCGTGCGACGCCAACGCCAAGATCGCCTCGGTGGAAGAGGGGATCGGCTCCTGGAATCTGACCGAGGCCGATATTCTCGATGCCACCAACCGCGCCGTCGCCGCCATCGAGGCGATGAAGGGCGCCAAGTGGTGCCATGTCACCTCCCCGGCGGGGACCGATCTGCGAGTCAATATCGAAGGGCGCCCGGCGCTGCAAGTCACCCCAATCAAGAAACGCGGCCAGATGATGGGCCCGATTCCCCTCTGGTCCGAGGTCGCCTTCGCGGCGGTCGAGGACAAGACCGAGGGACGGGTAGTGGTCGACGGCATCATGCTCGGAATCGGGTTGCCGGGTCAGACGCCGAATCCGATCGAATGGCGGGTCGAAGGCGGCAAGGCGGTCTCCATCGAAGGCGGCGAGGAAGCAGAGAAACTGAAAGCCGTCATCAAGGACGTGCCCGGCGCGACCGTGATCGGGGAGTTCGCCTTCGGCACCAGCGAGAAATCTCCCACCGGATCGCCCTCGGAAAAGGGCCTGCTCGGGACGGTGCATTTCGCGCTCGGTGACAACCACAATGCCTATCCGGGCGGTCAGAATGTCAGCAAGCTGCATCTCGATGGCAACTGCCTGAATGCCTCGCTGATGGTCGAAGACACCGGGGTCTACATCATCAAAGACGGGAAGTGGGCGTTGTAGACGGGTCCGGAGTCCTGAGCCCTGGGCCCTGAGACGCCGGTCGTAGTTGAGGGCGTCTCTGCCCGCTCGTCTCCACCCGCCTACGGTTCGGTGGCGGTGGGAATGAATGGACTCTGGGGATGTGACGGAGGCTTGGCTTTGGGCCAGGTAGTCGCCTCATCCCAGCCCCTCGGCAGGACGCGGAGTCCCGGCAGGGCACGGAGGTCCTGCACTACGCCGAAACCGAACTTGGAATTCAAGGAGAACGATGAGCGCAACGGATTTCGGGATAACAGTGGTCCCTCTCGACCAGGTGGACGAGATCCCGCTGCCGAATGGCAGCTGGAGCAAGATGGTGCTGACCGGCGATTCGGTCTCGGGCATCGTCTCGTCGCTGGGGTATTCGGTGTTCACGCCGGGCACCGAGATGACGATGGTGTCGCACGAGGTCGAAGAGGTCGCCTTTGTGGTGGCCGGCACGGGGGAGCTGCGCACCGAGCAGGACACGGTTCCCTTCAAAGCCGGAGACGCGATCCATATCGCGCCGCGTCTTTGGCATGCGGTCGCGAATACCGGCGATGACGACGTGATTATGGTGTTCGGATTTCCGTACCCGGCGTATCCGCCGACCGAGCGGAAATCATGAGAGGCAATAGACAAAAGGCAATGGGCAATAGTGAGCTTCGATTTCAGAAAACAGGTGACAGGAGAGCAGTGAGCACAGACACACGATGGTTCCTGGAGCCATTGACTACCTATTGCCGATTGCCTTTTGCCTATTGCCTTCCGAGCGTGGCACATGCCTGAGCAGTCTCTCCGCGAACAGCTCGTTTGGGCGTGCCGAATTCTTGGTATGGAAGGGCATGGGGACTATACCCTCGGACATATCAGCGTGCGCGATGGCGACCATGTCATCATGAAGCGCAATGGCATCGGACTGGAAGAGGTGACCGACGACCTGCTGGTCACCATCGACCTCGATGGCAACCGGGTCGCCGGTGAGGGGCCGATTCACCTGGAATCGGTGCTCCACACCGCGGTCTATCGCGAACGACCGGATGTCTGTGCGGTCGCCCACACGCATCCCGTCTTTGCAACCGCCTTCGGCGCGGTCGATACCGAGCTCGAGATGATCAATCACGATGCGGTGCTCTTCCATGAAGGATTGGCGTATTTCGACGACACCGCCGAGCTGATCGTGACCCCGGAGCAGGGTGAAGCAGTGGCGACGGCGCTCGATGGCAAGCGCGTGGTGGTCATGCGCGGGCATGGCGTGCTCGTGACGGGCAAGACCGTCCCCTGGGTGGTCTATACCGCTTTGACCCTCGAGCGGGTGCTGCAGATTCAGGCGATCGCGAAGTCGCTGGGTGAACTCAAACCGATGTCGAACGAGATGGCGGGCGCGGTCTATCAGGACAAATACCGCGACGAGTTCATCGTGAATTATTGGAATTACCTGATCCGCCGGGTGGAGCGCGCAGGTCTGGCGCCGGAGAGAGGAACGGTCTGATGCTGGCGCCGATCGAGATCCACGCGCCCCGCACGGTCCCGGATGCGTCCGCGCTGCTGCGGCAGCATGGAGATGAGGCGGCGGTCTACGCCGGTGGAACCGAGCTTCTGATCGTGATGAAGGAGCGGCTGACCCCGGTGAACCGGCTGATCGACATCAAGCAGATCGCCGGGCTGCGCGAGATCGCGGTCGATGAGGATGGCACGCTGACCATTGGCGCGCTGGCGACCCACCGGGAGATCAGCCGCAGTCCGCTGGTGCAGCAGCACTCGCCGTACTTCTCTTCGCTGGAAAGGATCATCGCCAATACCAGGGTGCGAGCAGCGGGCACCCTTGGCGGCAATCTCTGTTTCGCCGAACCGCATTCCGATCCGGCCACCTTGCTGTCGGCGGTGCATGCGACCGTGCGGCTGGAGTCGTCCGACGGAAGCCGGGAGCTTCAGACCGAGGAGTTCTTCCGCGGTTTGCTGGAAACCGATCGCCGGCCGGACGAGATCATGACCCGGATCGCGCTGCCGAAACTCTGGGAGACCACCGGCGTCTCGTATCAGCGCTTCAAGACGCACGAACGCCCGGTGGCGACCGTGGCCGCCGCGGTGTCGGTCACTGGCGAAGTGATCGACGATGCGCGGGTCTTCGTAGGATCGGTAGGACCGAAACCGCAACGGATGACCGCGGTCGAAGACGCCATTCGCGGTCAGCAGCCGGGACCTGCGCTCTTTCAGCAAGCGGCATTGCTGGCCGGCGAAGCTGCCGAGATCGATGAAGAAGGTTTCGAGTCCGCGGACTACAAGCGACACCTCGTGGCCGTGTATGTACAAAAGGCGTTACAGGACGCCAGCGACAACGCGAAAGACCGCCAGTTATGAGTATCGAGACCGTGCCAGCAACGACGTTGCCAACCGAGCTGCGAACCGAGATCACGGTGGAGACGACCGTGAACGGCCGCGCCGTGACCAAACAGGTCGAGGCGCGCCGGATGCTGCTCGATTTCATCCGCGACGATCTCGGACTCAAGGGCGCCAAGCGTTCCTGCGATTCGCAGGTCTGCGGGGCGTGCACCGTGCTGATCGACGGCTTGCCGGTCAGCTCCTGTTGCACGCTGGCATACGAGGCGACTGGCAAGCAGGTGACCACCATCGAAGGGCTGTCGCAGAACGGTGTGCTCGATCCGGTGCAGGAGGCCTTTATCGAGGAATCGGCCATCCAGTGCGGTTTTTGCACACCGGGCATGATCCTGGCGGTGAAGGTGCTCCTGGAGGAAAACCCCTCTCCCACGCGTGAAGAGATCGAGCAGAATCTCTCCAGCAACCTCTGCCGTTGCACCGGGTATTGGAACATCATCGACGCTGTCGAGCGGGCCGCTCAGCGGTTGCGGGAAGGAGACCGCAAATGACCGTCGGCGCTGACATTCCCCGCATCGACGCGCGTCCCAAGGCGGTCGGCGAGACCAAATTCGTTGGCGATCTGATCGTTCCCGGGATGGTCTATGGCAAGCTGATCCGCAGTCCGTTTGCGGCCGCGAAGATCACCCGCATCGACGCTCGCGCGGCCAAGGCGCTGCCCGGTGTGATCACGGTCATGACGGGCGACGATGTGCTCGACATCGATCCCTACTACGGGCATGCCATCAAGGATCGTCCCCTGATCGCCATCGATCGGGTGCGGTTTGCGGGCGAGCCGGTGGTGGCGATCGCGGCCGAGACCCCGGAGATCGCGGCCGATGCGGCTGAGCTGGTCGAGATCGACTACGAGCCGATGGAGGCGGTGCTTTCCATCGACGAAGCGCTCGCCGAAAACGCGCCGCATCTGCATGTGACCGAGCTGCTGCGCAAGGGGCTCTTTCACGGGTTGGGCGAGTTCAAGCTCGATCCGGGGAATATCTGCTATCACCATCAGTTCGGCCGGGGCGAGCTGGATGCCGCGTTCGCCGAGGCGGACATCGTGGTCGAGGGGGAGTACGAGTTCCCAGCGGTTTATCAATACGCCATGGAAACCCACACTACCATCGCCGAGTGGAACACCACCGGTGACGCCGCCGGCGATGAGGTGACGCTGCATTCGAATTGCCAGCATCCCTTTCTGGTGCGGGCCGAGATCGCCGATTTGTTCCAGCTTCCGGTGGCGAGCGTGCGCATCGTCGTTCCCTGGCTGGGCGGCGGATTCGGCAGCAAGTCGTATACCAAGATGGAACCGATCACGGTCGCGCTCGCCCGCAAGGCGAAACGGCCGGTGCGGATCCAGAACAGCGTCGATGAGTCGATGGTCACCACCCGGCGGCACGGCATGAAGGCCTGGATGCGCACCGGCGCCCGCAAGGACGGCACCCTGCTGGTCCGCGAGGTGCGCGCCTGGCTCGATACCGGGGCTTATGCCGACAACGGACCGCGGGTGGTCGCCACCGCGGCCGACGCGGCGCCCGGTCCCTATCGCTGGACGGCGGTCGATGTCAACGCCTGGGGGGTCTACACCAACACCTCCCCGGCCGGATCGTATCGCGCCTTTGGCGCGTCCCACCTGGGTTGGATCGGGGAAGCGCAGGTCGACGAGATCGGCCGCAAATGCGGACTCGACGGCGTGCAGATGCGCGAGCTGAATCTGTTGGAGCCGGGCGAATATGTGCGCCCTGGTGGCAAGCCGCTCGATGCCGATCTGAAAGGCGACATTCGCAAGGTCGCGCAGAATCTCGATTGGGATGCGCCCAAACCGCCCAATACCGGTCGCGGGGTGAGCGTCGGGTTGCTGGCGGCGGGAGCGCATCCGGTCAGCACCGCCTTCGTCCGTATGGAAGCCGATGGCAAGGTGGTGCTCTATGTCTCTTCCACTGATATGGGGCAGGGGGCGCGCACGGTCTTCAGCCAGATCGTGGCGCAAGAGCTGGCGCTGACGATGGATGAGGTGCGGGTCATGGGGGGCGACACCCAGGTGACCCCATACGACCGTTCCACCGGCGCGAGCCGCTCGACCACCCTGGCCGGGATGGCGGTATTGCGTTCCGGCGCGGAGCTGCGCGAACAGCTTTTCGATATCGCCAGCCAGCAGCTGGGGTTGCCGCCGGAAGCCCTGGAAATGCGCGACGGCGCCATCTGGCACGAGGACGAATCGCTGACCTATCCCGATCTGATCAAAGCGCATTTCGGTATGGTCGGCGGCGAGCTGATCGGGCGGGGCGAGGTGCGGCCGGAGCGCGGTTCCGGCTCGTATGCCGAGGGCCCGGTCTTCTGGGAGGTCTGCATCGGCGGCGTCGAGCTGGAAGTCGATCCCGACACCGGCAAGATCACCCTGCTGAAGACCGCCAGCGTGGCCGATGTCGGCAAGGCGATCAATCCGAAGCAGGTCGAAACCCAGGAGATGGGCGGCTTGTTACAGGGGATAGGCAATGCCATTTACGAGGAGATGCTGTTCGATCCGTCCAGCGGGCAGCTGACCAACGGCTCGCTTTTCGACTATCACATTCCCACCATGCTCGATCTGCCCGAGTCCCATCGCTCGACCATCGTCGAGAATGCGGACGGACCCGGGCCGTATGGCGCCAAGGGCGTCGGGGAGGGCGCGCTGGCCGGGGCGATTGCGGCCGTGGCGACGGCCCTGGGCGATCTCGGTATCGATCTTCATGCCCTGCCCGCGACGCCGGAACGAGTCTGGCGGGCGCAGCAGGCAGCACGCGGCACGCAACAGGCGGATACGAACGGAACCAACTAGCGACCCGAGGCGGCGGGTTTTTCGAAGGTGAGTACCGGACAATGGGGAAGAAATACGAAGTCAGAGCACGTTCGGCGCTTTCGGGAACGCCGCCGCCACCGCATTTGCTCAATGAAGGCGTCTGGATCGATCCGCAGCGGTCGTTGGAAAACACCGACGAGGTGGACGAAGCCGAAGCCCGCTGGCAACTCTGGATGGAGTGCTACGAGATCAAAGTTCTATTCGACAACCACTGGCTGCTGTCGGCCGGTTGTGAAGAGGAGGGCATCTGATGACAACGCGCGTCTATCTGCTGGACATGGGCACGCTCATGCTCGATATGTCCTTCGTCACCTGGAATCACGGTCAGGGGATCGAATACCGCTTTCCGGTCTTCGCCGTCTATGTCGATACCGGTGACAAGAAAGTGCTGCTCGACACCGGTTTCGAAAAGGAGTGGGTGGAGCGCAATCTGCCCTTCGAGAAACCAGAGCAAACCGAAGAGCAGACGATCGTCGCCCAGCTCGCCAGCATTGGCGTGCGGCCGGAAGATATCGATATCGTCGTCAATTCGCATCTCCATTTCGATCATTGCTCGGGCAATCGCTATTTCCCGGGTGCGCAGTTCATCATGAGCAAAACCGAGCTGCGGCATGCGTATGTGCCCGATCCGTGGGAACGGTTGGGGTACGACAAGAATTTGGTCGAGATTCCGGGCGCGAAGTTCACCCTGCTGCCGCCGCTGCACGGCTATGAATACGAGGTCGTGCCGGGGGTGAGCCTGATCGAGACGCCGGGTCATTCCGAAGGGCACTTCTCCTTTGTAGTCCGCCCAACCAGCGAGGCGCCGATGATCTTCCCGGTCGATGTCGCCTATAACGCGCATAACCTGGGCAGCAAGGTGCTGATGGGATTGCATTCCGATCCGCGCGAGCTGCTGGAGTCGATGGTCAAGATCGAGAATCTGACGCAGAAGATCGGAGGACGCATCTTCTTCTCGCACGATCCGGAAAGCTACCGGTCGTACAAGAAGGCGCCGGAGTTCTACGGGGAGTAGTTCGATGGGTCCTGGGCCCGGAGTCCTGGGCCCTGAGACGATTTTGGGCACAGGCGAGGACGTGTCTGTCCTCTCGTGTTTACCAACTTCGCGTGAATCGGAGGCCTGGCTTTTGGCCACCGGATCGCCTCACCCCCCGGCCCCTCGGCGGAGCGCAGAGTCCCTGCCCTTCGGGAGAGGGGAGAACGACAGCGTGGCGGAGTGAACCCCCACCCCTGTCATTCTGAGCAAAGCGAAGAATCCCTCCCGTGGCTGCGTGGTCACGAAGGGTCGAGTGAGAAACGAAGGAACGTAACGCGAACCTCGGAGAGGTTGTGTAGGACTAGCCCGCGGTTTCGACTCCGGACGGGCGTCGATGAATACGAGCGACGACGAGGAGAGATTCTTCGCTGCGCTCAGAATGACAATCAGCGTCACGGTGATTCTTCGGAGGGCCGTGATCTGGAACGAGACGAAAGAGGTCCCTCCATTTCGGTCGGGATGACGATATGACGGACGGAATGCCGACAACCCAACCTGCCCCTGAGGCGCGGCCGATCGTCGCTATGCGCGACATCGACAAGCGCTTCGGGCCGGTGCAGGCCAATGACAGGGTCGATCTCACCCTCTATCCGGGGGAGATCCATGCCGTGCTGGGGGAAAATGGGGCGGGCAAGACCACCCTGATGAATATCCTCTCCGGGATGTATCAGCCCGACAGCGGCAGTATCGCGCTCGATGGCACGCCGGTCACCATCGGCTCGCCGTCGGAGGCGCTGGCGCTTGGGATCGGGACGGTCTACCAGCATTTCACCCTGGTGCCGAATCTTTCCGTCATCGAAAACGTAATGCTCGGCACCAAAACCGGCTTCGTGCTGAATCTCTCCCGGGGCGAGCAGCAGCTGAACGAGCTGCTGGCGGGGTTCGAGCTCAATACCGATCCGACGACCGAGGTGCGCCATCTCTCCATCGGTCAGCGGCAGCGGGTGGAGATCATCAAGGTGCTCTTCCGGGGCACCCGGGTATTGCTGCTGGACGAGCCGACTTCCGTCCTCACACCGAGTGAGGTGGACGGGCTCTTCCGCATCCTGCACCGGTTGCGGGAAGAGGGCGTGTCGGTCGTTATCATCACGCACAAGCTCGAAGAAGCCCTCGATGTCAGCGACCGGGTGACCATCTTGCGGGGTGGAAAGAATGTCGGCGAGCTTGGCCCAGCTGAAATTGTCGCCGCCGGGCGCGCAGGGGCGCGGCAACAGATCGTCGAGACGATGTTCGGTGGGATGCCGGCGGCGGTCGAAACGTTTCAGCAACACGTCGCCACCGGTGAGACGTTGTTGGAGTTGCAACGTGTTTCCGCGATGGGCGACCGGGGGGAGATGGCGATCCGCGATCTTTCCCTGCAGCTGCGCGCCGGGGAGATCTACGGCATCGCCGGGGTCGATGGCAACGGGCAGAAGGAGCTGGGCGAGATCATCGCCGGGCAACGCAAGACCACCAGCGGCCAGCTGATCTTCGACGGGCAGGATTTCACCAACAAGGGGGTCGCGACCCTTTCCCGTGCTGGAGTCGGCTACATCACCGACGACCGCATGGGCGAAGGAGTGGTGCCGGGGATGAGTGTGGCCCAGAATGCCGCACTCAAGACGATCAACCGCGCGCCGTTTTCGAAGGGGTTCTTCCTGAACCGCAAGGCGATCGAGGAGAACGCGAATGCGCTGATCGAGCAGTTCTCGGTCAAGACGCCAAGCGCCGACACGCGCATCACGCTCCTTTCCGGGGGCAATATCCAGAAGCTGATGCTGGCGCGCGAGCTGGCGATGAATCCGCGGGTGATCGTTTGCAACAAACCGACCTACGGTCTCGATCTCAAGACCGCCCAGTTCGTCGTGAAGACCCTGCGCGAAGAAGCGGACAGCGGCAAAGCGGTGTTGCTGATCTCGTCGGAGCTCGATGAGATTCTGGAAATCAGCGACCGCATCGGCGTGATCTACAACGGCGAGATCGTGGAGACCTTCGACCGGACGCAGATCGATGTGGAAACCATCGGGCGGCTGATGCTTTCCGGCCGGGCGGCGGCGCAGGAGAGCGCGGCATGAACGAACGCGCGCGCCTGTCCGGTATCAGCCTCCTGCCGATCGCCAGCAGCGTCATGGCGATCGTGATGGCGTTCGTGATCGGCGGCATCTTCCTGGAGGCCAATGGCAAGGACGCGCTGCACGCCTACCGCATTCTCTTCGAGCGCGGGTTGATCAATGGCGATGGGCTGACCGAGACCTTCAAGAAGATGGCGCCGATGCTGATCGTCAGCGCGGGGCTGCTGATCGCGCTGCGGGCGAGTGTCTGGAATATCGGGATCGACGGGCAGTTCATGGTGGGGGCGCTGCTGGCCGGGGTGGCCGGCGCGCATCTGTCCGGCAGTGTGCCGAACCCGCTCATGTGGTCGATCGCCGCGATCGCCGGCATCGCCGGCGGGTTGCTCTGGGCGGTGGTTCCGGCGCTGCTGATGGTCAAGTTCAAGCTCAACGAGATCATCACGACGCTGCTGATGAATTATGTGGCGGTCTATGTGACCGCCTGGCTTGCCAAAGGACCGTTCAAAGATCCGGATCGGGTTGCGCCGCAGACGCCGAAAATTCCGCTCGAGGACCGGCTCCCGTTCATTCCCGGCACCGAGGTGCATATCGGCTTGATCGTCGGGTTGATCTCCGTGGTCGTGGTGGCAATACTCTTCCGCTCGACGGTCTATGGATTCTGCCTCGACGTCGTCGGGCGCAATCGCCGCGCCGCGATCCATGCCGGCTTCCCGGTGGGGCGGTTGGCTGGCTCGGCCTTGTTGCTCAGTGGCGCCTTCGCCGGGCTCGCCGGTGCGAACGATGTACTCGGTATTCAGGGGCTCTTCAAGGCGAACTGGAATCCTGGCTACGGCTTCACCGCCTTCGCGCTGGTCTATTTGGCTCGTTTGAACAGCCTGCTGATCATTCCGTTTGCGTTCTTCTTCTCGTTCCTGCTGGTCGGCGGCGATTCGATGCCGCGCCGCGCGGACGTCCCCACCTATTTCGTGGAAATGCTCGAAGGGCTGATGCTGATCTGCTTCGCGGTGGCGGTTTATCTGGAGCGCCGCTGGCATGTGATCTCCGAACGGCTGCGTGGCCGTCCGGATGACCGGGTCGAGCCGGAAACCTCGAGTGGCGTCGAATCCCTCGAAGGGTTGGAGGCATCGTCATGACGATCAATGGGATCGACGTTACCGATTTCCTGACGGCCATGCTGGCGACCGGACTGCTGCGCGCCGTGCCGCTGGTGCTGGCGTCCCTGGGCGATGTCTTCGCGCAGAAGGCGGGTCTGCTCAACCTCGGGATCGAGGGGATGATGCTCTCCGGTTGCTTCTTCGGCTTCTACGCGGCGTATCACACCGAAAGCGTGACCTACGGCCTGCTGGCGGGGATGGCGGCAGGACTCGCGCTCGCGCTGCTCTTCGCCTTTCTGACCGTGCAGCTCCGGGTCGATCAGGTGTTGGTCGGTCTGGCGATCACGATCTTCGGCGCCGGCTTGACGGGCTATCTCTTCCGCGACCTGTTCGGCGGGCAGAATGTCTCCGCCGCGGTCCGTCCGATGACGATCCGCATTCCGCTATTGGCCGACATTCCCATCGCCGGCAAGGCGCTCTTCGACCGGCAGGCGTTGTTCTATCTCTGCTGGCTGCTGGTGCCGGTGTTTGCCTTCGTGCTCAATCGCACCCGCTTTGGATTGAATGTGCGGGCGGTGGGTGAGAACCCGTTCGCGGCCGACGCCGCCGGGGTGAATGTGATCCAGGTGCGCTATCTGGCGATGGCGCTGGCCGGGATCATGGCTGGGTTCGCGGGGGCTTTCCTGGCGGTGGCCGATTTGAAGATCTTCACCATCGGCATGACGGTGGGACAAGGTTTCATCGCGCTGGCGATCACGATGATCGGCGGCTGGAGTCCGTGGAAGATCGCGTTCGGCGCGATTCTCTTCGGGATGCTCAACGCCCTCGGCGACAGCCTGCAGATCATTGGGGTCGGGGTGCGCACCGAATTCATCGGCATGTTCCCGTATATCGGCATCATGATCGCGATGATCGTCCTGGCGCGGCGGACCAGCGTCCCGGCCGCGCTGGGTATTCCGTATGCACGGGGGCAACGGTGATGAAGCGATGGTTGGGCGAAGGCGTTCCCCGGGTCGAAGCCCGGGACTCGCACAGCAAAGTCCCGGCACACCTGAGGAGCGGTCTGCGTCGCGCCGTTCCCCTGGTTTCAACCTGGGGAATTCGGCGGGACGATGACCTCCATTCGAGCAACCCCACCCCCCTCGCCGGACTGCATCCGTGGCGAAAACACACCGATGCAGTCCCGCGCGGGAGTGGTTCTCGACGCGATAGGAAGATCGGGACCAGTCAGAAAGGAGACAGGCCCATGAATCGTGTTCGTGGCACGATGCGATACCTGTTCGTGACCGCCCTCGTTGCGATGCTCACGTTCGGGTCGATCGCGACAATTTCGGCCCAGGATGCCTCCCCGGAGGCGTCGCCGATGACGACCTCGATCGAAAAGGTCGGATTCATCACCCCCGCCTCGATCACCAACCTCGGGTGGGACCAGCAGGGCGCGGAGGGCGTCAACGCGGCCGCCGCAACCTTCGGTATCGAAGCGCTCGTTCAGGAGAACGGCGGCTATGACGACATCACCCCGGCCCTCAAGGATCTGGCCGATGAAGGCGCCGGTTTGATTCTCTGCCACGCCAGTGGCTATCAGACCACCTGCCCCGACTTCGCCGCCTCCGAAGGCGTGCCCGTGGCTGTGATCGAGAACCCGACCGCCATTGGCGATCTGGTGGCCGACATCGAAACCCAGGCGCAGGAAGTCGCGTATCTGGCCGGCGTGCTGGCTGGACTCAGCACCACGACCGGGACGGTCGGGATCGTCGTTTCCGGCGAGCCGCCGACCTGGAACTACATGACCGTCGGCTTCGCCGAGGGCCTCAAGGCCAGCAATCCCGATGCCAAGCTGATCTACAGCGTCATCGGTGAGGCTGCGTACGACGATGCCGCCGGCGCCAAGCGCGTGACCGAGCAGCAGCTCGCCGCCAACGCCGACATCATCTTCGGCATGGGCGACGGCGCCTCCTTCGGCATGATCGAGGCGATTCGCGAGCACAACGAGGCCAATCCGGATACGCCGGCCTGGTTCATCGACGTCATCGGTGACAAGTCCGCCGATTACAGCGATGTGCTGCTGACCTCGGTGGTCTTCGATTACAGCGGCGTCTACGAGCAGATCATCGCCAATGTCGGTACTCCCGACTTCGGCCAGGTCTACACGATGAATCTCGAGAACGGCGGCGTTCACCTGCTCGACCTGCCGGCCAGCGTTCCGCAGGATGTCAAGGATCAGGTCGACGCGGCCAAGGCCAGCATTCTGGACGGAACCGTCACGGTCGATGCGATCGGCGATGCCGACGGCATGAAGGCCAAGCTCGCGGAGCTCGGCTACTCGTAGCCAAATCTGATGGCAGGGCAGAAGCGCCCGGCGGGCGCTTCTGCCCCCACGCTCAAACGGACTGGGAGCCGCTGCTGGGATAGGCCGGCAGATCGGTGGCTCCGAAGCCCTGGGTGTCGGACACGCTGGCCACCGCCCGGTCTAGCGGATCGGGGAAGTTCTGCTCGACGTTGCGGCGAAGCCGCTCCTGTTCTTCGAGGATGAGCGCATGCCGGTATGGCGGCGCAACCTCGAGCAGATTTTCGAGAAGAGCGGCCATCCGGCGGCAGATTTGTGGATTCTGACCGCCATACAGCCGGATTTCGGTTACACCGAGCCGCAGATAGTCCTCCCAAGTGGGAGTGGGATAGACGAGACGAGGAATGTTTCGGTCATCGCGAAAGACGCCGGTATGCAGATCGCGCAGCACCAGATCGGTGAGCAAATCCTCCACCCGGTCGAGCAGCTGCTCGCCGGTGGTTGGATCGTTGATCGCCGCGGAGAGCGCCTTGAGCGAGATATCGACCACCACGCGCAGCGCAAAAGCGGGATCCTGCTCTGGGGTGCGTTCGGAACCGAGCGCCAGATGACCGAGCAGCGCTTCATCCGAGGGCAGCGATTCGCCGCCGTAGATCACAATCGCTTTGCCCCGGTAGCGCAGATAATCGCCGGCGGCCACCGGGAGCACGATCATGGCATCGTGCGTAGTCGCCAGCCGGATCAGGCCCGCGACATCGACTCCCTGCAACACCGCTCCATTTCCGCCATGGTAGATAACGCGATCGGGTGGCGTCGCCGGCAGCACATCGCGATAGTGCGGATCCTGCTCGGTCGCCGCCAGATCGGGATACGACTCCTGGATCACATGATGCCCGGTGCGGGCGATGCGATCGGCCATGTTTGCCGGGCGAATCCCGTGCATCAGCTGGCTCAGGCATTGCAGGAAAAAGACCACACTGAAGAGACTCAATACCCCGCAAACCAGCACACTCAGATCGTTGGCCTCGGTGTCGGAAATCTCGCCCATCGACAGGAAGGCGAAGGCCATCGTGCCGACGAACATGGCCAGGGCCAGCTTGAGCTGCGAATCGCGAAAGACAAACAGGAGCGTGCGCGGCGAATACGACGAGCCAGCCATCTGCACCAGCAGGACCAGAATGGTCAGCATGAACCCGGTCAGGCTCATCGAGGCCGCAATGATGGCCGAAAGCATCAGACCGGCGGTGCTGGGGGTGAAGGTCAGGTTTTCAGGCGGTTGCCAATGGCCATCGACGCGGCTTACCAACCGTTGCGCCAGGAGGCAGATGAGCACTCCAACCACCGGCACCAGCCAGAGACTGTTCTTGCGCAGCTCCTTGAGCTTGAATCGCGTCGCCCAACTCATCGTGACTCAGTTTATGCCCGATGGCATGGCTTGAGAACTCGCTCAAAAGGAGTATTTGCATGACCGAATGGCCCCGATTCAATATGGCCGGCGGACCGGTGGAGGTGCCCGACCGCACCCGCCGCGATCTTTCCAAACCGGTGCTCTACCACTACGACCCCGCCTTCAAGGAGCTGTTCACGCACACGCAGGATCTGCTCAAGCAGGTCTACCGCACCGACTACGACGTCATCATCATGCAGGGCGAGGCGATCCTGGGGCTCGAAGCCGCGGCCGCCAGCCTGATCGCGCCCGGCGACAAGGTGCTCAATCTCGTTTCCGGGGTCTTCGGCAAATGGTTCGAGTTCTTCATCGACAAATTCGGCGGCGAAATCATCGAAGTCGCCGTTCCTTATGACGAAGCCATCGATCCGGAGGACGTGCGCAAAGCGCTGAAGGCCAATCCGGGGGTCAAATACCTCTCGGTGGTCCATTCCGAAACGCCGTCAGGCACGCACAACCCGGTGAAAGACATCGGCGCGGTGGCGAAGGAATTCGGCGTCATCACCATGGTCGATACAGTTTCCGGTCTCGGCGCGGAGGTGCTGAGCCCCGAAGAGTGGGGAATGGATGTGGCTATCGCCGGACCACAGAAATGCCTCTCCGGCACGCCGGGGCTGTCGTTGATGTCGATCAGCCCGGCTGCCTGGGAGGCGATGGAGCAGCATCCCAAGCCGCTGCGTGGTTCCTTCCTCTCGATCCTCGATTGGAAGGATGCGTGGCTGGTGGGGAACCGCTTTCCCTATACCCCCTCGGTGAGCGAGATGTACGCTCTCGAATCGACCCTCACCCAGAATCTGGAAGAGGGGATGGAGCATGTCGCCTGGCGGCATCAGACCATCGCCAAAGCCGCCCGCGCCGGCGCGAAAGCGCTCGGTTTCGAGCTCTGGCCGGCTCGCGAGGAGATCAGCGCGTCCTGTGTCACCGCGGTAAAGGTTCCGGAGGGCTTCGACGAGGAGAAGATGCGCGGGCTCATGCGCGAGCGCTACGGCGTGATGATCTCGCCGGGCTATGGCGATCTCTACGGCAAGCTCTTCCGGCTCGGGCATATGGGCATGGCGGCGCATCCGACCTACCTCGCCTCGCAGCTTGCTGTGCTGGAGCGCAGCCTGCACGACATGGGCGAAAAGGTCGAGTTTGGAGCGGGCGTCGGGGCTGCCATGGCGGCGCTGGACGATTGGGCGATAGTGGAAAGAGGAAATAGGAAATAGGAAATGGAAACGCACCTGGCTCGGACGCGCAATCGCGCTGCTGGCCTCGCCAGCCGGCTCGCGCTATCTCCTATTTCCCATTTCCTCTTTCCGCTCTTTTACTGCCTCTCGATAGGGAACGCACAACAAAGGACTCATTAGAAAGGAAACCGTATGGCAATTAGTGTCAAGGATCGAGTCGTCATCATCACCGGGGGCGCCGGTGAGATCGGCTCCGTGCTCGCCCGGCGACTGGTGGACGAGGGTGCGGCGGTGGTGATCGCCGATATCGCCGACGGCCGCGAGCTCGCGGCCGAATTGAAAAAGGCGAAACGCGGCAACAAGGTGATCTACGTCAAGGCCGATGTCACCTCGGAAAAGGACATGGCCAAGCTGGCCGCGACTACACTCAAGAACTTCGGCCGTATCGATGTGCTGATCAACAATGCCGGGCTCTTCACCGGCACGCCGTTCGACGATCTGACCTATGCCGAGTGGCAGAAGCGGATGAAGGTGAATGTCGACGGGGTTTTCCTGGCGACCAAGGCGGTCGTGCCGGCCATGACCGAGCAGGGCTCTGGCAAGATCATCAATATCGGCTCGGACACCGTCTGGATGGGCACCCCGGGGATGGCGCACTACGTCACCAGCAAAGCGGCAATCCTCGGGTTCACCCGCACGCTGGCGAACGAGCTCGGTCCGCGGGGGATCACCACCGTCTATGTGACGCCGACGCTGCTCGATACCCCCGGCACCCGAGCGGCCTTCCAGCAAGCGCATTTCGATTACGTGCAGAGCCACACGCCCATCGGCCAGTTGGAAACCCCGGAGGATATCGCCGGTCTGATCGTTTTCCTCTGCTCGCCGGAGGCCAAATTCATCAACGGCGCCGCCATCAACATCGGCGGTGGGATTAGCATGCATTAGGGAGTCCGGGGTCCGGGGTCGTGAGCCCTGGGTCCCGAGACGTTTCCGGTAGGGCATCCCCCTGTGGTTGCTCTTCCCGGAGACCACCATCCTCCGGGATGGAAACAATCGACACCGGCAGCTTCCGGACTACAACAAGAGATTCGTCATTCGGGTTCGAGTCAACAGGAAGGATCACGCACCAGTGAGCACCGAGAACATCAAGACCATCGCCGTCGTTGGAGCGGGCACCATGGGGCCAGGGATGGCCTCGACCTTTGCCCGCTATGGCTTCGACACCTATCTCTCCGATATCAAGGACGAGCAAATCGAAAAGGCCAAAGGCACCATCGATTTCGTCTTCAAGACACTGGTCGGTGGCGGGTTCCTGACCGCCGATGAGGCCGAAGCGGCCAAGAAGCGCATCACCTTCACCACCAATCAGGCCGAAGCCGTCGGCAAGGCGGATTTCGTGGTCGAAACCGTTCCCGAGCGGCTGGAGATCAAGAAGGCCGTCTTCACCGATCTGGTCAAGCAGGCCCGGCCGGGTGTCATCCTTGCATCCAACACGTCCGGTATTCCCATTACCACCCTGCAGGAGGGACTGGATCATCCGAACCGTATCGTTGGCATGCACTGGTCGAATCCGCCGCATCTGATCCCGGTGATCGAGGTCATCAAGGGCGCGCAGACCGATGGCACGACCGTCGAGACGATCAAGGAGCTCATCGGCAGGATCGGCATGGTTGCCGGGATCGTCGACAAGGACGTGCCGGGTTTCGTGGAGAACCGCATTCTCTATGCCATCATGCGGGAGGCGCTACACCTGCTGGATGAAGGGGTCGCCTCGGCGCAGGATATCGACACCATCGCCAAATGGGGGATCGGCTACAAGCTGGCGGTCATCGGGCCGCTGGAATTACTCGATGTCGCCGGGCTGGATATCTATACCGCCGTCGCCAGCTATCTGAACAAGGATCTGAGCAACAACACCGGCATCTCCAGCACCGTGACCGAAAAAGTCGAGGAGGGAAAGCTGGGACTGAAGACGCAGGGCGGTCTCTTCGAGTACACCCCGGAGCAGATCGCCGAACTGGCGCAAAAGCGCGGCCGCTTGCTGCTCGCCACCAAGAAAGCGTTGACGAGCTAAACCTTGTACTTCGTCAAGTGTCCAGAGTCAAGTGTCAAGAGCAGCATCTCAGGGCTCAGGACTCAGGACAATCGTCACTGGACATTTGACACTGGACTCTTGACCTACCCCGAAGGAGGAACCAATGAAACGACTCTTGACGCTGTTGTTGACAGTCACCTTCGCCTTCACTGGATTGGGCGTTGCGGTCGCCCAGGATGCCACGCCGGTTTCCGGCGGGCCAATCAAGATCGGCGTGCTCAATCCGACCACCGGCTCGTTCGCCGTCTTCGGCGAGCAGGTCAACGCCGGCATTCAGCTCTACTTCGATTCGATCGACAACACCGTCGCCGGCGTGCCGGTGGAGCTGGTCTTCGCCGATACCGCGGGCGACCCGCAGCAGGCGCTCGATCAGGCGCGCCGGCTCATCGGCGAAGAGCAGGTCGACCTGCTGATGGGTATCGTCAACTCCGCGGTCGTTCCACCGATTGCCGAGCTCGCGGCGTCTGAGGAGATTCCGCTGATCCTGTCGGTCGGTGGGGCGCAGGTCGCCACCGGTCCGGATCGCAGTCCCTATGTCTTCCGCACCGCGCTCGCCAACGGGCAGCAGGATCGGGTGCTCGGTTGGTATGCCGCCACCGCGATGGGCAAGAAGAATGCCGCCACCTTCGCCTGGGACTTTATCGTTGGCGAAGAACGGGTGGGCGGTTTTGCCGATACCTTTACCGCGGCCGGCGGCACCATCGTCACCGAGCAGAAGCCGCCGCTGGGCACCACCGACTACGGTCCGTTCATCGGCCAGGTCGATCCCACCAGCATCGATGTTGCGTATGCGTTCTTCGCCGGACCGGGCGCGCTCGCGTTCGCGCAGCAGATGGCCGATTTCGGACTGACCCCGAATGTCAGCCTGGTGGCGTCCGACTATTTCACCGCCGGCATCCTGCAGGAGATGGGCGACACCGCGCTTGGACTGGTGCAGGCCGGCGGCTATACCGCATCGATCGATTCGCCGGAAAACGCCGCGTATCTCGAGGCTTTCCAGGCGTCGGGTCAGGACCGACTCCCCGGCACCTATGACTACGAGGGGTATCTGAGCGCCATGATCGTGGCTGGCGCGCTCGAGGCTGCCGGTGGCATCGGCGACGAGCAGGCCTTCCTCGATGCGCTCGCCGCGACCGACGTGGTCACGCCGGCCGGTCAGCTCACCTTCGACGATCATGGCCAGGCGGTGCGCACCATCTATATCACCGAGGTCCAGGCAGGTGATGACGGTCCGGTGCAGGCGATCATCGACACCGTCGAAGGCGTCGACCAGAATTGGGTCCCCGCCGAATAGCGGCTAGCGCGGCCGTCCCAGCATGTGCTGGGACGGCCGCGCGTTTCCGTAGTTGCAGCCTCACCGAACATTCGTGCAGGCAACCACGAGAGAGATTCTCACTTCGTTCAGAATGACAATGGTTCATGCGATTCTGGGTTTTTCAAACGCTCAATGGACTAACCACCGGCGCGCTGCTCTTCTTCCTGGCGAGCGGCCTGACGGTCATCTTCGGGTTGATGCGTATTCTCAATCTCGCGCACGGCGCCCTCTTTCTCTTCGGCGGCTATGTGGGGTACACCGTCGCGGAGCGGACCGGCAGCTTTGTGCTGGCGGTGCTGGCCGGCGCGTTCGCGGCCGCGGTGCTCGGTGTGCTGATCCAGCAGGGGTTTTCGACCTCGCTCTTGCGCAGCCCGTTCAATCAGGTGTTGCTGACGCTCGGGCTGGCGTTCATCATCAGCAACGCGATTCTCTATTTCTGGGGTGGCACACCGAAGCTGCTGCGGCCACCTGAACCGCTGCGCGGCTCGCGCGAGATTCTTGGCGTCTTCTATCCGCAATACCGGTTGATGCTCATCGCGCTCTCCTGCGTCACGGCGGTCATTCTCTATCTCGTGTGGGAACGGTCCCGGCTCGGCGCGATCGTGCGCGCCTGCGTCGACGACCGCGAGATGGCCGCGGCTATGGGGATTCGAGTCGATCTGGTCTTTGCCGCCGTGTTCGCCATTGGCGCGGCCCTGGCCGGCATGACCGGAGTGCTCGGCGCGCCCGTGCTCGGTCTCTCCATCGGTCTCGAATTCGATGTGCTCTTGCTGGCGGTCGTGGTGGTGGTGGTCGGCGGGATCGGCAGCCTTTCCGGCGCGTTCATCGCCAGCATGGCGGTCGGGTTGATCGACGCCTACGGCAAGGCGCGTTTTCCCGAGCTGAGTTATTTCACCCTCTTCGTGCCGGTCATTCTGATTCTGCTCGTGCGGCCGCGCGGCTTGCTCGGCCGCACCACGGTGGGCTAAGCGATGCGGATCGTGCGGGACGAACGGATCCTGATCGCCGGCGCGGTGCTCTTGTGCGCCGTTCCCCTGGTCTTTGGCAACTACTGGACCGGGTTGATGACGCAGGCGCTGATCTTCGGCGGGGTCGCGCTGGGGCTCGATATCCTGGTGGGGTTCACCGGTTTGCCTTCGCTGGGGCAGGCCGCGTTTTTCGGGCTCGCCGGCTATGGCGCGGCTATCAGCATCCTGCGCTATGACCTGAATCCCTGGCTGGCGGCGGTCGTTGGGATTCTGGTGTCGGTCGCCATTGCGGTGGCCTTCGCGCCATTGGCCGTGCGGATGCGCGGTCTCGCCTTTCTCACCATCATGCTGGCGTTCGGGCAGGTCTGGTGGGGGGTCGCGACCCGAGGCGGCAGCTTCACCGGGGGAGAAAACGGACTTCCCGGTGTGCGGCGCCCGTCGTTCGGGGTGAGCTGGTGGGATCTCGAATCGACCAATGGCTATTACGTCTTCACCCTGCTCTGCACGACGGTGGTCTGTTTCCTGCTGGCGCGGATCGCACGCAGCCCCTTCGGGGTGAGCTTGATCGGCATTCGGGAAAACGAAACCCGCATGACGACGATCGGGTACCACGTCGCCGCGCGCCGGGCGGCATCGTTCGCGATCGCGGCGGCATCGGGCGCGGTCTTTGGCATCCTCAGTCTCTTCTTCAACGGGTATGTGGGACCGGGGAGTCTCGACTGGCGGCTCTCGGCACAGTTTCTGCTGTCAGTGGTCATTGGCGGAGCGGGCACCTTGTGGGGGCCGTTTCTCGCCGGGGGCGGATTGCACATCCTCAAAACCTATGTGACCGGGCAGACTCAATACTGGCCGATGATTCTGGGCGGGCTCTATGTGCTGGCAGTGGTGGCGCTGCCCGGCGGGATCGCCTCGATCCCGGCGCTCGCCCGTTCGCGCCGGAAGCTCCTGGGTTCTCGACCCAAGCGGCCAATCGACCCGGCGATCTCCGAATGAGCGCCGGGTCAGACGTTGCGCTCGACGTTTCCGGCCTGACCGTCCGCTTCGGCGGCATCGTGGCGCTGTCGGAGGTCGCGCTGTCCGTCCAGCGGGGGAGCCGGTATGGGATCCTGGGGCCGAACGGCTCCGGCAAAACCACCCTCTTCAATGCGATTTCGGGACTCAACACGCCCAGCGCCGGCCGCATCTCCCTCCTCGGCGTCGAAGTCACTTCTCTGCCGGCCCGGGTGCGCGCGCATTTGGGACTGGCGCGCACCTTCCAGATCACCTCGCTCTTCCCCTCGTTGACCGTGCTGGAAAATGTGGCGATGGCGACCCGCATGGCCGAAGGCGTGGCGGGAAACTGGTGGTCTGCCGCCGCGGGGCAGACCGGGGCCAACACGGATGCCGCGGCGATGCTCGACCGGCTGGGAATCGCCCATCTCGCCGGCCGCCCGGTACGCTCGCTCGGTTACGGCGAGCAACGCCAGCTGGAAATCGCCATGGCGCTGGCCACGCGGCCATCGGTGCTGTTGCTCGACGAGCCGACGGCCGGACTGTCCAACACGGAAACGGCCGCCCTGACCCAGCTCGTGCGGGCGTTGCCGGCGGAGCTGACGATTCTCATCATCGAGCACGATCTCGGGGTCATTTTCGAGGTGACCGATCGGCTCACGGTGCTGCAAAACGGGGTGGTGATCGCCAGCGGTCCGTCCACGGAGATCCGCGAGGATCCGATCGTGAAGGAGGTCTACCTTGGCCGTTGACCAGCCCCTCCTGCAGATCGAGGGCGTGCAGGTCTATTACGGCATGAGCCATGTGCTCCATGGCACGACGCTCGATCTCCCTGCCGGCCAGGTGACCGCGCTGGTGGGCCGCAACGGCGTCGGCAAGACCACGCTGGTGAATGCCATTGCCGGACTGGTTCCGGTCGAGTCCGGCACGATCGTTTTCGATGGGGTCGAGCTGACGAAACGGCCGGCCACCGCCCGGCGCGGGCTCGGGATCGGACTGGTGCCGCAGGGACGTCGCATCTTCCGCACGCTGACGGTGGAGGAGCATCTGGAGCTGACGCCGAAGAAGGCCGGCAATCCGTTCGACCGGGCGTGGATCTACGACACGTTCCCCCGGCTGCAGGAACGGCGCACATCGCTGGCCAGCAATCTTTCCGGCGGCGAACAGTCGATGCTCGCCATCGGCCGGGCGCTGACGATCGATCCGCGACTGCTCATCATGGACGAGCCGACCGAAGGACTGGCGCCCTTGCTGGTCGAGACGGTCCGCCAGGTCATCGGCCGCTTGCGCGAGCAGCAGCTGACGGTCCTGCTGGTCGAGCAGAATCTGCAGTTCGCGCTGGATCTCGCCGATCGGGTGGCCGTCATGGAACGGGGCGAAATCGTGCATTTGTTTCCGCGCGAGCAGATCACTAATGTTGCCCAGCTGGGCGATCTCATTCTCTCCAGCGGAGAGCGTCCAACCCCGGCGTAGTGCGGACGACCCCGGTCCTGCTACGCTCTCGCCAATCGAAACCGTGCCTCGTGCGTTCTCTGGATGTCACACCCATGCCGATCTATCCACTCACCTTGCTCGATGTCTTCGCTATTCGTCCGTTGGAAGGCAATCTGCTGGCGGTGATCCACGATGCCGATGAGGTCGCCACCGGCACGATGCAAACCCTGGCGCGGCGCTTCAATCTGGCCGAAACGTCTTTCATCCAGACCGCCACCGAACCGGAGGCAACCTACCGGCATCGCATTTTCACCGTGAGCGACGAGCTCCCATTTGCCGGGCATCCCTCGATCGGCACAGCGGTGGCCTGGGCGCACGCGCATGGGGCTGGCTCGGGGCACTATGTCCAGCAGACCCGGTCTGGGTTGCAGGAGCTGTGGGTGGAGCGCGATGGCCGCCACGCGCAGGCGAAGCTGCGCCAGAATCCGGTCGAGTTCGGGGATGAGGTCGATTCCCTGCCGATCGTGCGCGCGCTGGGATTGCGCGATACCGATGTCCACGCGACGTTGCCGGCGCAGGTGGCCTCCACCGGACTACCGACGACCATCGTGCCGCTCGCCGATGCCGCCGCGCTGAAACGAGTTGCGGTCGACTGGCCGGCATTCCGGGCCGCGATGGGGGATGGCAGCGACGCCACTATCGCGCACAACTGCTATGTGGTGGCCGAGATCGAACCCGGGCACTGGGCCGCGCGCATGTTTGCCGCGGATATCCCCGGTGGGGAAGATGCCGCGACCGGCTCGGCGGCCGGTCCGTTCGGGGCGTATCTGCATGCCCGCCTGGGGAGCGAGTCGGTGTCCATCGATCAGGGCGTCGAGATGGGCAGTCCCAGCCGGCTGGAGGTCGATCTGACTGGCGGCATCTTACTCAGCGGCAGCGTCTGGCTTATCAGTACCGGCGAGATCGAGCTGCCGGGTGCGTAGCAGGCAGCACGCGGCACGCGGCAGGCAGATGGGCGCTCCGGACCCTTCGAGTGGCGGTGACCTTGGAAGGGGCACCCCCCTGCGGTTGTTCTTCCAGGGCGCATGGATGGCGCGGTCTGGCGCTCGCGTTCTTCGACTGCTCCGTGGCGGCGTGCCCCGGCGAGAGAGATTCTTCGCTTCGCTCAGAATGACAGGGGGCGCGCTCAGAATGACAGGGGGCGCACTCAGAATGACGATGACGGGGGCGGCGCTTGTGGGCCTACTGGCGACGGGCGTTCCCACGGTAGCCAGCGGCACGCCAACCTCATTTGCGACCGGCATCGCCCAATGCACGATCGAACCTCGTTCGCTCGGTGAGCTGGAACGCATCGTGGCGGGCGCGACCCCGGTTCCCGAGCGAGGGCGACCGGTTTCCGGCGATGCGATCGCCCTCGAGAGTGACACCGGCCGGCAGATCACCGGCGTCATCGAGATGCTGGTCGCCTGTTTGAATGCCGGCGACCGGATGCGCGCCTATGCGCTCTACACCGATGCCTATCTCGCCGGCATTCTCCAGCCCGGCGATCTTCCGGCGGTTGCCACTCCCGATCCCGAAGCCCCGGACGACGCGACCCGCATCATCGCCATCGAGCTCCATGCCATCGTTGGCGGCGGCGTCATCGCGACGGTCACGCTCGATCCCGCGCTCATCCCGGTCCACAAGATCTTCGAATTCATCCTGATCCCGGTCGACGGCGGGTGGCGCATCGACCGGGTGATAAATGAGATCGACTTTTCGTTGCCGTAGGACGGGGCAATGGGCAAAAGGCAATGGGCAATAGTGAGCGGAAATAGGAATTGGTGGTTTGACAGGTGGTCGGGTGGTCCCGACCATTGCCCATTGCCCTCGTTGACACCATTCGCGCCGCGGGGCTACCCTACGCCGCATCGTCACTGGAGAAGGCAACGGCGCGAATGGTGATGCGGCCACACTCGGTCGACCCGGACGCAGGTGGGCTCTGAATGCGTAAACGCGGCTCGATTCTGGCAATCACCTTTTTGTCGGTGCTGATCGTGGTGGTCGCCTGCGGTCGGGCCAGTGAAGACGACATCAACAACGCGCTCGGTATCGAGCCGACGGCGACCCTGAGTGACGAGCAGATCGCGCAGGCGACCAAGGCGTCTGAAGCGGCCGCGTCGGCGATCGCTTCAGGTGCTTCCCCCGCCGCGGCGGATAGCGGCATCGCCGCCATTATGCAGCTGGGCGACATTACGCTGGGCCAACAGCGATTTTCGTTCCAGTGCATTGCGTGCCATAAAGCGGATGGCACGGGCCCCGGCCCGGCGCTCACCGGGCCGGATAGCCCGGTGGTGGATATGACCGACGAACAGGTCTACGCCCTGGTGCGTGATGGCGCCGGGCATACCGGCCAGCAACCGGTCAGCACCGTCATCATGTCGGATAAGCAGCTCGCCAGCATCATCCTGTACATCCGCGATCAGATCGCCAATCCGGATTCATAGCACTCAGCACCCAGAAATGAGTCCAGGGTCAAGTGTCAAGAGTCCAGGGATAACGCTCTTGACTCCGGACTCTTGACTCTTGACCTTGTATCTGCCTGCCGCCCTCGTCCGCCAGCGGGTCACTATACTAGTCTCGAATGAGCCGGCAGCCCCGTGTTCGCTGCCGGAACGCATGTATTTCGTCGGGCAGGCAGGTCGGACTTGGTCGTTTTTCCCATCATCGCCATGGTCGTCAGTCTCTGCTGTATGGCGGTGATCGGAAAAGACACCCTCCGCCGCCCCCGGCCCGATCGCGTCGTCTGGACGATTGCCTTTGGCATTTTCGCCGTGGCCGCCGCCTCCGAGGTCATCGGCGATTTGACCGGCTGGACCGAGACCATCGTGCGGGTCTATTACCTCACCGGCGCGGTGGTGGTGGTTGGCTATCTGGCGCTGGGCGAGCTCTATCTGCTGGCTGGCAAGCGGATCGCCCGGTTCGCGCCCGGAGTCACCTTGCTGCTGACCGCGCTGGCGGTCACGCTGGTGGTGAACGCGCCGGTCGATCAGTCCAAGCTGGCGCATGAGGGCTGGGAAGCGCTCGAGCGCAATACCGGGTTGACGGCTATCACGCTGTTGATGAATATCGGCGGCAGTCTGGTGCTCATCGGCGGCGCGTTGTGGTCGGCCTGGAAATTCCGCAAGCTCGGTACCCAGCGTCGCCGCATGATCGGCTGCATCCTGATCGCCGCCGGCACCTTCGTGGTCGCCTCGGGTGGCACGCTCACCCGTTTCGGACACCGGGAATATCTCTATATCGCCATGGCGATCGGGATCGTGGTGATCTTTGCCGGGGTACTGGAAACCCGCCGCTCCGATCAGGAGCCGCGCACCCTGCGGGCGCTCTTCGGGTTGCCGGCCGCGGCGCCGCAGGGCAAGATCATCCCCTTCCAGACCAGCGGTTTGTCGCGGAACACGCGGGCGGGCGACGCCCAGGCCCTCGACTACGTAGTGGAGCGCTTGCTGCCACTGGACGATGCCAGCATTGACCGCGAATGTCGGGGCTGGAGTGTGTCAAGACGCGAGCTGGAGCTGCTGGAGCGGCCGCAGGCGCAACAGGTCTGGCTGCTGCGCACCCGGCTCGATCCGGCCTCCCAGCAGCGCTTCGACGAGCTGGCGCCGGTCGTGCGCTTGCAGCTGGCCGAGCTCTACCTCGAGGTCTTCCAGGCGTCCGGGTCGGTCGATCGGGCGGGTTGAGCGATGGTCGAGCGGCTGAATGCCCGTGTGCTGCTGAGCCTGGTTTGGGACGGGTACTGAGATGTTGCGCCTGTTTCAGCATCCGGCGGTCCTGGTTCTCCTCTGCTTCTCGCTCGTCGGCACCCCGGTGACCTATCGCGGCGGCGCGTCCCACCCGCATCCCCATACCTTCATCGAATTCCTGATGGAAGCCGAATCGGGGCATTTCGACCATCACCATCAGGGTGATGCCGAAGAACCCGAAGCGCACGACCATCCCGCGCATCATCACGATGAAACGGCCGCCCGCACTCCGGCCCATGCCGCGGATGCCTCCGCCTCGCAATCAGCCGGTGCGGCGGAACAGTTCCACGCATCGGTGTCGGTCTTCGTCGTGGGCGATGTCGGGCAGCTTGCCCTCATCCTGCCCGATTCCGCGTTGCCGCAATCGAGCCAGTTCCAAACGGCGTTTGCGCAGGGGGATCGCGTCCTGCGCGGCATTGCTCATTCCCCTATTGCGCCGCCTCCGCGATAGGACGCCGATGGTAGGGCGGCTCCCTGTGGCCGCCCTTGTTACCCACACGCATCTCGTCACTGGACTCGATCCCGCCTGACCTGGCGGCCGGTGGAACAGGGCTGCCATCGAAGACCATGCGTCCTGTCACCATGGGCGGCCACAGGGAGCCGCCCCTACCCAGCGAACGGTCCTGGTGGGATGTTTCGTCGTAGCCTGGGGAATCGACCCCCGGGGCGAAGCTGCCATGCGTGGCAGCACATCAACAATGGAGAATGTATCGATGAACCGTCGTACCCTTTTGCGCTCCGGCGCAATGCTGCTCGCGGCCGGCGCGCTGGCTGCTGGCAGCGGCTTTGGCATCGCCAGTGCACATGAGCACCGTACCGTTGGCGACTACACCTTCGTGGTCGGTTTTCTGAACGAGCCGGCCGTGCAGGATGAGCTGAATGCCGCCAGCGTGCGCATCACCAAGCCCGCTCCGGCCGACGCCACCCCGGCGCCCGGTGAGGACGAGGTGGCCGAGACGCCGGTGAAAGATCTCGAACTGACCGTGGAGGTTATCGTCGGAGATCAGAAGATCAGTCTGCCCATGGAAGCCAAATTTGGCGATCCGGGGCACTATGTCGCCTATTTCATTCCGACCCAGCCGGGAGACTACAGTTTTCACGTCACTGGCGAGATCGATGGACAAGCGATCGACGAGACCTTCACCGCCGGTCCGGAGACCTTCTCGACCGTGATCCCGCGCAGCGATCTGGAGTTCCCGAAGGCGTCGTAGTCGTTCATGCGACCGGTGGGGGCAGCCGCAATGCTGCCCCACCGTGAGGGCCTACTATGAATCGATTCGAACGGGCGGTTCGCTGGTTTGGCGCGTGCATGCTGGCGCTGGTTGTGCTGATGCCGGGCGCGAGCCCGGTCAGCGCGCATGCGGTGCCGGAGCGGGCCTATCCCGAGATGAACACCGCGGTGCCGGTGATGCCGGCGCTGATCGAGGTCTGGTTTTCCGAGGAAGTGAAATCCGAGGGAACCACGCTCGAGGTGCTGAAGCTGGATGGGACCAAGGTCGATCTGGGCAATACCACGCTCGATTTGCAGGATCCCAACCGCTCATTGGTGACCGTGGGCGTGCATGACGGACTCGACAATGGCGCCTATGTCGTGCAATGGACCTCGGTGTCGGCGGTCGATGGCGATTCCGTCAGTGGCAGCTATCAGTTCATCGTCGATCCCACGGCCTCGCCACAGGCATTGCCGCAAATTGCCACGCAGCAGGCGCCGGTGCAGCTGCCGGTGATCGAGGATGACGACGATTCCAATAGCACCGACCGCAATCCGCTGCTGTACGGCATCGTCGCAGCGGTAACCGGTGTGGCGATGGTGGGGCTGATCGTTTTCTGGTTTTTCCGCCGGCCATCACACGGCAAGCGTTGGAGTGACCGCCCGGTCGATCGATTGTGATCGAAATGAATGGACCAATGAAACGCGTGCTAGGCGGCTGGTTGCCGCTGGTTGCCCTCTGCGTGGGAATCGTGACGCTGGCGCTGGTTCCCAGGCTGGCGGATGCGCATGCAACCTTCGACCGCAGCGACCCGCAACCGAACTCGGTGCTGGCGGAATCGCCGGCCGAGATCCGCATCTGGTTTACCGAGCCGCTGGAATTCGACGAAAGCAGCGTGCGGCTCTTCGACCAGGGTGGCAACGAGGTGCCCGATATCGAGTCGCAGCAGGGCGAAGGCGACAAGTCGCTGGTCGTCCCGCTGCCAACGCCGCTCGATGTCGGCACCTATTCGGTGGTCTGGAAGAACCTCTCGGCGGCGGATGGGCATCCGCTGCAGGGCTATTTCACCTTCACCGTCGGCACGCAGGCCGATGTTGCGCCGGTCACCGTTCCGGTCGTCACCGATCAAGGCGGCGCGCCGCTCTGGCTGCAGAGTGTGGCCCGCTGGCTGGTGCTGCTGGCGCTGGCGGTGGCGATCGCGGTCTGGCCCATCTGGTTGCTGGTGCTCTGGCCGGCGGTGCGCGGCGATACCGCGCTGATGCAGGAGCTCAGCCTCCGGGCGCAGAAGCTCGGTCTGGGCGCCGTGATCGCGGCGCTGATTGCCAATGTGCTGATGCTCGGGGTGCAGGCGACCTTCATGGACAAGGGATCGCTCGTCTCTCGCATGAGCGAGACGGTGACCGATACCCGCTTCGGCCGACTCTGGCTGGCTCGAATCGGATTGCTGCTGCTGATGGCGGCGGCGCTGCGATTCGTACCCTGGCTCGATCCGCTGCGCAAGCGGGTGGCGACCGCCGCCGGGTTGGTGGTAGCCGCGTTGTTGCCGATACCGGTGAGCTTGAATGCGCATGCCTCCGCGCTCGACAACGGTCGCACGACCGCGCTTGCGTTCGACTACGCGCACTTGCTGACCGCGTCACTCTGGTTCGGCGGGCTGGTGGTGCTGGCGGGCGTATTGGTGCGGACCTTACGCGCGCAGGTCGACCGGCGGGTGGTGCTGGCACGAGCATTGCCGCGCTTCTCAGCGACGGCGCTGGTCTGCTGGGGATTGCTGGCGATCACCGGACTCTACGCATGGTGGTTGCACGTCGGTAGCTGGGATGCCCTGCGGCATACGAGCTATGGGCAATCGCTGCTCTTCAAGCTGATTCTGGTTGGCATCGTTTTCCTGATCGCCGCGGCGAATCTGCTCTTCATCACTCGCAAGCTGGCGGAAACCGATCCGAAGGCGAATCCGCGCTGGTTCAGCCGGCTGGGCTATGCGGTCATTGCTGAGATCGTGCTGGCGACGCTGATTCTGCTGGCGGTCGGCCGTATGACCAGCCAGCAACCGGGGCGCGATGTGATTGCGGCGGAGCGAACCGGGCAGACGATCCATTTCGATCTGAACGGGCGCGATGCCACCTTGCAGCTCACTCCCGGCGCGGCCGGACCGAATCATTTCCTGGTGACGGTTCCGGGCGATCCAACGCCGGACGATACCGAAACGTTGCTGCGCCTGACCTTTGGCGCCGCCAATATCGGCACCAAGGAGATGACGCTCGATCGCACCACGCCCTACACCTTCGAATCGCACGGCAGCGAGCTCGGTATCGTGGGCGACTGGAAGGTGCAGCTGATCGTACGTGAGATCGGCGACTTCGAATGGACCGATACGCAGACGGTGACGATCGGAGTGACCGGTTCGACCGCCCCCAAGGCGCCCTGGCGTTTTGGCACCGGCGGTATCATCGGGCTGGTGCTGGTGGCGATCGCGTTGATCGGGTTCGTGCTGGCCTGGCGGGCCGGGAAGGGCCGTATGCGTATGGAAAGCGCCGGTCTGGGCGCGGTCGCGGCGGTGCTGGGCGTGATGCTGATGGCGCAGGGGCGCATCGAGCCGGCGGTCGGCTACGATCCCGGGTTGGTCAATCCGGTAGCCGCCACCAGCGATTCGGTCACCAGAGGCGGCACGCTCTTCCAGGCGAATTGCGTTTCCTGCCATGGAACGGGCGGGCAAGGCGACGGTCCGCTGGCTGACGGGATGTTCCCCAAACCGGCCGATTTCAGTGCCGCGCATACCCGGGTGCATCCGGACGGGCAGCTCTTCGACTGGATCCAGAATGGCAAAGAGGGCACCGATATGCCCGCGTTCGGGGATGACCTGACCGACGAGCAGATCTGGGACCTGATCAATTACATCCAGGTCGAGTTCCAGGGCAAGCCGGCGGCCGGTGGAACGCCCTCGCCGGTCGCGGAGTAGCCGCGAGCCGAGCGCGACCGACCCCGCTTCCGATCGGAAGGCGGGGTCGGGTCGCTACCGCAGATCAGTCGAGTCGCCAAATAACCGTTTACCAGCTCGTAGGTGCAATCCTTCGTGGTTACCGCTTGCATCGACAGCAGCCACGGAGGGCTGCACCTACGCGGCGAGAGGCGGGGTCGGTTCGTCCGGTTCATTCGCTTGCCAGATGCTCGATGTCCTGCGCGATCTTCAGCGGATCCGTTCCGGGGACGTAGGTGACGCGCAAGTTCCCGTTCTTGTCGATCAGGTAGACCCGCGCGTTGTCCTCGAAGTGGCAGCCGGTCGACGAGCTTGCCGTGTCATTCCGCTCGATGGTCATGTCATAGGCGTCGAGAATCCGCGCTGTTTGCTCGTCATCGCCACGCAGGCCGATGAACGACGGATCGACCGACGCGATGGCGTCCGTCATGCGTTCCTGCGTGTCGGTCTCGGGATCGAAAGTCACGAACAAGAAATCGACCAGATAGGCGTGATCGCCCAGGTTGCTCCGAATGGTCGCGAAATCATCGAGCATGGTCGGGCCGTCATCGGGACAGCGGGTGGAACCAAACGAAACGACCGCCACCTTGCCCATTTCCTGCGCGAGGGAGAAGGGATTGCCGTGCTGATCGGTCAGATCGAGCGGTGGCGCCGGGGCTACCGGGCTGTACGCTCTGCCGTTGAGCTCATAGCCTTCGGCGCGGTCGGCGATCCAGTAGATGGAGCCGGCTGCCACGAAGATGAGGATCGTGACCAGCGCCATGACCTGAACCAATCGTTGCGACAGAAAGTTCTTCAATTCGTTTCCCCGACCGGTCCCGCTAGAACGGTGACCAGGTTGCGTATTCGTTGAGCCGGCTCAGCGAGTTGGTCAAGAGCAAAACGGCGATCAGCAGCACGAGCGCACCGCTGGCTTGCTGCACCCGCGGCAGCCAGGCGCGGAAGCGGGACGACTCGCTCATGAAGCGGTCGACCAGCACCATCGCCAGCAAGAAGGGTACCGCCAGTCCGAACGAATAGATTGCCAGCAATCCGATGCCTTCACGCATGGTGGCGTCCACGGCGGCGATGGTGAGAATACTGGCCAGCGCCGGTCCGATACAGGGAGTCCAGCCCGCGCCGAACGCCATGCCGATGAGGAAGGTTCCTGCCCGGCCGAGGGAGCGGCCGCCGAGATCGAATGCAATCGTCCGATCGGCGAAGGGAATTCGCAGCAGTCCGAGCAGATGCAACCCCAGTACCGCCAGCAGCATGCCACCGATGCGGGCGATCCAGATACGGTATTCCTGTAACCAACCGCCGAGCGCGGTCGCGGAGGCGCCGAAGACCATGAAGACCAGGGTGAACCCGAGTACGAAGAGCAGCCCGTTACTGAAGGTGGCGCGCCGGGCCTTGCGCTTGAGCCGTGGGTCCTGCGAGCGCAGCTCGGCAACGCTCATACCGCTGATGACCGCGGCGTAGGTGGGAATCAATGGAAAAACGCAGGGCGAGAGAAAGCTGAGCACGCCTGCCGCGAAGGCCACCGGAATTCCCACGCGCGCCACGGTCGCGGTCACCTGGCCGACATCGGTGACGGCCAGCGCTTCTTCGATCAGTGTCAGATCGACCTGGTTGTTTTCGGTCAGCGCGCCTTTCCAGCGGTAGAGCACTTCGCCATTCCGGCCGATCAGCAGCGTTTCCGGCACGCCGGTGGTTGCGAAGGTGCGGGCGAAGCGGTTCGACGCATCGCGCCAGATCGGAAAGGTCACCCCCAGATCGGTCGCATACGAGCGCACCGCGGCGTCCTGCCCCTTGCGATCGATGCTGACGCCGATCACCTGCAACCCCTGATTGCCATAGCGCTCGGAGAGTGTTTGCAGCCAGGGCATCTCCTTTTTGCAGGGCGCGCACCAGGTCGCCCAGGTATTGAGCAGCACCACGTCGCCCCGCAGATCGCCGAGCGAGACGTCGTTGCCGCTGCCGAGCGCAGTCGCGGAATAGCTGGGTGCGCTGTCCGCCGACACGCCACCCGCGAGCATGAGGGCCAGCACCAGCGTGCCGAGCAGTGCGAACGCGCGAATCGGCAGACCGCTCACGATGCCAGGGTCTTCAGATCGTCGGCGAAATCCTGCGGATCGACATCGGAATGCAGCAGCGAGCGTTGCTTGCCATCCTGGTCGATCAGGTAGATCGCGTCGGTATGGCGAATCTTCGCCACCGCCGCTGAGCCGTTGACATGACTGTTGACTTCACCAGCGATCTCGGTGGCTTCGATCCCGTAGGACGCCCAGACCGCTTCCAGCGTTTGCCGGTCGCCATACAGGGCATGCCAGTTGTCGACCGAATCGAGCTCGTAGCGTTGCGAGAACGCTTGCAACGCTTCCGGGGTGTCCCGTTCCGGATCGACCGTTACCCCCAGGAAGATCACATCGGCGCGCCGGTCCTCCGGCAGCAGGTCGTAGGCAGCCCGCATCTGGCTGGCGATGAGTGGGCAGATATCCGGGCAATTGGTGAAGATGAAGGCAAGCGCGACGGCCTTGCCGCGGAAATCCGAGAGCGAAACCGGCGCGCCATGCTGATCGGTCAGCGAAAAGTCGGGTGAGTCGCGGCCGTCGAGCTGCGTGCCGGTCAGTTTGGTTTTCTTCGATCTGGTGCAGCCAGCGGCCAGCAGGGTGCCTGCCAGCGCCAGCCCGAGGAAGCGACGCCGGCCGATGCCGGGCATCGTTCCGCGCTCCTCGATGGAGTCGTTCATGGGTTCGATCCTGTTTTGGGACGAAGGTCACCCGGGGCCGGGAATGCCCGCGGCCGTTCCGGTCGAGACGCGACCGGCGTCGTGGTCCCTGGTGACCGCCGAGCGCGCACCCGTCGTGCTGCTCGCCTGCGAAAACGGTCAGGAGGCTCGAGGTGGAGGCGTTTCCGGGGGCGCGTCGATGCCGCTGAGTAGGGCAGCAGGCGCGAAGCGCAAGAGTTGGGTCTGCATACCGCGCGGTTGGAGGGTGACGGTGTCCGGGGTGATCGAGGAGGAGGGAAGATCGAGGGTCGCGCCGACCGGCTGCTGCGATTCCGGATCGCCGCCGGCGCCAAGCAAGCTGGAGCAGCGCTCGGTCAGGCTGACCGGCGCGCCATCCGAAGCGATCGCGTGCTGATGACCGGAGGCGCCGTCTGCCACTGGCGAATGATGCGGCACCGACTTGGCGGATTCCCGTTGGAGTGCGCCGGTCGCGTGGTGGGTGTGCGCGCCAGATTGGTTCAACATATTCGGCGCGGCGAAGATGGAATGCGGCGCGGCCGAGACATCGCATCGGACGGGAATGACGGCGAACGAGACGATGAGGAACAGGGACACCAGCTGGATCCCCCATCGTCGATAATCGGCTGTCCGCTGCTCGATCATGTCCCTCGATCCGGCGGGCGTCTCCCGCACGCTCGCACCTGGGGCAAGTATGGCATCCGCCTGGGGATGCACGGTTCCCCCTCCCTCCTTATTCCCGGATGGTGAACCGAACCGGCCGGGTGCGATTCCGCTGCTACCATATCTCTGGACCAAACCTGCAGGTATGCGCCGGGCAACAGGCGGAGGGAGCCCGACCGATGGACGCACGACGCTTCGATTCTTTGACGAGACGGTTGGGCGCGCGGATTTCTCGCCGTGCGGCTGTGCGTCTCGGCGCTGGAGCGGCGCTGGCGGCGGCGATTCCCGGTAGGGCGACCATCGCCGCCGTGCAGGATGCCGCCACGACCGCGACCGACCGGTTCGTCTCCCTCGCGTTCTATCCCTTCGAGGGCGATATCGACGAAGCCAAAACCGCGCTCAAACCGCTGATCCGGGTGATGCAGCAGCAACCCGGTTTCCTCACCATGTCCTTCATCGAAGGGGACGAGGCGATCTATCTGGTCACCACGTTTCTCGACAAAACCACCTCCGACGCCGGAATCAAAGCGCTGGAGGATTGGATCGGCAGCAGCGGTCAGGGCGTGCTCACCGGCGAGCCCGAGCGCGACAGCGGCGCTGTCTTCTTGCGGTCGGAGCTGGCGGCCGGTTGCTGGTGCACCGTCGAGGAGGAGGGCGGTTGCGGTTCCGAGGACCTCTACTGCTGCGCGCCTTCCGATGACGACAAGGGAATTTGCCTGACGGTGGCGACGATCTGCCCCGGCACGCAGGACGAGGAACCCGAGGACGACGAGGCGCCTACGCCGAAACCGACCGCGACCGTTGCGCCCACTGCGACTGCCGCCGGGTGCACCAGCGAGGGGTGCGACTGTGTTGCCGGATCGTCTGGAAGCTGCGATGCCGGGCTTACCTGCTGTGGGGTGGATGTGCTGCGGGGCACCGGCATGTGCATGTCCGACTGCCCGTGCGGCGATGCGGGATGCGCTTGCATTGGGTCTGCCCTGAACACGTGCGGCGCGGGATTGACCTGCTGTGCGCCAGGAGCGGCCGGCGGGCAAGGGACCTGCCAGCAAGCCTGCTCCTGCACCGGCGAAGGTTGCGCCTGCACCACCGGGGTCGATGAAGCCTGTGACGAGGGGCTTTCCTGTTGCGGTATCGGCTCGTCGGCGCCGGGTTCGATCGGCGCGTGCCTCAGCGCTTGCGCGACCGATTCGCCTTGCCCAGGCGCGGAGAACTGCGAATGCGGCGATGTCTGGAAATGCAACGAGGGGCTGGTCTGTTGCGGCGCCGACGACGGCGGCGCCGGCATCTGCGCGGAGGAGTGCCAGGAGCAGTTGAACGGGCCCTGAGCCCTGGGTCCTGAGCCCTGCGACGATGTCAGCAGTCAGCAGTCAGCAGTCAACACTGGACGCTGGACACGAGAGGGCAGAGATGCCCTTCACTACGATCGTCTCAGGGCCCAAACCCCGCAGCGTACAATCGCCGCAAGATCATGCATGGAAGAAGGAGAGCTCGTGGATCCGCAACGCTTCGATTCGATCGCAAAACGATTGGGAACCCGGTTGTCGCGCCGGAGCGCGATCCGGGCGAGCGCCGGCGCCGCGCTGGGCGCGGTGGCGCTGAGCAAGCTCGCTCCCACGCTGGCGCAGGATGACGACACGGGAGTCAAGGATCGGTTCATCTCGATCCGCACCTATTCCTACACCGGGCCGATCGAGGCCGCCCAATCCGGATTGAAGGACCTGGTCGTGCTCATGGAGCAGCAGGCCGGGTTCATCTCGATCGATTTCGTCGATGGCGACGATGCGATCTATGTGATCGCCACCTTCCTCGACAAGTCCACAGCGGTGGCGGCCGCCAAGGAAGAGGATGCCTGGATCGAGGAGCATGCCCAGGCGATCCTGAGTGGCAAACCGGAGATTCATAGTGGCGATGTCTTCCTGCGCTCCGAGCTCCATGCTGGCTGCGCCTGCACCGCCGGGGTCGAGGACGCCTGTAATTCCTCGCGGCTGACCTGCTGCGCCACGACGGCCGAAGCGGGCGGTCCCGGCGTCTGCCTGACCACCGCCACCACCTGTCCGGCGGTGGCGGGCGCGGAGCCGACCGCGACCTCGGTTCCGGTCGAGGAACCGACCGCCGTGCCAACCGACGTTCCGGCCTGCACCGGCGAAGGGTGCGATTGCATCGCCGGCACGGAAGGGGCCTGCGATGACGGTTTGTGCTGCGTGGGCGCGGATACTCCCGGCGGCACCGGCACATGCAGCTCCGATTGCGGCGTCGAGAGCTGCACCTCCGAGGGATGCGCCTGTACTGCCGGGACGGACGGCGCTTGTGACGCCGGGCTGTGTTGCGTTGGGGCCGATACGCCCGGCGGAACCGGAACCTGCTCGTCCGACTGCGGCGAGCCGCCCTGCACCTCCGAAGGCTGCGCTTGCACGGCTGGCACCGATGGAGCGTGCGACGCGGGCCTCTGCTGCGGTGGAGCGGACACTCCGGGTGGTACCGGAACGTGCACAAGCGATTGCGGCGATGGCGGCTGCACCGGAGCGGACTGCCCGTGCACCGAGGGAACCGAAGGTGCCTGCGACGGCGATCTCGTCTGCTGTGGCGCCGACGTACCGGGCGGCGAAGGCACCTGCCAGGCCGCCTGCGGCTGAGCCTATCCTGGGTCGACGAGCTGCAGAAGAGGGAGCTGGAATCCCGGCTCTCTCTTCGCTTGTACTGGAAAATGCCCCCGTTTACCGCGCGGTCCAAGGTGCGTCGCGCGCTTCGTGCGGAGCTCAGGCGACCAGTGCGAGGGTGGAACCATTTCGGGGCATCAGGCGTTTTGCTGGTAGTATCTAGTGGTACGGACCAGCTTTTGGGGCGCTCCAAAAATTGGACAGCTTGTGCGCCACTGGTAGCATGGATGCCGGGCGCAGACACCGTGTCTGACATTCCCTGGCACCACTCGACGTCTCCCCATAGAGGGCAAAGGAGGACTACGCGTGGATCCCAATCGTTTCGATTCATTCGCCAAGAAGCTGGGTAGCCGGCTATCCCGGCGCGATATGATGCGCACCGGCGCGGGCGCCGCGGTGGGCGCGATCGCGGTGAGCAAATTCGCAAGTGTGGCCGCCCAGGACGCGGATACCACCGCCAAAGACCGCTTCATCGCGGTGCGGACCTATGCCTATACCGGCACCGAGCAGGCTGCCGCCACCGGGTTGACCGGGTTGATTCCGGTCATGGAGCAGCAGCCGGGTTTCATCTCCTACAACCTCGTTTTCGGCGATGGTCAGATCCTGGCGATCTCCACCTTCCTGGATGAGACCACCGCGGTGGCCGCGGCCCAGCAAGAGAACTCCTGGATCACCAGCAATGCCGCGAACATTCTGAGCGGCTCCCCGACGATCCAGAGTGGCGATGTGTTGCTGCGCTCGGAGCTGTATGCCGGCTGCGGATGTATCACCGGCACCGAGAATTCCTGTAATTCCGAGCGGCTCACCTGCTGCGCGACCAGTTCGAACATGGGCGGCCCCGGCGTCTGCCTGACCAACGAGACCACCTGCCCCGGTGCGATGCCGACAGAGCCCACCGCCACCGCGGTTCCGGCCCAGCCGACGGCGACCACGGTTCCCGCCTGCACCAGCGAAGGCTGCGATTGCAACGGTGGCGTCCAGGATAACTGTGACGACGGCCTGGTTTGCTGCGGCGTCACCCAGCCGGGTGGCCCAGGCACCTGCATGACCGACGCCGAATGCAACCCATCCTGCACGAGCGAAGGCTGTAACTGCACCTCTGGCACCGATGGCGCGTGCGATGACGGACTCGAATGCTGCGGCGCCGACACGCCGGGCGGTACCGGCACCTGCATGACCGACGCCGAATGCAATCCCCCATGCACCTCCGAGGGCTGCGATTGCACCGCCGGCACCGACGGCGCCTGCGATGACGGTCTGTGCTGCACCGGCGCCGACACCCCGGGTGGCACGGGCACCTGCTCCAGCGATTGCGGCGATGGCGGTTGCACCAGCGATGGCTGCGCTTGCACCACCGGCGAGGACGGCAACTGCGACGATGGGCTCGTCTGCTGCGCGGCGGATATGACCGATCCGGGTAGCCCGGGCACGTGCATGAGCTCCTGCGATTCGAGCGATTGCAACGGTCAGGAAGGCTGCCCGTGCGATTCCGGCACCGAGAATCCGTGCAATGACGGCCTCGAGTGCTGCGGTGGCGATACGCCGGGCGGACAGGGCACCTGCTCCGACAGCTGCTAATCGCGCATCTTCGTATCCACTGCAGCGGAGCGGTCCTTCGGGGCCGCTCCGTTTTTCGTCATCTCTGGCATGATCTCGCGCGAGACAGATAGACGGGTTGCGCGGGGGAAGACGATCAATGGAGCCGATTTCAACAGATGGACGGGCATTTCTGCAGCGCGTGCGCCGGGCCACGGTAGCGTCCGGTGCGCTGGCGCTCTGGTATATCGGCGGCGCTGGATATATCGCCCGCACGACCGGCGCCACGCTGTTGATCGACCCATTCCTCGGACCGTCCAATCCGCCGGATTGGATGCGCGCCATCCCGCCGGCGTTCGCGCCGGATGATCTCGATGCGCTGGGATCAGTCGACGCGGTGCTGATCACCCACGAGCACAGCGATCATGCCGATCCGGTCGCGCTGGCCGCTATCGCGGCCCTACCGGAGATCCCCGTGCTGGGCACTCCGGCCGCCATCGAAGTTGCGACGAGGGCGGGACTCGATGCCGGGCGGGCGATCGTCTTTCCGCCGGAGTCATCTCGTCCGATCGGCGATTTGACCGTTACCGCGGCGCCGATGCACGATCCGACCGCGCAAAGCGCGAATGGCTATCTGCTGGAAACCGGCGAAACTACGCTGCTGCTCTGCGGCGATAGTCTCTACTTTTCCGGGTTTCTGGAGATTGGGCGGCGGTGGGCGCTCGATGCTATCTGCCTGACCGTGGGAGCCAATCCGCCGGGCATGACCGTCTATATGGGCGAGTCGGACGTCGCCCGCGCCACGCGCGACAGCGGAGCAGCCTCGGTCATCGTGCAGCATTACGACCTGTGGCAGGGCTTGACGCTCGATCCCGAACGGGTTCGCACCGTCTGCCGCTGGTATGCGCCCGATACGAAAGTTATTCCCGCCCGATTCCAGCGCCGGATCACGCTCGCGCCGGGTGGCGCGTCCCGCTGACGATCCGCGAGAACGGCTTGCTTACCAGGAGATCAGCGGCTGGATCGCCGATTTTGCGGTGGTGAGGGCTTGCGAGGCGGTTTGCTCGCCGCGGAGGGCTTGCTGGATCTCGCGGCCGATGGCGTCGGTGATCGCGAGGTAGTTCGGGGTGATGAAGCTGTCGAATGGGGAGGTCGCCTGCTCCAGCAGCACGGCCGCCACCGGATTGGCGGATTGCACCTCGGCATCGCCCAGCACGGAGAGACGAGCGGGGAGCCAGCCGGTGTCGATTGCCTGCCGTTTTTGCACATCCGGGCTGAGATAGAACGCGATCAGCTCTTCTGCCAGCTCTTGATTCGGCGATGCGGTGGCGATGGTCCAGGCATCGACCCCGTTGATGGTGGCGTTGGTGTCCGGACCTTTCGGCATGACGGCCGGCGCGATCCGGCCTTCGCCCGGCGCGGCACCGCCGTTCATCGCCGTCCAGAAGGCCGGGAAGGAAAAGGTCATGGCGGCAGAACCGGCCATCATGCGATAGGCCGCATCGCCATACCCGGCCAGGCGGAGCGAATCGCTGGTGGTGATGGGCAGGAGATCGATCATGAATTGCAAGGCATCGACCCCGGGCGCATCGTCGAACACGGGTTTTCCATCGTCGTTGTACATGGCGCCGCCGGCTTGTTGCAGAAATGCCATCCAGATCGAGGCCACCCCGCCGATGCCAGCCGGCGCGCCGTAGGGCAGCAGCAGACCGTTCGGCGATTCCGTGGCGAACGCGGCGGCGGTGGCTTTCAGCTCGTCCCAGGTCGCGGGCGGCTGGCCGATGCCGGCCGAGGCGAGAATGTCCCTATTAAAAAAGAGCAGCAGCAACGAGAGGGTCGGCACCACCCCGTATTGCTTGCCCTGCCAGGAGACTGAGGCTGCCTGCGACGGCGCCAGATCGGCCGTCAGCTCATTGGGCAGCCGGGACCCGAGCTCGACCAGACTGCCGGCGTTCTCCGGAATGGTCGCCCAGTTGTAGAAGATGTCATGCACATAGCCGCCGGACGCGACGGCGTCTGAGGTGGCCTGGGCCATCTCGAAAAAGGGCTGGGTGGTGTAGTCGACTCCGGTATCGTGATCGGTTTGCCAGGTGGTCAGCAAATCGACCGCGAAATTGCTCACCCCGGGCGGAATCGGATCGGGCCGCTGCGGTGAGAGCACCGAAAGCCGCTGGCTTTGGGCCAGGGCGGGTAGGCTCGACTGGCCGATCGCCAGCCCGGCGGCGGCCGTTGCTCCCATTTTCAAGACGCCACGCCGGGTAACCCGCCGCATCTGCACTTCACCCTTGAACTTGCCGGTCAGACGGGGTGATGCTAGCCCTCCCCTCGAACCCCGTCAAGCGCACCCCTCGTCGTCCCGACCGCGGTGGAGGGATCTCTCGTGACCCCGCAACCGTGCCTCCGGCGCACAACGACCCAGAACGTAGCACACGGACTCCGTGCCGTCGGTTGGCATGGTTGGGTTGGCCGCTGGAGGCAGAGTTTCGGGGTCACGAGAGGTCTCTCGACTTCGCTCGAGACGACGGACTACCCCCGTACCGCGCCGCTGGTGAGGCCGCGGACCATGAAGCGCCAGACGGGGAAGGCGAGCAGCAGGGTGGGGATGGTGCCGAGGGTGATGGCGGCCATGATCATATTCCAGGAGACATCGGTATTGGCCGAGAGCGCGCCGAGCACCACCGGCAGGGTGCGGCGCTCGCGAGTGGTGGTGATGAAGAGCGCGAAGAGGAATTCGCCATAGGAGAGCATGAAGGCGAAGAGCCCCGCGCCGACGATGCTGGGAAGTGCCAGCGGGATGCCGATATCGCGCAGGATGCGCCAGTGCGAGGCTCCTTCGAGCTGCGCGGCTTCGTCGATCTCCGCGGGGATGCCGCGGAAATAGAGGGTGAGCACCAGGATGGTGAAGGGCAGGGTCAGCACCGAATAGATCAGGATCAACGCCCAATAGGAATTGATCAGATCGAGTCGTTGCACGATCAGGTAATAGGGAATGGCGACTGCCACCGTGGGAATCAGCCGGCTAAAGAGGACGAAGGAAAAGAGTGCGGCCCGCCCCGGAAAGCGAATGCGGGCGTAGGCATAGGCGCTGAGACTGCCGAGGGTGATGTTGATCAGCATCACCGCGGTGGCGACCAGAAAGCTGTTGCCGATGGCGCGGGGAACATCGCGCACCTCGCTGGAGATCATGCTGCGCAGGGCGCCGCGCTGCTCGTAGCTGGTGGGTACCTTGCCGGTGAAGATGTAGTCGTAGGTCTGTAAATTGAGCGGATCGCGGAACCAGTGCGCCGGAAAGGTGGCAAGGCTTGTCTGCGGGACTACGCTCGCCAGCGCAACCAGCACGAACGGACCGAACCAGAAGACTGCCAGCATCGATGCGCCGCCGTAGATCAGGATCGACTTGCCCAGGCTCCGCTGTTTCATCGATCGTCATCCACCAGCGCGCCTTTGGGCATCGCCTGCATGAGCACCAGAATGACGACCAGCGCGGCCAGCGCGATCATGATTGCCAGGGCCGCGCCCGCGCCGAAATTGAGCTTGCGGAAGCTTTCCGCCCAGGCGAAATAGCTGACCATGGTGGTGGCGGTGCCGGGACCACCCTGCGTGAGGGCGTAGATCAGATCGAAATTGGTAAAGGCCATCAGCAGCTCGAAGAGCGCCACGATCAGCAGCATCGGCTGGATCCCCGGCAGCGTGATCGTGCGGAAGCGGCCGAACGCGCTGGCGCCATCGAGCGAGGCGGCTTCGTAGAGATCGGGCGAAATCGATTGCACCGCCGCCAGCAGGAAGATCGACGCCAGCGGCAATTGCGCCCAGACGAAGACCAGCACCACCGCCAGCCGCGCCAGCCGGGGCTCGCCCAGAAAGGCGATCGGATCGTCGATCACCCCGATCCTGCCGAGGATGCCGTTCAGCGCGCCCCAGCCATCGAGAAAGATCCATTTCCAGACGAGTCCCGCCACCGCGGCCGGCAGGGCCCAGGGAAGAATCATGCCGATGCGCAATGCCGTATTGCCACGGAACGGCTCGTTCAGCAGGAGTGCCACCAGCACACCCAACACCAGCAGGGTGGGCACCACGGCCAGCACGAAGACGATCGAATTCTCCGACGCCTGCCGGAAGAATCGCCCATCCAGCATGTCCCGGTAGTTCTGTAAGCCGACATAACGTGGCTTGAAGATCGGCGATTCGATGCGGGTGCTCTGGTAGACCGCGCGATAGGTCGAATAGACGAAGAAGACCGCGATGAGCAGCGCAACCGGGGCCACCATGATGACCCCGGTCGGCCAATCGGACGCCCGCCGGCCACGCGGAACGGCGCCCGCTCCTGCCAGCGGTTGCGTCACGGTCGTTCCTGCCAGTTCGTCCGACCTCATGCTGAGCCTGCTCCCCGCCCTGTCATTCTGAGCGAAGTGAAGAATCTCGCTCGGCGGATGGTTTCCACAGCCATGCTTCTGCCTGCTTGCGCTGTCCGTTGGACATGTGGTGAATGGGCGTTGCCGTGCGCAAACGAAAGAGATCCTTCACATTCGTTCAGGATGACAATGGGATGAGGGGCGCAAGGGTGAATGCGCCCCCTGAATGGCGGAGTGTTGCGCCCTATCCCTCCACCTGCTCCTTGAGTTTGTTCCACTCGTCGGCGGCGCTTTGCAGCGCTTCCTCGGTAGTGATCTCGCCGTTCAGCGCCTGGCCGAGCAGCGGATTGAACGACTCCGCCCAGATGCCGTACCAGATCGCCTGACGGCGGGCGCGCGCCTTGCTGAGCTGGTCTTTCCAGAGATCGACATCGACCCATTTGGAGAAGGCTTCGACCACCTCCGGGTCCTCGGTCAACGGAATCTGGGCGAACCCAAGTCCCTGATCGATCGCCCAACGCTTGGCGACCTGGAAGGTGCCGTCGACCTCACCGGCGAAGTACTGGATGAAGCTGCCACTGGCGTCGATGACGCCCTGACCGCGGTCGACCGCCATCTGGGTCATGTTGTACATCTTGGCGAAGCCGTAACACTCGTGGGTCTCGCCCGGCATCAGCGCCAGCGCAAACTCACCGGCGCGCTCCGAGGTGGCCGCGTTGTTCAGTGAGGCCAGATTGTAGTTGAACATCACCGAGAAGGCGTGCTGCCCGGCGGCCATGGCCGGCACGATGGTGGTTTCGTGGTCCAGGATCGCCAGAATGTCGTGCTCGTTTTTGGCATCGACCAGCCAGGCGAACTGCTGGGCCGCCGGACTGGCCGGATCGGTCCAGAGCGGATTCAGCTCCTCGTCGATCAGCTCGCCGCCCCGGCCGAAAACCATGCTGGCGAAGGCTTCGACGACATTGGGCAGCGTGTTCGAGAACTCGTAGACGAACGGTTGCGCCATGCCGCCCTCTTTGAGCTGCAAGGCCTGCTCGGTCACTTCCTCCCAAGTCGTAGGGGGCGCGGCGATGCCCGCGTCCTCCAGGATCTTCTGGTTGTACATGAAGGTGATAGTGTCCGAATAGTAGGGGAGGCCGTAGACCTTGTCCTGATAGGTCATGTCCTGCCAGGCGAAGGGATAGATCAGATCCTTGTACCCGGCGACCCAATCGAAATGATCTTCCAGCGGCACCACCCAACCAGCCGCCGCGAACTCCTCCAGCCAGTTGCCGCCGTTGTAGGTGACATCGGTGGGGGTGTTGCTGGTGAAGCGGTTGACCATCGTGGTGTGGAATTCGGGCCAGGCGAATGAGCTGAGCTCGATGGTCACATCGGGATACGCTTGCTGGAAGAGTTCGATATTGTCCTGGACGATGTCTTCCGCATAGTTCCAGATGGTGAAATCGAGCGATTCACTCTGCGCCAGCGCGGACTGCGGAGCACGCAAGAGGACGGGCGCCGCCAGAGCGGCTGCCGAGCCGCCGAGCAACCGGCGGCGGTCGATGCGAGTGGAGATGAGATCGCGCATATCGGGGTCCTTTCCTGAATTGCGGTACGCGCCCCATCGCGCGCCCGCGGTCGATGATGGATTAGCCGATGCGGAGTGGGGCGGTCGATTCCCGCACCAGGAGCTCAGTGGTCAGTGTGCGCACCTTCCTTTCTTCCGGATTGTGCAACCGGCGTAATGCCAGCTCGACGGCAGCCTGTCCCGCCTCGCTGACCGGTAGATCGATGGTGGTCATGGCGGGGGTGGTGTAGCGGACGAAGTCGGGGTTGCCAAAGGCGATCAGGGAGAGATCCCGGGGTACCCGTCGCCCGAGCCGAGTGACGCCGCGCAGAATTCCCATTGCCAGCGCATCGCCGCCGGCGAAGATGGCGGTCGGCTCCCGATCCAGGAGCGTCGGCGCCAGCCGCTCGCCGGTGGTAAAAGTGAAATCCGCTTCGATGATTGCCTCCGGCTCGACCGGAAGCCCGGCATCGCGCATCGCCCGCTCGAATCCGCGGCGGCGGTCGATGGCGGTCAGGCGATTGGCCGGACCGGTCACATGCGCGATCCGACGGTGTCCCAGCTCGATCAGGTGCTGCGTCGCCTGATAGGCGCCGCTCTCATGATCGAACCAGACCGCGGAGAGGGGCGAATCCTCGGCTAGCCAGCGATTGATCGGCACGATGGGAAATCCGCGTTGCTGCAGATCCTCCAGTCGTTCATTCTCGGGTCCAACAAAGGAGATCGAGAAGACCACCAGCGCATCGACCCGCTTGGCGTACATCAGCTCGACCGCGCGCAGCTCGCTCTCCGGATCGCCCGCGGTGGCCAGCAAGAGCCCGTAGCCGGCATCGCGGCAGGCTGCTTCCGCGCCGACGGTGACCGGTGGATAGAGGGGGTTGCGCACATCGCTCATCACCAGACCGATGGTGGCGGTGCGCCGCGTCACCAGACTGCGTGCTACCGGATTGGGCTGGTAGCTCAGCGTGCTCATCGCCGCGCGCACGCGCTCCAGCGTCTCGGGCGACATCTGCTGATGCCGGCCGGAAATCACATTGGAAACGGTGGAAACCGAGACCCCGGCGGCGTTCGCCACCGCCCGGATCGTGACCCGCTGATCGCTCATGGTCGCTTCTGTAGCGTTTTAGTAAACCGTTACAGTATCGTAAGAGTCCGACACGAGCCTGTCAACTAGTCGCCGATACGTGCTTTCGCGGGTACGGCATGGAACGGCGGGCATCGATGTGCGTAAATAGAGGCAACGTTCGTCCTCATACTGGAGCGCGAACCTGAGAGAGCTGGTATGAATCAGATCATTACCGACAATCTGCCCGCTATTCAGACGATTTGCGAGCAGTTCGGCGTCGCCCGCCTGGAGTTGTTCGGTTCGGCGACCCGCGACGACTTCGATCCCGAGAAAAGCGATTTCGACTTCATCGTCGAATTTCTCGACTACGGAACGGGAATCTCCGATCGTTTCTTCGGGTTGATCGAAGCTCTTGAGGAGCTCCTCGGGCATCCTGTCGATCTCGGTTCAGCGCGCACGCTCAAGAACCCCTACCTCATTGCCGAGATAAATCAGGATCGAACGACGCTCTATGACGCGGGGAATCGCAGCGCGGCTGCTTGATGCTATCGAGGCAATCGATGGCATCAAGCGCCATACGGCCGGTTTGACCTGGGCAGATTTCGAGGCGCAGGAAGGAACTCAGCTAATCGTCGAGCGTCTGGTCAGCAACATTGGTGAGGCTATCTCCAAAGCTGAGGATCAAGACGAAGCACTTGGGCAGAAGATTCCCGACATTCGGCAGATCGTTGGCGCCCGCAATCAGATCGTGCACGGCTATTGGGATATCGATCCTGAAATCCTCTGGGAGATCGTTGTCGATAAAGGACCCAAACTCCGTGAAACGCTCCAGGACTTGCTCGAAGAGTACGGATAGCGTCTTACCCGAATGTCGCGTCCAACGCCGCTGACAAATCCGCAACCAGGTCCGACGGGTCTTCGAGGCCGACCGAGAAGCGAAGATGGCCATACTGCCGGAACGGCTCGGGATAGCGTTCCCAGCCGCCCCGGCCTTCCGGACCGACATGCACGATCAGCGATTCGTCGTGGCCCAGTGAGACGGCCGAGGTGATCACCTTGAGATTGCTCACGAAGCGGTTCTGGGTGTCCGCATCGCCCTCGACCGCGAAGGCCATCATGCCGCCGTAGCCGTAGTCGCCGAACTGCCGCTCGGCGGTTTCGTGCTGCGGATGCGAGGGCAGGCCCGGGTAGTAGACGTAGGCGACACGAGGATCGCCCGCCAGGAATTCGGCGATTTGCTGGGCGCTGCCGGTGTGCTGACGGAGGCGCAGGGGAAGCGTGACCGAGCCGCGGGTGATCAGCCAGGCATTGAAGGGCGAGATCGCCCCGCCGGCATCGACCAGCGCATCCGCCTTGATCGTCGAGATGAGCGACTTCGCGCCCACCACCGCACCGCCCATGGCGTCGCCATGCCCGTTGATGTATTTGGTCAGCGAATGCGCCACCAGATCGGCCCCTTGCGCCAGCGGACGAAACATCGGCGGCGGGGAAAAGGTCGAATCGATGCAGAGCAGCGCGCCACCGGCGTGGGCGATCTCCGCCAGCGCTGCCACATCGGCCACCTCCGTGGTCGGGTTGGCGATCACCTCGGCATGCACCAACTTGGTTTCCGGGCGCATCGCCGCGCGCACCTCGTCCAGATCGGTGATATCGACAAAGGTTGCGGTAATTCCGTAACGTTCCGGGAAGAGCTCGCTGAAGAGCCGCCAGACCGCCTCGTAGGTGACATCGCTGAGGACGACATGGTCCCCGCTCCGCAGCAGGGTGAAGAAGATGCCGTGCAGCGCGGCGACCCCGGTTGCGAATACCGCCGCGGCTTCGCCGCGTTCCAGCGCGGCCAGCTTTTCTTCCAGCCGGAGCTGGTTGAGTCCGGTATTGCGGGTATAGAAGAGGCCGTTCGTGTCCGACCAGTCGATCCCGGTTGGGTCCTCCGGCAGCGCATAGGAGTTCGCCATCACCAGGGGCGTGCGGATTGCGCCGCTGCCGGGATCGATGGCATTGCCGAGATGGACCGATTGGGTGGCAAACGCCATCGACTGCGGATCGTGCTTGTCTGGTCGGAGAGTCGCCATTGTTGGTGCTGAGTCCTGGGTTCTGAGTCCTGAGACGAACTGATATCTTCTCTTGCCTCTTGCCTCTTGCCTCTTGCCTCTTGCCTCTTGCCCGCTACCGCGTCGCCCGCGCCTGCTCGATCAGGGCTGCCATCGCCAGATCGGCGTCCGAACCACGCTCGCGCAAGCCCGCGACCGCGCCGGCGGCGTCTTCCGGTAGGCGATTCTGGCTGGCCTTGAACTTGCCGATCAGGGAGCGAATCGGAATCTCGATCCCGACGATGTTGGCGAGCAACCCATCGGTGTAGTCGCGTGGCGCGTCGGACATCTTCCAGGGAATCGGTTCGGGCGCTTCCATCATCCTGGTCAGCTTGCCCGCCTGCCCGCGCACCCATTTCTCATCGTCGTGCACGATCGGCTCGCCTCGCACCTGCACCATCGCGTAGTTCCAGGTGGGGACGACTTCGTGGGTCGTTTGCTTGGTGGCATACCAGTTCGGGGTGATATAGCGATCTATCGATTGAAAGACCATCAGGGCTTCGATCGCTGGATCGACTTCGCGCCAAACCGGATTGTTTCGCGCCACATGCAGCAGCAAGCGTCCTTGCTCACCCCAGGCCCGGTCGAGCACACAGGGAATCGGATTGGCGGCGATCCCCTTGCTCCCCATGGTGATCAACAGACCGAGCGGGTTGTGCTCGATCAGCCCATAGATGGCATCGCGATCGGTTTCGACAAAATGGGGTGGTTGATACACTGCGACGGCTCCCGCATGCGCCCTGACCTACCGCGTAATCGTAGCCGACTGCGTCGCCCGCACGCGTTCCACATGAATGCTGAAGAAACCCTGAACGCATGTGGTGCGTTCCAGAATCTGAGGGATGCAATAGCCGGCCTCCACTGGCAACTGGAGGCAACGATCTCAAGAGAAGGAGCCCACTGATGAATTCGAAACGATGGCTGACGGCTGGTAGCGCGTTCGCCGTGCTGGCGCTCAGTGCACTGCTGGTGTTGTTCCCCAGTCCAGCAGGGGCCCAGGGAGATGGCGAGGTTGGAATCAACTTCATCGCCTTCAACTGCCCAAATCTCGAAACCGACCCCTATTCCGGATGTGATTTTCCCGTCAGTGCAACTTTCGAGATTCTGGCCGATGGCGTGCCGCTGGCGGGTAGTCCCTTCACCACCGGGCCGACCGGCCTGCTGCCCGGCTTCTTTTTCTACGCACCTTCCGGAGCGACGCTGACGATTACCGAGCAGAGTGTCGATCCGCCGGGCAACGCGCCAGCTCCCGGGTTCGACCCGCTGGTCGTGAATGTGGACGATATTTCCATCGGCGGCTGTGGTGGCGAATCGACCTGCCCCACCATCGAATTCATCAATCTCCCGTTTGCCATTGCCGATGGGCCGGCTGGCGAGCCGCCCGCGCCGCCCGCGGAGGTTTCGGTTCTGCCGTCTACCGGAGCGGGCGCGATTCCCACTGGTGAGGATCGGCTCGATCTGCCGGCAATTGCCCTGCTGCTGGCGCTCCTTTGCGGCGCAACCGCCATCACCTGGCGTTTCGCAGAATCGTTCGACCAGATCGACGGATAAGAACAGGAGCCGCAGGGCCCCTGCCAATCTCGGTCCGTTTGCCACGATGCCGCTCCAGCCGGAGCGGCATCGTGATGTTTCAGCCCAGTTGGACAGGCACTCCCCTACAATCAAGGGCAGCTATCTCTCCCGGATCGAAAGGACTCCGTATCCATGTCCACCCAAATGAAAACTGCCCTGCCGTCCATGGACGATTTTGCCGCCGTTGTCACCTATGGCGGCGCGACCTCGTTCTCACCCGACGGTTCCCAGCTTGCGGTCATCAACAACCGTTCCGGGCAATACAACATCTGGTTGCAGCCGATCGCTGGGGGAGAGCAAACCCAGCTCACCTTCTATACCGACCACGCCGTGCGCGATCTGGCCTGGTCGCCGGATGGCACGCAGCTCCTCTATACCGCCGACTTTCATGGGAACGAGAAACACCAGCTCTACCTGATGCCGGCCGGCGGGGGCGAGGCCGAAGCGCTGACCGACGACCCGGAGGTGCAGTATTTCCTCGGCGAGAGCCCCTGGTCGCCGAATGGCGAGCTGATCGCCTATGCCGGCAACGATCGCGATCCCTTCGCGCAGGACATCATCATCCGCGAAGCGCCGACCGGCGAGGTCGATCATGCGGTGGCCGACGGTCATATCAATTTCGCCGGATCGTGGTCGCCCGATGGGAAAACGCTGTTGGTAGGCGATGGTCGCTCCAATCTCGAGACCATCGTCAAGCTGCTGGACGTCCAGTCCGGCGCTCTGGAAGATCTGACCGATCCGGATGACATGGCCAACGATCAGCCGGGCCCCTGGGCGCCGGACGGCTCGGGCTTCTGGATGATCACCGATCGTGGCAGCGAGCACGACTGGCTCGGCTTCTACGATCTGACGACCGGGGAGGTGAACCCGGTTGCCCAGCCCGAGTGGAGCGTCGAGCTGGTCACCGTCTCCAAGAACGGCAAATGGCTGGTCTGGTCGGTCAACGAGAACGGCTATTCTCGCATCCATGTGCTGAACCGCGAAACCAACGAGCAGAAGGAGCTGAGGGAGCTTCCGGGCGGCACGCTCCCGCCGTTCGGTGGCGGACTCTACCTCTCGCCCGACAACACCAATCTGGTCGTCAAAATGGTGACGCCGACCAAACCGAACGAGCTCTATGTGGTCGATCTGGAAACCGGAGATACGCGGCAATTGACCGATAGCCGCAAGGTGGCGATCGACGAATCGCTGCTGGTCGAGCCGGAGCAGATCGAGATCGACGCCTTCGACGGCCGCATCATTCCGGCGCTGCTGTTCAAGCCAATCGGCGACGGTCCGTTCCCGGCGGTGCTTTCCATTCATGGCGGACCTGAAGCACAAGAGCGCCCGGGCTACACCTACCGCGGCTTCTATCAATTCCTCGTCAGCCGGGGCATCGCCGTCCTGGCTCCGAATATCCGTGGCTCGTCCGGCTATGGCAAGAGCTACCAGAAACTCATCCACGGCGACCTGGGCGGCGACGATGTCAAGGACTTCGAGGCGTGCGCGCAATACCTGCAGTCGCTCCCCTGGGTCGATTCGGACAAGATCGGCGTCTACGGCGGCTCCTACGGCGGCTTCGCGGTGCTCACCTGCGTTAGCCGCCTGCCGCACTATTGGGCCGCGGCGGTCGATATCGTGGGACCGAGCAATTTGGTCAGTCTGGTGCGCACCTTCCCGCCCACCTGGCGCGAGATTGCCAAAGGCACGTTTGGCGATCCCGACACCGAGGAAGAAGACATGCTCCGCCGCTCGCCGATCACCTATGTCGATCAGATCACCGCGCCGCTCTATGTCATCCAGGGCGCCAACGACCCACGGGTGGTGCAGGCCGAGAGCGATGCCATTGTCGAAAAGTTGCGCGCCCGCGGGGTGGATGTGAAATACGACATCTACCCGGATGAGGGGCATGGTTTCACCAAGGTCGAGAACGACATCAAGGCGATGCGCGATTCGGGGCAGTTCTTCATCGATCATCTGGTGGGGTAACTGGTTGCGTGGCAGGCGCAGAGTCACCGGCTGACGGGTCGCCTCACCCCGACCGCTCTCCGTCTGGGGAGAGGGGATGTCCGGTGGATTGGATGTCAGGGTGGGGCGCGCGTCCGGGTTGCATTTCACTCGCGATGTTGCCCCAACGAACCACCAATCCTCGGCACTATGATTCCGTCATATCGAATCCATGCGCACGCACCCGAGGAGAGCTGCCCCATGACCACGACCATCGTTGCCGGCGCAGGCAGCGCCGGAGCATGCGTCGCTGCCCGGCTGGTGGAAGCGGGTGACGAGGTCATCCTTCTCGAAGCCGGGCCCGATTACGGCGCCTACGGATCGCCGGAATGGCCGGCCGATCTGCTCGATCCCGCCGAGCTCTGCGTCGAGAGTCATACCTGGAAGTACATTTCCGCCTCCTCGACCGGTTTTCCCGATAACGAGCTCGAGCGGGCCAAGGTCATCGGCGGGTGCTCCTCGCACAACGGCTGCGCCATCGTCTGGAGTCACCACGTCGACTATGACGGTTGGTTTGCGAGCGGATTGACGCAATGGGGAGTCGATAGCTTCGTCCCGTTTTTGCAAAAGGCGACCGCTCAGCTCGAGACCGTTATTCCTGGGTATGACGATGTCACCCCGTTCCATCAGCTGGCCATGGACGCCGTACCCGCCGCGGGATTCCCGGTTCTGCCCAATCTGATGGACATGGACGTGACGAGGGGGATCTTCGTCAATCCGGTGAACATCAAGCATCGGATCCGCTGGAATACCGCGTTCGCCTATCTCGATTCCCTGCGGGGCGATACCCGGCTGCGCATTGTCGATAACGCGTTGGTCGATCGTGTGCTCGTTCGCGATGGCGTCGCGGTTGGCATCGAAGTCGCCGGCCCGAACGGACCGCTCCGGTATGAGGCCGACCGGGTGGTGCTGTGCGG
>DASTFJ010000309.1:0-6096 GCA_035708745.1 Thermomicrobiales bacterium | reverse complement strand
GTCAAGCGTCTGTATGAGGAGCTTCCGTGTCAGGCGGACGACCCAGACGAATCGAATCGGATGGAGCCTTTCGCGCCGCGACGCCCCGGCAGCTCGAAGTCCTGCGCATCATTCGAGATCGTGGGGTTATCACACGTGCGGAAATCGCGGAGTTGTTGGGATCGAGTGCGAGCCAGGTCAGCCGCCTCACCTCCCCCCTTATCTCCCAACGGTTGGTGACGGTCGAACCGCGGCTTCCCCTCGTCGAAGGGCGCCCGACCGAGTTGCTGGCGCTCGCGGACGATACGCACTATGTGGTGGGTCTGGATATCGGCGGTCTGGCGCAGGATGCGGTGGTGACCAATCTGCGCGGCGCCATCATCGGTTCGGCGCACGCGGCGGGCGCGCCACCAGACTCGCATGCCGCGATCATCGAACGTCTGATGCGCTTGATCGACGTGGCGATCGCCGCGGCTTCGATATCAGACACGCAGATCATGGGGGCTGGCGCCGGCGTGCGCGCCATCATCGATCCGGTTTCGGGCATCATCACCGCTGGTCCGGAAACCCCTGCCTGGTCCCCGCTCTGGGTCGATTTCGATCTGCGCGACCAACTGTCACGAGCATTGCCATGGCCCGGCGTGGTCGTCGACGATACCGTGCGCGCGTTGGCCGCGGCGGAACGCCGCTATGGCAAAGCCGCTGGATATGATGATTTCGTTTATGTGCTGGCGGATACCGGCATCGGCGCGACCCTGATGATCGATGGTCATCCCTATATCGGGCCTAGGCACCTGGCTGGCGAAATCGGGCATATCACCCTGATTCCAGATGGCGCTCTTTGCGGTTGCGGCCGGCGTGGCTGCGTCGAACAATATGCCTCCACCAGCGCCATGATCGAACAAGGACAGCAGATCGATCCATCGATCGCCACGATCGAAGAGCTGATCGCGCGCGCGGACTCTGGCGACGAACGCATGCGAACCATCCTTGCCGCTGGCGGGGCGGCGCTCGGGCGGGCGATCGCAATCCTGCTCAATCTCCTGTCACCCGCATTGATCGTGCTCGGCGGCCGAGCCATCACCTCACAAGACTATTTAGAACAGGCCCGAACCACGGCCAAAGCGGAATCGCTCGATCAGCCATTTCGCGCGGCTCGCATCGTGACCAGCGATGCCGGCGCTCACTCGGGAGCCCAGGGAGCCGCCACGCTGATGCTCGATGAGCTTTTTTCTCCATCGGACCAGAAATTGGCTACCCACTCGAACTCCCGCCATCGGTTGGCGGCGAATCGTTCGATGTCATGAGGAGGAACCCATCGATGAACCGGCAACCATTGCGAGTGCTCGCCATTGGCGCCCATCCGGACGACCTGGAGTTCTATTGCGGGGGAACGCTGGCCAAATACGCCGAACGTGGCGACACCGTGGTGATGGCGATCGCCACCAATGGCGATATCGGTTCTGCTACCCATACGATGGACGAAATCCGGGAGATCCGGCATCAGGAGGCGCTCGATTCAGCGGCGCTGATCGGAGCCGAGCTGATCTGGATGGACTATCACGACGAGTTCTTTTTCTACAATGAAGAAACGCGCCGGCATATGATCGAGATCATCCGTCAGGCGGAACCCGATGTAGTGCTGGGCCATTGGCCAGACGACTACCATCCCGATCATTCGCTTAGCGGCATGGCCGCCCGCGATGCACGCATCATGACGGCGGTTCCGTTGATCGTCACCGAGTCCGCGCATCTGGCGAAGATCCCGACCCACTTCTTCTATGACACCGCCGCCGGGATCAATTTCACACCGGAGGTCTACGTCGACGTCAGCAATACCTTCGCGGCCAAGCAACGCATGCTTGCCTGTCACAGGAGCCAGAATGCCTGGATCGAGGACATCTTCGAGGGGCGCAGCATCGCGCAGATGATGGAAGTGCAGACCGCCTTCCGCGGATTGCAAGCCGGCGTTCGATATGCGGAAGGATTCCGTGCGCTCGAAACCTTCCCGCGAGCGCGAGATTATTCCATGCTTCCATTGGAGTAGCCAGTTTACGAGGATGGTGTAGTGCAGGACCTCGGTGTCATGTTTGGCGCATGATGCCCCGTCACAGCAGGACAGGGAGGTCCTGCACTACGCCCGATGAGCGTTCGAACCGACGTTGCATGCGCGCCCTACGGACGATCGAGCTCCACGACTCTATTCGCGCTGAATTGGTCGATGGAGTCGAGCTGGAGATCGGCGATGCAGTAGCGATTGTCGTCGCGGAGCTCGTGCGGCGGGATGGCGATGCAGATCATCTTGGCGGCTTTGGCGGCCAGCACGCCGGCGGGGGAATCTTCCAGGGCAAGGCAGTTCGAGGGCACAACCCCGAGCGAGCGGGCGCATTCGATATAGACCGCCGGATGCGGTTTGCCATACGGCTCGTGCTCGGCCGATTGCAGCACGTCGAAATCGTCCGTCAAGCCGATCCTGCGCAACACCGCCGCGATGATCTCCATTGCGGACGACGAGGCCAATCCGACCCGGTATCCGGCGGCCCGCATCCCGCGCACGGCTTCGACCGCTCCGGGAAGCGCCTCGCCGCGCTCCTCGATCAGGGCGATGACATTGCCGACGATGGCGCCCTCGACCTCTGTTTTGGATGGCTCACTCCAGGGGTAGCGGGCAAACCAGAACTCGACCACCTCGTCGGTGCGCAGACCCATGGTCTGGAATCCGTCCTCTTCGGTCATGGGAACACCGATGGCATTGAACGCCCGCGCCTCCGCGATGCGCCAGAGGGGTTCGGAATCGATCAGCACCCCGTCCATATCGAAAATCACGGCTTCGATCACGAGGCTTACTCCTTGTCGTTGGCCGGCGCGGCGCCGGCAGCGGGCGGCGGTGTCTTGCGCGGGGGCCGGCGCGGCGCCCGCGTGCGCCGGGTGGAGCGCTCCGCCTGTTGATTCTGCTCGATTCGTTCCAACCGCTCGTGGAGGGTGGCGAACTGTTCGGTCGTGTTTTCGCCGGCGGTTCGAGCGAACGAGTTCGCCAGCGTCGCTGTGAGGATACTGAACATCGCCACCCCGAAGAGCATCAACCCCGTCGCGATCACGCGGCCGGTATCGGTGACCGGATAGGCATCGCCGTAGCCGACGGTCGAAACCGTGACCACCGCCCACCAGAGCCCCGTGCCCAGCGAGGTGATATTGGACCTGGGCGCATCGCGCTCGGTGAAGGTCATGACTACACCGAAGACCACCACCATCAAGGCGACCGCCGAGATGATGTAGAGAATGGAGCGCAGGCGGAAGAAATAGCGCACGCTGTTGAACGCGCGCAGCGAGACCACCGAGATGAGCACGAGGCGAATGAGATAGCGGGTGTCCAGGGGGATGGCCAGAAAGACGAATGGGCCGGAGAGCAGCAGAATGAGCGCGGCCAGCAACGTCAATCGATTGCGGCGATCGACCGCCAGCCTGACGCGCCAAGCGACATCGGCGGTGATGATGGTCCAGAAGACGACATCGAGCACCGTGATGGTGACATTCGAGTCCCACGAGGTGATCACCACCCGGGGAATCAGCAGCAACACGAGATAGAACGAGCTGATGAGCGCGATCACCGGATCGGCCCGGAGCCGGTAGGCCTCGAGCCGTTCCGCCCGTTCATCCTGCTGAGTCTGCTCGGTCGATTCCACGGTGCTCATCGCGCAGCGGCTCGCTCGCCTCGGTGGGCGATTCTGAGAGATCGGGGCGGGATCGGGGGCGCAATCGTTGCGATCGAGATCATAGCGCAGCCGCCGCTCGCCTATGCGATGATCTTCCCCAGGTGAGTACGGAGATCGCAAAGAAAGGTCGCGAGCGCATGAGTGTCAAGGGTGTGGAAATTCTGGGACCGGTGCCCGACGACCTTCAGCCGGTGCTTGCTCCCGAGGCGCTAGAGTTCATCGCGGCGCTGCACCGGCAGTTCGATGGCCGCCGGATCGAGCTGCTGGCCATGCGTCCGGACCGGGCCGCCGCGCTGGTGGCGGGCGATTACGATGCGTTGCGCAATCCCGATCCGGTCGTGCGCGAGAGCGATTGGCAGGTGGTCCCAGCGGCGCCGGCTTTGAACGACCGCCGCTCGGAAATCACCGGGCCCACCGACCGCAAGATGATGATCAACGCCCTCAATTCCGGCGCGAAGGTCTTCATGGTCGATTTCGAAGACTCGCTTTCCCCGACCTGGTGGAATGTGATCGACGGGCAGCGCAATGTGATGGATGCCGTCCGCCGCACGATCTCGTTCGAGAATCCCGACGGGCGCCGGTACGAGCTGAACGATCAGATCGCAACATTGCTGATCCGGCCGCGGGGCTGGCATCTGGTGGAGCGGCATGTGCTGGTCGATGGCGCGCCGATCTCGGCCAGTCTTTTCGATTTTGGGCTTTCTTTCTTCCACAACGCGCAGGAGCGGCTCGACCGGGGCGACGGCCCGTTCTATTACCTGCCGAAGTTGGAGAGCTATCTGGAAGCGCGTCTCTGGAATGATGTCTTCGTGGCGGCGCAAGAGGCGCTGGGCGTGCCGCAGGGGTCGGTGCGCGCCACCGTGCTGATCGAAACGATCATGGCGTCGTTCCAGATGGAAGACATTCTCTACGAGCTGCGCGACCATTCCGCCGGATTGAACGCCGGCCGTTGGGACTACATCTTCAGCTTGATCAAGACCTTCCGCACCAGCCCAGATCATGTGCTGCCCGACCGGGTGCAGGTGACGATGGCGGTGCCGTTCATGCGGGCCTATACCGAGCTGCTGGTGCGCACCTGCCACAAGCGGGGCGCCCATGCGATCGGCGGGATGGCGGCCTTCATCCCCAGCCGCCGCGATCCGGAGGTCAATAAGGTCGCGCTGGCGAAGGTGCGAGAAGACAAGGAACGGGAAGCCAACGCCGCCTTCGACGGCACCTGGCTGGCGCATCCCGATCTGGTGCCGATTGCCAACGAGATCTTCGACGCGAAGATGGGCGCCAAGCCGAATCAAAAAGACAACTTGCGCGAGGATGTGAAGATCGAGCCGTCGCAGTTGGTCGACACCGCCATTCCCGGATCGTCCATCACCGAAGACGGGCTGCGCATGAATGTCAGCGTCGGGATGCAATACATCGATTCGTGGTTGCGGGGCAATGGCGCGGCGGCGATCAACAATCTGATGGAAGATGCCGCCACCGCCGAGATCTCGCGCGCGCAAATCTGGCAATGGATCCGCACCGGCAGCAGCACGAGCGATGGCGATCCGGTCACCATCGAGCGCTATCGCACGATCCGCGACGAGGAGCTGGACAAGCTGGGCCGCACGCCGACCCTGGAGCAAGCCGCGGGAGTGCTCGATCTGCTGATCGAATCGGACGATTTCATCCCATTCCTGACGATCCCGGCGTATTCGTTGTTGGACTGAACTGCGCTCGAGGCGAAAAGTGAAGCAGGCAGTTGCTGATTTGAAGCGAGGTTTTCGGGTGGCACTCGCTGCGGCGAGGAGATCCTTCGTTCCTCAGGATGACAGCGTGGGGCGACGCGCCGCTTCGTTTCAAAACACCGCCGGAAATTCGTGTGGGTTCGGGGCGCGCGAATGACAGGGGACGCTGCCGAACGTGGATTTGGCGATGACTGGCTCGTGCGCCGGCCGGGACCGCGCGAGCGGCGCTGGTTTCAGCTACACGGACTGATTCGCGGAGCGTTCTGGTTCATTCCATTCCTGGTGGTGGCACTGCTCTGGGTGTTCTGGTTCGAAGTGCCCTTCCGGGACTCCGTCCCCGCCGGCATCGCGGCCCTGGGGGTGCTGGTGCTGGTGCTACAGGTTGCCTGGGGACTGGCATTTCCCAAAAACTGGTCGGTGTCGATCGGACCCAGCGAGGTCATGGTGGAGCACGGCATCGTGCGGATCACCCGCGTGTTCATCTCCTACGACCGGGTGCAACAGATCGACAAGGTCTCCACGCCGGTCATGACCAATCTCGATCTCGTCGAGCTCGTGCTGCATAGCGCCGCCGGCGGGGTGCGGCTGTACGCGCTCGACCCGGCGGACTCCGAGCTGATCGCCGAGCGCGTGCGCCAACAGCAGTTGTCGGGTCCGGGACCGACCTGATGCGCCTGCGC
>DASTFJ010000308.1:0-15164 GCA_035708745.1 Thermomicrobiales bacterium | reverse complement strand
GAGTACCCAGCCGGAAAGTCTTTTCCAATTGCCCGAGAATTGCTCATTGGCAATTCAAGACAGTTCGCGGCGGAGGCTGGCAATGATCTTCTCCATCATTTCGGATTCCAATCGACGGTGGATTCTGTCTTACGCTGGCAGTCCGAATTCTAGAACCGCAGAAAAGACTATCCCCGCCTCCAATTCATGGCATTTCCTCCGACCGCAATCACGTTGATCGCGGCGGGGACTAGCTCGTCCTCCCGGCTATCAATGAATATTGAGTAACTCACCTTCGTGTCGCTGCTCGACAACGCGGTCGGCCGGATGGCGCGGGACGCGGATTCGAGATAGGGTGGGGCTGCTCGTACCCCGAAACCTCGGTTCATGGGAAGCGAGGTTTCGGGGTACGGAGAGGTCCCTCCACTCCGATCGGGACGACGAAGGAGTTGTCGGGTCGAAGAAGGAGTGGTCGGGACGACGAAGATTAGGCCAGCGCGAGCTCTCGGGCTTTGGCGAGCAGCTCGATTCCCTCGGAGGTCAGTGGGTCGATATTGGCGATGACATGGTCGACGCCCGCCATGCGATAGCCACGCAACCCCTCGGCGATTTGCTCGACGGTGCCGGAGAGCACCTTTTTCGGGTCGAGCTCTTCTTCTGAGGGGCCGAGGAGATCGTCGAAGCGGATCACCACCCCGGCGGTGAAGGAGATCTCGGTGACATCCCGGTCGATCGCCTCGCAGGCGGCCTTCAGGGCATTCCGATCGGGTTCGATCGACGAGGCGTCCCCCCACCAACAGGTGTTGTAGGCATCGGCATACTGCGCCACCAGGCTCATCATGCGCGGTTTCTTGCCGGCAATCAGCAGGGGAATCCGGCGGGACGGTTTCGGCAGCATGATGCAGCTCGGCGCGGAGACATACTCGCCGGTGAAATCGACCTCTCCCTGATGCACCAGCGGCGCGATGATCTTGGTGGCTTCTTCGAACTGATCGACCTTGTGTGAGAAGTTCAGCCCAAACGCCTCGAACTCGGCCGGGTGCCACCCGGCTCCGATACCCAACGTGAAGCGCTGCTGGCTGACCTCGTCGATCGTGACCGCCATCTTGGCGGTCACCGCCGGATTGCGAAAGGCCGTGCAGAGCACCAGCGTGCCGAGCTCGACGCGCGTAGTCGCCTCCGCGAGCGCCGAGGTGATCGTCCACCCCTCCCAGACGCCCTGCGCTTCCTTGCCCGGAAAATGATAGAGGAGATGGTCGTACGCCCAGACAGAATCGAGCCCGCTCTGCTCGGCAACGAGTGCGTTGGATCGAATGCTGGCGTATGGCGGCGGCGCGCCGATCTCCTCGTCTTCTCCGAGCAGCAAGATGAGCCCGATCTTCATCCAGTTCCTCCTGTCGATATGCGGTTATCGCTAAAGCAACGCAGGCGTTTGCCGGAAGCAGTGCTTTGGTATGCTACCCCGGCAGCTTGCCGGAGCGGCTGGCACTCCGCCCCGATGACATTGCCAACGAAAGGCTCGTGGATGAGCGCCCCCGTTCCAGTCCTCGAAGCACGAGGGATATCGAAATCGTTCGGCGCCGTGCAGGCGCTCGATGATGTGAATTTGGAGGTCTTTCCCGGGCAGATCGTCGCGTTGATCGGCGATAACGGCGCCGGCAAGAGCACGCTCATCAATTGCCTCACAGGGGTCTTTCCGCCCGATTCCGGAGAGCTCATCTTCGACGGAAATGCCGTCCACCTCCATTCCCCGCAGGATGCGCGCGCCCTGGGCATCGAAACCGTCTATCAGGATCTGGCGGTCGCGCCGCATCTCGATTCGGCGGCGAATATCTTTCTCGGTCGCGAGCAATTGAAACCGGGGTTGCTCGGCAAGCTCGGTTTTCTCGACAATACGTTCATGATGGAAGAGACAGAGGGCGAGCTGAAGCGGTTGCGCGTGCGCATCCCCGATCCGCGCCGGCGCGTGTTCACCCTCTCTGGCGGACAGCGGCAGAGTGTGGCGGTGGCGCGCTCGGTGAAATGGGCCAGCAAGGTCGTGATCATGGACGAGCCGACCGCCGCGCTCGGGGTGGCGCAATCGCAGATGGTGCTCGATCTGGTCCGCGAGGTGCGCAATTCCGGCATTCCGGTGGTCTTCATCAGTCACAATATGCCGCATGTTTTCGAGGTGGCCGACCGGATCGTGGTGTTGCGTCTCGGCACCGTAGTGACCGAGCTCGATCCGAAGACCGATACCATCGATCAAGCCGTTTCGTGGATGACCGGGTCTACCACCGCGTCGTCGATGCCGGGGAGCAAGGCAGCCTAAATGTCGGAACTCGAACAACTCCAGAACCCCGCGCCGGAACCGCTTCCCGAGCTCTCGTTCCGAGAACAATTCAAAGAGCGATTCGATTTTGCCTGGACGTATATCTTCCTGGTGCTCATAGGCATGATTGTTTTCTTCAGTATTTGGCACGGAGAGAAGTTCTTCGATACGCGGAACTTCCGAAATATCGCGCTCGATGCCTCCCAACTCATGCTGCTGGCTGTCGGTGGAACCTTCGTCATCATTACCGCCGGCATCGATCTCTCGGTCAGTGCGGTGCTCGTCTTCTCCGCGGTGGTCGGCGCCAAGGTCATGTCCAATCTGTCGGGTACGCCGGAACAAGTCAGAAACTATGAGTTTCCCACGCAGAATGTCGGCATTCCGATTGGTCTGGCGGTGGCCATCCTGTGCGGGCTGGCATGGGGAATCCTCAACGGGCTGATCGTCACCAAGCTCAAATTGCCACCGTTCATCGTGACACTGGGAACCTTGGGTATGGCGCTCGGTCTGGCGCAGATCATCTCCGGCGGCGCAAGCGTTCCTTACGTTCCCTATGACGTTCAGACCGAGATCGGCGCTCGCAAAGTGTTCGGATTCCTGCCGGTGCTGGTGATCGTCACGGCGGTCGTCGTTATCATCGCCATGATTGCGCTCTCGTTGACGAGATTCGGGCGGTATACCTTCGCGATCGGCTCCAATGCCGCGGCCGCCCGCCGGGCTGGGATCAACGTCGACCGCCACTTGATCAAGGTCTACGCCGTCAGCGGATTGCTGGCCGGTCTGGCCGGCGCCATGGATTTGGCCCGGTTTGCCACCGCCTCGACCTCGACCCACTCGGCCGACAATTTGAACGCCATTTCAGCGGTGGTCATCGGTGGCACCAGTCTCTTCGGCGGAATCGGCTCGATCTTCGGATCGGTGGTCGGCACCTTCATTCCCGCGGTATTGCGCAACGGGTTGGTCATCGGTGGAATCAATCCATTTTGGCAGCAGGTTGCCATTGGTGCGATTCTGATCGTTGCGGTCTACATCGATCAGCGGCGCCGGAAAGCATCAGAGCGAATGTAGGCGCCGCCCGATTGCCCACGGCTCCGTGAGGCGATATAGTCATCGATTGGGGAGCGATCCCCCAGGTTCGTTGCAGATTCAACGTCAAGAATGGAGACGAATGCAATGACGCAAGGAAATGACATGTGCCGGCAGTTTTCACGGCGCGGCCTGATCAAGGCCGGAGCTGCTACTGCCTCGGTGGCCGCGTTGGGCGGCCTGAACTTCACCCCAGCGGGAGCGCAGGACGCCTACAAAATCACGCTCATTCAGGGGGTGCAAGGCGACGAGTTCTATATCTCCATGGCGTGCGGGGCTCAGGCCGCGGCCGATGAGCTGGGCGTCGACTTGACGGTGCAAGGTCCCGAGAAGTTCGACGCGACGCTGCAGACTCCGCTGCTGAATGCCGTCATCCAGTCGGCTCCGGACGCTATCCTCATCGCTCCCAACGATCGCACCGCCATGATCGCTCCGATTCAGGAAGCAGTCGATGCGGGCATCGCGGTGTTTACGGTCGACACGTTCATCGAGGCCGATATCGCCATCGCCAATATAGCTTCCGATAACGTGCTCGGCGGCAAGATGGCCGCGGATGCGCTGGCCGATCTGATCGGTGAGACCGGAAAAGTCTGGGTCAGCAATGTGAAACCCGGTATTTCCACCACCGACCAGCGCCAGCAAGGCTTCGAAGAAGGCATTGCCGCCTATCCGAATATCGAATACCTCGGTGCGGAGTACAACAACGACGACCCAACCACCGCGGCCTCCCAGACGTCCGCGGTGCTTCAGGCAAACCCGGATCTTGCCGGCATCTTCGGCACGAACCTCTTCGGCGCTGAGGGCGCCGCTACGGCGGTTCGCGAAGCCGGATTGCAAGATCAGGTCGAGATCGTCGGTTTCGACGCCGGTCCGAAGCAGGTCGCTGATCTCAAGCAGGGCATCGTCAACACCCTCATCGCTCAGCACCCGTATGACATCGGCAATACAGCCGTGCGCATGGCTGTCGACTACTTGAGCACCGGCACACCGCCGGCGGAGAAGGTGGTCACCACTGGTTATTCGGTGGTGAATGCCGACAATATCAGCGATCCAGAAGTGGCTCGCTACCTCTACGTCGCCGACTGCTCCGAGATTCCGGCTGGTTCTCCGGTGGCGGCAGAGGCCACCCCGGCGGGCTGATCGGTTTCGATCGACCGTTGAAATTCACGAGGCGGGCTCATTCGAGCCCGCCTCGTTCGTTTTCCCGCATGTGTCACCCCGAATGTCTCCATCGGGCAAGGGCAGCCACGGGGAGCCCCCTGCCGATTCCAAAAAACGAACTCGTGTGCCTTCCCAAAGCGCGTATACTCTGCCGCCTTTGTCCGGGATGAGGCCCGACCGTGACCCGATGGCGGGTGGGTGACCATGGCCGCGCAACGAAGCTATTACACCGTGCTGCGCAACGAGCAGTTTCGCAACCTCTGGGCTGGAAATCTCTTTTCCGGTCTGGGCGAAGCCGTGGGTCAGGTTGCGCTTCCGCTGCTGGTCTACGACATGACCAGCTCGGCCGCACTGATGAGCGTCATCTTCGTTTTGCAAATGCTGCCGCGCGCGATTCTCTCCCCGTTTGCCGGGGTGCTGGCGGATAACCTCGACCGGCGCAAGATCATGCTGGGAGCGAATACCCTGCGCGCCGGGTCGGTGGTGTTCATCCCGTTCGTGGAAAGCCAGACCCAGCTCGGCGTCATCGCCGTGCTGCTCGGGATGGGGCAAACGTTTGCCATGCCCGCCAGTTTGGCGGTGCTCCCCACGATCGTCGATCGAGATGAGCTGGTTCCATCGCTTTCGTTTGTGCAGGTGACCGGCGCCATCAACCGGATCGTCGGCCCCGCGCTCGGTGCGGCCGTCGTCGGGATCGCGGGTCCGCGGCCGCCCTTCTGGTTGCAAGCGGCCTGTTACGCGGTGGCACTCGTCTGGAACTGGCGACTGGTGTTGCCAACAGCCGACCGACCGCCGGAGCATTCACTCGGCTCGATCGCGCGCAATGCCACCCGCGACATGCGTGAGGGATTTCACACCATCTGGACCACGCCCATTCTGCGCGGTGTTTGCTTCACCGAAGGGCTGTGGTCGTTGATGTTCGGAGTGCTCGCCATCACCCTGGTCGTCTATTTCGAGGAGACCCTCGATCTCGGCGATCGCGCAGATTTCCTCTACGGGCTGCTGGCGGTTTCCATGAGTATCGGCGCGGTGGTGGGCGCGCTGACCGCCAGCCGTCTGGAGCAACGCATCGGCCGGGCAAAGATGCTCTTTGCCGGGTATCTCGGTCCCTTGTTCATGGTTCCCGCCGTGCTGCAACCGCCGCCGGAAGTGCTCTATGTGCTGGCGCTTATCTTCGGTCTGGCAGACGCCTGGGCGGTGATCGCCATGCAGGCATATATGGCCGAATGGACCGTGGACGAGATGCGCGGCCGGGTCTATGCCATCTGGGGTGGGGTGATCGCCGCCACGGCGCTGGCTTCCTTTGCCCTGGTCGGTTGGGTGACCGAGCTGTTCGGTCCGCCGCTCACGGTGGCGCTGGCTGGGTTGGTGGTCGGGCTCGGCGGACCGGCTGGTCTGGTGCTGACTGGTGCATTGCGCTCGGTGCTGCACGGCGCGCCACCCCATCTCCCGCTGGAGCGGATGCCGGTTGGAGATGAGGCGCAACCGATCGGGTAGAATCTGGCACATTCGGGACCGGCCAACCGCCGTCGCACCCTCGCGTTGCCTTGGGTGAAGATCGAACCAGACAAACGAGGAAGCGCATGGGCATTTTCAGCCGCGAGAAGATCAATCCGGGTCAGCCATTTTGGACCCGCACCCTGACCAAACCGGCCCCCAAGAAGGTCGATGGCTGGCGTTTCTCGCTGAAGGGTTCCCCGCGCGTCTACGAGGATGTATTGCGCATCATCGATTCCGACCCCAAAGCGACCGTCTATTTCGGTGAGGCGCTTACCTACGAGCGGGGCGCCGCCGTGTCGCTCTGGCGCATCAATGCCGAAAGCTTCGATTGGCTGCCGCGGCTCTACAACTGGTGGGCGGAAGCCGAGCGGATCGAACCGGTGATCTTCACCTTCCACCTCTACCTGCCATCGAACGACAAATACCCTGTCTTCGATCTGCGCAATACCACGCCCGGCGAGGTGGAGCGGTACGTCAAGGCCTACGCGCCGACATCCGAGGCCGAAGTCAAGGCGCTCTCCCGCCGGATCTAGGCACACCCTTTCGAGCATTGCACTCGGGTTGCCGCTGCCGGGACTCGTGGTGGCAGGACCGCATACCCGACCCACCCATCGCTCGAACAAAGCAAACGACCGCCCCGGACATCGGGGCGGTCGTTCGATTGGGTAGTCGCTTGGTGTGCCCAGGTTCGAGCGGTTGCCTCAATCAGCAGCGGCTTTGACTTCGGTCAGCGTCACGACTTCGATCTCGACGATCGGCAATCGTTCTGGATGAACCTTCCAGCAATCAGCTACTGACTCGGTCGCCTGACAATATGCCGCTTCTTCCGCTCCATGAATCGACCAGCCAATGTTGCAACGCCACGAGGGCTGGCTCGGTTCGACCGGATTCGAACGACATCTGGCAAGCATGGGACAACCAAACAAACCCGGATCCTCCACCGGCTCTTCGACGACGAAGAGCCCGCGTCGGTCGCGGCTCATAGGTGACACCTTCCCGTGCCCGTGCGCTTCCGCGCGCCGGCTGATGATGGGATTGGGTGAGATTTCGGGTGAAATCGACCATATCGCGGTGCGCTCGCCATCGGCGTCGGTTGCCGTCCGCGGCGCTCCATATCGTCAGCCAGTCAAGGAAGGATGGGCTCTGCACGTCCGATTCAGCCCATCGGGGCCCAGTATACACAACGACTTCACGATCCTTTCAGGAGCGGTCGTTGCCCCGGCCGGTGGCGCGGCGCATCACCCGGCCGGTTCGCCGGGCAACCCGGCTCACTCCACTGGCCACCCGCCTCGTGCCCGATTTGAGCAGATAGACCGAGGTATCGCGCACGGTGCGCAGATCTTCGGCGAAATCCTGATCGTGCAATCCGGCCCGTTCCAGGTGTTCCGCACGCACCTCCGGCGGCGCCTGGGCCAGCGCGAAACGGATGCCGAGCAGCGCCACCAGCAAGTCGTCGAGCTGGCCGAGCACCGGAATGAACCCGGGGATCAGATCGATCGGCGAGATTACATAGGCGGCGCCCGCCACCAGCGCGGTGCGCGCTTCCACGGGCACCCGATCGTCACGCAACATATTGGTAGCCAGGCGTCCATAGCGCGGCAAGCGCCGCACGCTGACCATGAAGCGATCCATGACGAGATCGCGCTCGGTCTTCGGCACCGGCGGTTCATCTGGCCCGAAGCTATATTCGTCGTTCATGGCTCTTCCTCGATCAGGCGGCTCCCGCCGGGATCGACGGAGCGGTTTGCTGGACCGTCGGAAATGGCCCTTGTGCCTGATCGATCCATTGTTTCATGATCTGGCTCAGGTGTGCAGCTCCCACGATGGGATCGGGACCGGCGTCATAGATGGCGGGGTGCAGGATAAAGGGCCGCTGTTGCGGACCGCCCAACCCGCCGTGGTTGCCGACCAGCTCTTCGAAGGCGGCAACCTCTTCCGTTACCGGATCGAACATGCTGTTCACATAGAGGTCCGGCGCATTGTCGAACTTGTTGGCGCGGCGGAGATGCTCGGCCGCGAAGGGACCGAAGTTCGCCAGCGGGTTCACGCCGGCAATATGGTCGTTGTCGAGGTAATACACCCCTTCCGCGCCAAAGACCACGCCACCGTCGACACTCGAATTCGCCAGCACGAACGCGATACCGGGATGCGACATCAGCCCCGGAATGAGCCGCGGAAAGTGCTCCGAGATTTCCTCGACCGTCATGCGGTGGGGAAATTTGGGAAACGAGATCAGACCCAGGTTGCCCGATGCCAAAACGACCGCATCCGTCGCGCCGACCTGGGCGGTCGTTTCGACCGCGGCGTCGATTTTCTTGTAGCTACCCAGATGCACATTGCCGTCGTCCGACTTTCTCGTGAGCATGCGGCCCGCGAGCGCGGAGGTCCGCCGGTCGGATTTGACCGCCTGGGTCACCGCCATACTGATATTGCCGAGCGCTTCCTGCGAATCGAGAATGGCCGTCACATTGGCATCCTCGCCGATCAGCTCCACGACCACATCGTCCAGCGTTTTGCCGAAGCGCTGCTTGAAGGTCGCTCCCTGGCTTTGACCGTGATCGCTCAACAGGAAAAGATGCACCGGTCGCGGTGCCGTCTGGGCCGCGCGTTCCAAACCCTCCAGCATCTGGTCCATGACCCGCAGGATCTTCAATCCATCGGTGCTGCGGACATTCGAGTGATGCGCGATCTCGTCGTAGCTGAAGAATGTGTAGTAGGCCGAGGGGAGACCCCGCTGGATATCGGCGGTCGCCACGAACCGCCCACCTTCGAGCATCACGGTCGAGGTTGTGGCGCGGGTGAGCACATATTTCAACCGCCGGTGTCCGCGCGGCAGCTCGTTCTTGCGACGCTGCTGGAAACCCTGGATCACCTCGCGGCCGCAATCGGCCAGGAACAACCCGAAGGTGCGCGGCAGCAGGTAGGGATTGGCCAGATACGCCAGATAGGAAGCGTCCTTACCCAGCTTTGACGTAGACACCTTGGAGAAGGTCGCCATCGCATCGGGCGCGTCGCCAGAGAACACATTGAACCGGCTGCCGCCATCGTGCACGAGCAGCCCATCGCCCGAGGAGAGCTCCTGCTCCAGCGCATCCGCGGTGTGCATCGAGCTGGAGACCATGAGCTGGCCCCGCGGTTTGTCCCACCAGCGGAAGGCCGGAATATTGTGGTTGCTGCCGAGCAGAATGCCCGCCTGGCTGGCCGACGTCTGCGAAGAGAGATCGGGCTCCCAACTGGTCAGCACATGCTGGCCGGAATCCATCCAGCGCTTGACAGTTGGCATGTACCCATCGCGGATCGCCCGCTGCAGGACATCGATCGCCAGGCCGTCGAACTCGAGAAAGAGGAGCGCCGGCTTGTCCGAAACGATTTTGGTTTTGTCGTAGTTCTTGCGGAGCTGGTCGGTGACGAACCGGTCATACCCGGCCTCGTCATTGAGCGAGAAGATTGCCGCGACGACCGTGCCGATGAAGGTCACGCCGAGCGCGATCCACAGCGCGGTCAGCCAACCGTGGATATGCACACCGCCAATACCGATGGCATCGAGCAAATCGGGCGCGATCCAGACGAACAGCGCGGAAAAGAGGAACGCGAACAACGGAAAGACGATCGGATGGATCAACCGCGCTACCCGGTAGGCGATGCCCAAGGCGATTCCAGGCACGAGGGACAGCATCAAGGCCATCCCGATCAGACCCCACCAGGTGTCGATCGCGAAATCGTCCAGAATCCAGTTCAGGATCGCCAGTCCGACGATATTGATGATGACGGAACCGAGAAAGTATTCGAGCGCGCGACTCATAGGGCAAAAAATCCCCAATTGCTATGACGTGGAACGTGTCCACGCGATTGTCAACGGTTCCGGTGGAACGGTCAATACTCGAAAGAGTTATTTGGCCATGCCGCTCCAATAGGCCAAAAAGCCGTCGCGGTGTGGCATCGAGGCCGGGACCTGCGCCTTTACCGCTTCGATGTCGAGGGGAATGGCCCGTAACGACACGTCGATGGCGCCGTGCTCGACGGTGACGATACCGTATTCCGCCCAGGGCGGTGTGCGCGTTTCCTGGTCGACGCGGGTCAGCCGGTGCGTCATCCCGACACTGCCGGGGTTGATGAGCCACTGGCGATCGAACCGTCGCAAGAGCTGATGGTGCGTATGGCCGCCGGCCAGCAGGGTGGCGGTCGATCCATCGATCGCCTCGATCAGCGCTTCCGGTGTGGTCTCGCTCCCGATGATCTCCGTGTTCGAGCGCGGCGAGCCGTGGAAACAGAGCAGCCGCACACCGGACCCGAGATCGAGCTCGACCGTTGGGACGAACGTGCGCGCGAACGCCAGCTGTTTCTCCCCCATTTGTTCCTGGGTCCAGAGAATGAGATCGCGAAAGAGCGGTTTATCCTCGACCGCTTTCACGACCTCGGGATCGGTGAACAGCTCGACATCGGCATTTCCCTGGATCACCGGGCAACCGAGCGATTCGAGCAGATCCATCGTCCCGGCCGGATCGGGTCCCATGACGGCCACATCGCCCAGACAGACGGTTCGATCCGGGGCATCACGTTCCAGCGCCGCAATGACTGTTTCGAGCGCAACCCGGTTGCCATGCATATCGGAAATGAGCGCCACACGCATCAGGCCACCTCCTATGAGCTTCGGAGCGAGCGCATGGTGGAGAGCTGGACGCCCAGCGCGGCCGCCACCATCAGGATCGGAAAGGCGATGAACGGAGCATCGTAGCTAATGGCGTCGATCATCGACCCTGCCGCGAGCGGACCAACCACCAACCCGAGGTCACTGGTCTGCCGCAAGGTTCCGACCGCCCTGGACCCCGCTCCACCGCGATGCAACACGATATCACCCGCACAATTGACCGAGCCGACCATCCCGGCCCCGTAGAACATCAACGGGACCGCCAGCGCCCACACCGACGGCGCCAGCAAGATCCCTATCGACCCGATCATGGCCACGACCACCGACACGGCCAGCACCACGGACGAACCGAACCGACGGATCGCGCGGCTCACCGGCACCGCCGCGGCCAGGTGCATGATTGTGATGACGAGCAGCAGATTGGCTGTCATGCCCGGACCGGCATCGAATCGATGCTCGGCATACAGCGGCAGGATCGTCCAGACGGAATAGTTGCAGAAGATCAGGAAATTGACGGCCAGCGGAACCAAATACGTCCGCAACGGCACCATCACCACTGCCGCGGGCACAGCGGCCGTAGGATGGGTGGCTCGCCGGGCAACCCGCGTGCTGGCAATGGGCAGCAACGTCAGCACCACGCCGAGCGCGGCCGCAAGCGCGAAGATCGTGCGCCAGCCAAACGCGCCGGTGAGCAACCCGCTGCTCACCAACCCAATGACGCTGCCGCTGGTCGAGGCGATGCCATAGATCGTCATGGCGTCGCCGCGCCCTGGCCGGGCAAAGAGAATCGAGCGCATCCCGGCATTGACCAGCAGCGAGATTCCGACGCCCTGCAGCACCCGGCCGAGGTAGAGCACTTCCGGATTGGGGGCCAGCGCATTGGTGATCGACCCAGCGACGAGCACGAGACCACCGATGCTGCCGGTACGCGGCGCGCCGATGGTCTCGAGAAACCGCATCGCTGGAAAATTGCCCAGCAACCGCCCAACGAAGAGGAACGAGACGACCAGCCCCATCCCCTTGGCCGATAGACCGAAATCGTCCTTGATCGCCGGTAACGCAGGGGAAACGAGATCGTTGGCCCAGATCGTGCCACAGACCAGCGCCAGGGCAAATCCGAAGGAAATAAACGGCAGCGGCGCGATGGTGCGTTCGACCCGGTTTTCGCCCGGCTCGACCCGCTCCTCCTCACCCAGGCTGATTGCCTGCGTCACCCACCGCTCCCCATCGAATGTTCGTGTTCGATTGTTCGTGTGCGATTGCCGACCGCTTCCCGCGTATTCTTTCATCATGCCGGACATCGACCTGCGCACCCATCCAGAAACGCATCGCGGCCGCACCGCCGGAACGGCCTTTCCGGTATCGACCCAGCTGCGCGATTCGCTCTACGACATTATTCCGCTGGCCGACGCGGAGCTGCGGCTGATCGACACCCAGGCGTTTTTGCGGTTGGAGCGGATCCAGCAGCTCGGGTTCGTTTCCCGGGTTTGGCCGGGCGCGCGGCATACCCGCTTCGAGCATTCGATCGGGGTGTTTCATCTCGCGCGACAAGCGGTGGAGCATCTGCGCGCCCGGGCCGATGCCGCCTGGATCACCGACGAGGACGCCCGCACCATCTGCGCGGCCGCGCTGTTGCACGATATCGGGCATTACCCCTTTTCCCACGCCATCGAGGAGCTGGGCGATCCGGTGATCTCGCACGAGCGGGTCGGCCGCGCCATCGTGCTTGGAACGGAGATCGCGCCGGTCCTGCGGGAGTATTGGGGAGTCGATCCGCAACGGGTCGCGGCCATCATCGATCCCGCCGGACAGCAGCTGCCGGCGGCCGATCGGCTATTGCGGGGCATCCTGTCCGGTCCGCTCGATGTCGATAAGCTCGACTATCTCCCGCGCGATGCCCGCGCTTGCAGCGTGCCGTATGGCGGGGTCGATACCAGCCGCTTGATCGCGTCACTCATCTTTGCCACTCCACCGGCGGAGGCGACCCCGCGCATCGCCGTCGATGCGAAGGGTGTCAGTCCGCTTCATTCGCTCATCAACGCCCGCCAGGAGATGTTCGACAATGTCTACTGGCATCACACCAACCGCGCCTGCATGGCGATGCTGCTGCGCGCCGTGCAGGACGCGATCCTGGCCGGAGCGATCGAGGCGGCCGCGCTGACCGATAACGACGACGCTTCCCTGCTGGCGCTCATGCGCCGTTTCCGCATGCCGGAAACCACCCGGCGGCTCGCCAATGCGCTGCAACGCCGGGAAATCCACAAGCGGGCGGTCGAGATCAGCGCGCAAGCGTCCGATCTCTATCCCCGGCTGGGGGCGCTCTTTCACGATCCGGCGCGGCGGCGGGCGGTCGAGCTCGGGATGACCCGGCGGTTGGAGACGCTTCTCGGCGAGGAGCTGCCGGACGAGACGATCCTGATCGACATCCCCAAACCGGAACGCTGGCGCACCGATGTCTGGGTCTGGTTCGAGCGGCCGCCGGTTGGATTCCAGCGGCTGATGGCGTGGCGGAATGTAGTCGGGCTCGGCGATGACGATTTCAAACGATTCGAAGAGCACCGCCGCCTGATCCGCATCATCAGCGCCGCGCCCTATCGTGAGGCGGTCGCCCGCGAGTGGGAAACGATCTTACTTCCGGAGCTTGGGGGCGTTCTTTAAGGGACCTGGGAACTGGGACCTAGTGCATAGGACTCGAACCAGTTTCGCTTCTCGCTCAGGACATGAAGCTTCTAGTTCCCAGGTCCTAGTTCCTAGGTCCACCTTATTTACGTACCCTGGGTGCTGCCTTACAATCGGACGAAGCCGCTCCGATCGTCCCGCAGGTCGGAAGACGCACTTCGAGCGATAACGACCGCAATCCAGCCGGCCCGTGCAACCGGTGCGATCGTCCACTCAGAAGTCTGCACTCGACAACCCAGGTCGAATCACACGAGAGGCGCATGGTTACTCTCGAACGTTTCCAACACACCCGCCGGCAGGCCGCCACCACGGCCCCGGACGAGCGCGTCCCGGAGCGCTCGTCGCTGGCGCAGGCGCTCGGTCCTTTGCTGATTCTCTATCTGCTCTATACGATGGTGCGGTGGGCCGTCGTCGATCGCGGGGAGGACGTCGGCGATCGGAATGCGCGCGCGCTGCTCCGATTCGAAGCCTGGCTGGGGATCGACATCGAGCATTCGGTGCAGCGCTGGGCGTTGCGGCATGGCGAAGTGGTCTGGTTTTTCGATCATTACTATGTCTTCGCGTTCTTCCCGGTGCTGATCCTGGCGGCAGTCTGGGGTTATCGCGCCGCGCCGGTCGCTTTCCAGACCGCACGCCGAATGTTCGCGGTGTCGCTGGCGCTGGCGCTGGTCATCTTCGCGCTGGTGCCGCTGGCGCCACCCCGGTTGCTGGCTGAGCACGGGTATGTCGACACCCTTATGCTCTACGGACCGCGCTATTACGGGGATTCCTCCGGGGCATCGATTTTCAATGCCTACGGCTCGATTCCGAGCATGGTCAACGAATATGCCGCCATGCCGAGCATGCACGTCGGTTGGTCGATCATCGCGGGCTGGCTGCTCTATGTCGCCTCCGGCCGCCGCTGGTGGATAGGCGTACTGGCCATCACCCATGTGATGCTGATGGAAACGGTGGTAGTGGCGACCGGAAATCATTATGTCGTCGATGGACTCGCCGGCATGCTGGTCGTGCTGATCGCGGCCGCGCTGGTGCGCCGCTACGAGACCCGCCCGCTGCTGAGCCAGCGGCGGCTGCTACACTGCGCGCGTGAGCGAGCGTGACACCACTGAACCTGTAGAGATCGTCGAGGTCGAGCAACCGGTCACCGATCCGGAGATCGCACTCGCCGTCGCCCAGCCCGCCGAGCCAGAGGAACCGGGCAACCCCGACTCGTGGCTGCAATGGGCGCTCGTCATCGGCCTGCTGGCGCTCTTCCTCATCTGCGCCCTTCTCATCCTCATCGGCTGGAACGGCCGGTAATCCCCCGCCCGTCGTCCTGAGCTTGTCGAAGGACCTCTTGTCCCCCCCACCCCAGCCTCCATCGCACCACCCGCAGTCGGAGCGCACGGACTCCGCGCCGTGCCATCTCGGTTTGAGCGCACGGACTCTGTGCCGTGCCGTCGCGCGCCAGCGCGATACCCAACCTTGCCCACGACCAACCCGAAAATTGAAAACCCACACCCCTTGACAGCAAAAGAACGTATGTTCTATGATGAAGATAAGCGGCACATCTGGCATGGGTGCGGGCCTGGGCAGCCACGGACCCTGCCCGGGCTGGTTACCCGTCACCCACACTCGGTGCTGGATCCCGGCTCCGCTCGTCTCCTCTAGACAGGCGGAGCGTCTCGGTCGATCCCACCGTTCACCCCTTGTCAGTCCTCCCCTGTTGTCATTCAGAGCGAAGCAAAGAATCTCTCTCGTCGACCTGCCCCACAACCCTGCCGCCGCAACCCGCCAATGGGCACAGGACACCCTTCTGAG
>DASTFJ010000307.1:0-4625 GCA_035708745.1 Thermomicrobiales bacterium | reverse complement strand
ACCGACTCCGGCGCCGAGCTGCTGAGCGACATCCCGTTGACGCTGTAGTATCCAAGAGATACCCTTCTGTTGTGGGACTGGCCCACCAAGGAAGGAGCGTACAATGTCCACCCTGACAGCCATACTCGATAGCAAGGGCCGACTTGTCGTGCCAAAGCAGATGCGAGAGCGCGATGCGCTCGAGGATGGCGATCTCTTCGTCATCGATCCGCATTCAGAGGCGGGCACGATCACGTTCGTCAGGGTAGAGAATCCCCTGGTCAGACTCGTAGCAGAGAGCAGAGCCGAGTATGAAGCAGGCAACTTCCAGTCTATTGAGGAAGTAGCTGCTGAACTCGGCGTAGATCTAGATGGTGAGTGAGGAATATTCGCTTGATCTGACTGGCCCCGCAAAGAAGCGTTTGCGGCGTCACAAGCACGCAGAAGCTCAGATTCTCCGTTCGCTAATGGTGCTGAAAACGGATCCTCTTGCGGGCCATGAACTGACTGGGAAACTCCAGGGACTGCGTTCGTTGAAAATCTCGGTGAGAGGCAGTGGTGAGTATCGGGCGATCTATGGGGTCTCCGAGGAAACTGCCACGGTCTTGGTTCACTGGATCGGGACTCGAGAAAACATTTACGAGGAGGCCGAACGTCACCTGTTCGGTTGAAAAGGAATGATCTCCCTCACCGACACCCTCATCGAGTTCATGGAAATAGCCGCCCCGATAGTGTAGAGAGACCGACTCACGCTCTCGTAGGCTGACCACATAGGTTACCTCTCGTTGAACCGCTAGACGCGGCGCGGTACCATCACCGGTAGGGGGATTTTCCCACTGGGAGGAATTCCAATGTCCGCATCGTTCGCGAGAATTGATAGCAAGGGACGATTGGTGGTTCCCAAGAGCAAGCGGGAGCATGACGAAATCGAGAGCGGCGACCTGTATGCGATCGATCCAAACTCACCCGTGGGCACCATCACATTTGTCAAAGTCGAAAGCCCCTTGCTCCGGCACCTGGCCGAGAGTCAGGCCGAGTATGAGGCCGGTCTGGGGCTAACACTCGAAGAGCTCGCGGATGAATTGGGCGTAGCTCTCGGCGGTGAGTGATGCATTTGGTTTCATCATCACTCCCGCGGCGCTCAAGCGACTCAAGCGTCACAGACACGCCGAATCGACGTTTGTTCGAGCGTTCGAAGCACTTGTTCACCAACCCGACATCGGGGAAGAGCTCAAAGGCAACTTGGCCGGATATCGTGCCTTGAAGATTCACGTCAAGGGCAGTGGAGAGTACCGGGCGCTGTACGACGTTGATGAGCACAATCGAACCGTCGTCATTCACTGGATCGGCACCCGAGAAAACTTCTACGAGGAGGCCGAACGTCATTTGTTCGGTTGAAAAGGAATGATCTCCCTCACCGACACCCTCATCGAGCTCATGGAAATGGCTGCACCCACCGGGCAGGAAGAGCCGGTGCTCGCCTGGTGCCGCGAGAAATGGGCGGCCGCGGGAGCCGAGGTCACCTCGACGCCGATCGGCAACGTGCTCGCTCATATTCCCGGCGACGGCCCGAAGCTTCTCATCCAGGGCCATGCGGACGAAATCGGCTTCGTCGTCAAATCGATCGACGAACGCGGCTTCATCTGGCTGACCGATGGCCAGGCTGGCAGTCGCAATTTTTCCGAGCGATATCCCGTTGGCAAACCCGCCCTCATCGTCGCGCGCAATGGCCGTATCGATGGCATGTTCGGTGCGGCCACCGGTCATATCCTCTCCACCAAAGCCGACCGCGGTAAAACCCCGACCGAAGATGACATCTTCGTCGATATCGGCGTCGATTCGAAAGAGGAAGCCGAAGCCCTCGGTGTCCACGTCGGGGCCGGGGTCGTCTGGAATCCGCCCGCCCGCCGGTTGGGCAAGCGCCTCTATGGCAAAGCCATCGACGATCGCGTTTCCCTTGCGCTCATGACTCACCTGCTGATCGGGGTCGATCATGCCGCATTTCGTTACGACATAACCGTAGCCGCGACGGTCCAGGAGGAAATCGGGCTCATCGGCGCGCTTTCGCTCGGGCAGTCGGACCCCTTCGATCTCGCCATCGCCATCGACAACGGTCCCATCGCCGACTATCCCGGCACCAGCCTGCAAGAAATTCCGGTGCAGCTCGGCAAGGGACCCACCCTGGTCTACAAAGACTCCTGGGCCCACTACGATCGCCGCATCATCGACCAGCTGCTCGATGTCGCCGAGGCCAATGCCATCCCGGTTCAGCGCGCCATCTACCCCGGGTTCGGTAGCGACGGCGCCGCGCTCATCCGCTCCGGTATCCCCGCCGCGTTGCTCGCCGTTTCGACCCGCTATACCCATTCCGCCTTCGAGATGCTCGACGAGCGCGATCTGACCGACGCCTTCGATCTCCTCCGCGCCTTCGTTACCGCCGATCCGACTCCGCTGCCGCTCGGTCCGTCCTGATCTTGCAATGTCCCACCACCTGTGGCGTACTTGACTGAATTCCAGAACGGAATCTCAGTAAACGAGTCCGGAGGTTGTCATGACAACGCGACGATCGTTTCTCGGCGGGAGCGCCGCGCTTACGCTGGCAGTTCCATTCCTCGGAGCCCGCGCCACGCTGGCTCAGGACGCCACCCCCGCGGCCTCGCCCGCGGCAATGCCTCCGCCGCAGGATCTCCTCCCGGCCGATTGGGGCGAGGTTGCCGGTCAAACCGTCAGCATCAACGGGATCGACATTTACTACGAGATCTACGGCGAGGGCGATCCGCTCCTGCTGCTTCATGGCGGGCTGGCGAACGGGACCTACTGGGCCAATCAGATTCCGGTCTTTTCCCAGGACTATCAGGTCATCGTCATGGATAGCCGTGGTCACGGCCGCTCGTCGTTCGACGACACGCCTATTTCCTACGATCTGATGTCCTCCGATGTGCTCGGTCTGCTCGACCATCTCGAAATCCCGCAAACCGATCTGGTCGGCTGGAGTGACGGCGGCATCATCGGGCTCGATCTTGCGCTGTCGAATCCAGACCGGCTCAACCGCGTGGTTGCCTATGCCGCGAATTTCGATCCCAGCGGAGTGCGTCTCGATATCGGCGCCAGCGACCGGTTCAATGCCTATATCGCGCGTGCGGCCGAGGACTATCAAACCACCTCTCCGCACCCCGAGCGCTGGGATGAGTTTCTCGCCAATATCTCCAACATGTGGGCAACTGAACCCAACTGGACGATGGAGCAGATCGCTTCGATTACCACGCCGTTCCTGATCCTCGATGGCGCGGACGAAGAAGCGATCGATCTCAACCAGACCAAGCTCATGGCGGTGCTCATGCCGAACGCCGAGCTCGTGATCATGCCCGGCACCGGGCACTTCGCTATGTTCGAAAAACCGGAAGAATTCAACCAGATCGTGCTCGACTACCTGGCGACCGGCACGGTCGCTACACCAACAGCCTGACCGTCAGCCCGACCGGAGCGAAGTGGAGGAGCCTCGCCGTCTTCCCCAAGCTCCGCTCGCAGAACGTCAGCTCGACGCTCCCGAGTAGCCGATGAGCGATATCTATTCCAACACAGCAGCGGTGGCTCCGAAACAGGGAGCCACCGCTTGCCCCTCAGATCTACATCGATCCGGATGAGACTCAAAGTCCACCCAGACACTCGAAACCGACGGAATCCAGATCGCCTACGACCTCTCCGGCGTTGGCCCTGCCGTCGTGTTGCTCCACGGGGGCAGCGCGGATAGCACCTGGTGGGGCGACCTCATTCCAGCCTTGGCCGCAAGCCACTTGGTTATCACCATGGACAGCCGTGGTCACGGCCGCTCCTCATTCGATGACCGCCAGATCACATATCGCCATATGGCCGACGACACTCTTGCGCTGCTCGACCATCTGGGCATCGAATCGGCCGATATCGTCGGCTGGAGTGACGGCGCCATCATTGCGCTCGATATCGCTCTGCGCCAGCCGGCACGTCTTCGCCGGGTCGTCGCCTATGGGGTCAATTTCGATCTGAGCGGATATCGAGGCAGCGATGCCGAACCGAAAACCAGCGCCGGGTCAGAGCGTTTCATGGCCGAGAATCCCGGCCGCTGCCAGCAGCAATCTCCGCAGCCCGAACGTTGGGACGAATTTCTCGCCAATCTTCGGCAGTTGTGGACGGCGGAGCCCGACTGGACAGCGGATGAGATGCGCTCCATCCAGACACCCATCCTCGTCCTGGACGGCATCGAAGCAGAAGTCATCGACCTCGACCACGCTCGCCTGCTTGCCGAGCTCCTTCCAAATGGCTCGCTCGAGTTGATGCCCGGCACCGGGCACTTCGCGATGATCGACCAACCGGCCGAATTCTCACGGATCGTGGTCGATTACCTTGATACTCCATAACACCGCGATGCATCGCGCTTGTCGTGCTTGACAGCCGCCTGCTCGCTCGGTCACGATGCTCGCCATCGAGCGGTGGCGCATCGACGTTGCCGCAATTGCAACGATGCGATCGAACAGAGAGGGCATCATGGCCGATCCAATCCGTGCAACAGGCGTCATCGCGCGCAAACCGAACGAACCCGGCGTGGTCGAAGAATTCCTGGTTCCGCATCCCGGACCGGGCGAAGCGCTGGTCCGCATTCTCGCAAGCGG
>DASTFJ010000306.1:0-11087 GCA_035708745.1 Thermomicrobiales bacterium | reverse complement strand
CAGAAGATTCCCGAGGGTTCGGGCTATGGCGCCGGGCAATACGATTTCGACGCCAGCACAGTGGCCGTACCGTACGGCAGCGGACTCTACCAGTATGCGACCGGGGCCGATGGTTCCGGCTATTACGCGACCTACGATGGGTCGGCATGGACCGATTGGGCGGCCTGGGAGAATCAGCCCGCCACCTATGACTACGAGCCCACCGCGGTGACCTACAAGGACGCGACCTACGTGTATTACACCGGCACAGATGGCGCGCTCTATGGCAACTCCTATGACGGCTCCGCCTGGAGTGGCTGGGAAAATTACGCCGGCGCCTACACGTTCGAATCTGCTCCCTATGTCAATGTGAACGGCGACTGGCAGTATCTCTATGCCACGGCGGCCGACGGAACGGTCTACCACAAGCCCTACGACGGTGCGACCTGGGGCGACTGGCAGAAAGTCAGCGGCGATATCGGTTCCGATTACGAGCCATATGCCATCTCCTGGGGCGACAAGGAGCAGGTGTTCTGGTGCGGCACCGACGGCCAGGTGTACTGGTCGCGGTATGACGGCACCGCCTGGAGTGAGCCGAAGGCGCTCCCCGGTGACTATCAGGTTGCGTACACGCCCTATGCGGCGGGATACGACGACAGCCTGTACACCTTTGCGGTCGATACGGCGGGCAAGCCGATCTACAACGTCTTCGACGGTGAAGCCTGGGGCGGTTGGCAAGAGGTGGCGGGCGGCTATCCGTCCAAATGGCAGCCGAATGTCTACGCCTATGAGGACAACCTTCAGATCGTCTACACCGGCGCCGACAACCACGCGTATTCCGTGGAATACGGCGCGGATGGCTGGAGTGACTGGGCCGACCTGGGCGACAACTACGCCTACGATCCGTACCAGTACGCGTACGACGATGAGCTGCGGTTGACGTATACCGGCGCGGACGGCAATGTCTATTACAAGGTGTATGCCGGCGGCGACGATGACGTGCAAGAGGAGAGTGGGTACTAGGGTGTAGGGTTTTTGCCCTCATCATCCCCCAACCCCCTTCTTCCCCCAATGCTGGGAGAAGAAGGGGGCTCTTTCGTCTTGGGGTGATTGGGTTGCCGGGTTGGAATGGGTTTCGGGCTGCGGGATCGCCTTACCCCCAGGCAGGGCACAGAGTCCCTGCTCTACGTTCCCGCTGGGGAGAAGGGAGGACGGATCGCTGGAGAAACCGCGCTGCGAAGGGAAGCGTTTGGTTGTGCAGATTGGATGAATTGGCGATGGTGATATCGCGTAATTCGCATTTAATCATTTCACCAGGATTTGGCTGTACTGTTGCGAGGGACATCGACGGTCCGGGATCGAGAGTGGGACGCTGTCGTCTCGGAAATGGAGCAGACGATGGGACCGATAACGATCGCAATCGCGATCACGCTCATGTTCGTGGCCACAAATTTGTTCGCGCAGCTGGCGGCTGCCGAGGCGGTTCGCCGACTCGATGCGCCGAGGCTGCCGAGAGTGACGCCGGCGCTGGCACTGGAGCATCCGTTTTACAGCCGGATCGATGGGATGCCGCGCACGCGGACCGACCGGCACGATTTGCAGTTGGCGATGGGGAGTGATTTCTCCGGTCTGGATGCGGAGCAGAGCGTCTGGCCGCGGGATCCGAGGATCTAGCGGGCAATGGGCAATAGTAAGAACCGGCGGCCGCAGGAGTTGCGGCCGCCGGTGTGCGTACTGTGAACCGCTTGCGCAGCGGCCTAGTAGACGTCCGGGCGGGGGTCTGGGCTGGTGAAGCCGGCGTGATTCGGCATGATGACCTGGGGCAGGCTGTCCTGATCCATGATCGCGTCGTCGGGGATGATGCCGTTGGCATTGAGCAGGAAGGCCACGATCGCGTAGACCTCGTCCGGCTTAAGGGACTGGGGCGCGTTGGCCGGCATGGCCCGGTGGATGTAGTCGTAGAGGGTGGTGGCGTAGGGCCAGTAGCTGCCGATTGTTTTCTTGGGCGAGTCGGTGGACAGCGTGCCCTGGCCACCGACGAGCGCCGGCGCGGCGTCGGTACCTTCCCCGTTGGCTCCATGACAGGCAGCGCCCAATTTGGCATACAGCGCCTTGCCCTGCTCGACGGTGCCGCTCCCTTCTGGGAGACCGGCGCCATCGGAGGCAATGTCGATATCCCAGCCAGCGATCACCTCCGGGGTCGCGTCGGTGCCAAAGCCAAAGGGCTTCTGCTCGACCACCTGATCCTTATTGGTAGACATTCGTCACCTCTCCATTCTCGGCAACTGCCCAGGTTTTGATCGCGTTCATGTGATAGGTGGAATTGACGCCACGAGCCTGCACGAGCGCATCCACTGTCGGCTGCACGTAGCCGGTTTCATCGGTAGCCCGGCTGAGAATCTTGGTGGCCTGACCGTCCCAGGTCCATGGATAGCGGAAGCGAGTCAGGCAGATCGGCAGCACCGGGCCCTGAAGATCGGCTTCCTCCCAGGTGGCGCCACCATCGGTGGAGACCTCCACCATCGTGATTTTGCCGTGTCCGGACCAGGCGATCCCGGAAATCTCCCAGAATCCCTGGGCTGGAATCGTTTGCCCGCCGGAGGGTGAGGTAATCACCGATTTGGCTTCCATGAAGAAGGTGAACTGGCGGGCAACGCCGTCGGCCAGCAGGTCGGTGTATTTCGACGTTTCTTCCCGGGTTTCCCATGGTTGGTTGCCGACCTTGATTCGGCGGAGCCATTTGACGTTGGAATTGCCTTCGAAGCCGGGCCAGATGGCGCGCATCGGATAGCCCTGTTCCGGGCGGAGCGCCTCGCCGTTCTGGCCGTAAACCAGCAGCCCGTCTTCCATGGCTTTTTCGGTGGGAATGCTGCGCGTCAATGCCGCCGCGTCCGCGCCCTCGCACAGGAGCCAGGTGCCGCCAGGTTGAATGCCGGCTTCCTTGAGCAGCGTCTTCATCGGCACACCGGTCCATTCGGTGGCGCTGACCAGGCCGTGCGTTTTCTGGACGGTTTCCCGAATCGTGCTTTCTTTCCATTCGCTCCCCGTATTGCCCGAGCACTCGAGGAAGTGGATGACCGATACCGAGGGAAATCGCTTGATATCGTCCAGGGTAAATTCGACCGGCCGGTCGACCATGCCGTGAATGATCAGGCGATGCTCGGACGGATCGATTTGGGGAACGCCGGCGTGGTGGCGCTCGTAGAAGAGGCTGTTTGGAGTGATGATGCCGCGCAGATCGGCAAGAGGAGAGCGGCTGCTGGTGGCGCTGGGATCGCGCACGACGTCATCTTCGAATGGAGAGCGCGCTCCGTATTCGGAGGGAAGCGGACCCCATTCCCTGGTCCACGGGGGGATGGCGGGCGGCACCGCGTCGGCTGGTGGCACGGCTGCGGTCGGAGTGGCGCCCTGGGCCGCGGCGAGATGCGGGCCTGCCCCAAGCTCGGCGCCGACCAGCGCCGCTCCTCCGGCAGCGCCCGCGGTCAGCAGCAAGGTGCGCCGGGATACGGTGGGATCCGGGTCGCCTTCCGTCGATGACGACCGATCGCGGTCTTCGTCCTTCAGGGGATTCATGCGCGTGTTCTCCCTGTGTTCGGTCCCGGCAATCGGGCTGAGGCAGCGAGACACGTCGGGACCACGATTGTATGAAACACAGTGTAGGCCGGATATTTTCTTTCGACAATTACACGCTACGTAACATAGTTAGTATTTGAATAGTCAGTGGCCGATTATGATTCGAGATGAGAGGCGCGCCTGTTGTCAAGAGTCCAGTGTCAAGCGTCAAGAGTTCAGTGAAATGCGTGTGTCGCCACGCCGGGCACTGAAACCTTGACGCTTGACCCACGACAGCCCTAGTACATCGGCCGCGACTAGCTGTCCCGTGCATTTGTTGAGGGGCGGGGTTTGTCTCCAACAAGAGATTCTTCGCTGCGGCTCAGAATGACAGGGGTGGGGTGGTGCCGACGCGCGGATGAATACCCTGACAAAAAAACGTGGTCAGACTGTTAGCTGACGAGTTTGGTGAGGTGTTCGAAGGCGGCTTTGGCGATTTTCATGGGGTCACGGGGCTTGTCGTCCTCGGCGATGAGGTATTCGGAACCGGCGGCATTGCCGGCGGCGACGATCTGTTTCCAGGGGAGGGGGCCGGAGCCGGGGGCCGGGAGATCGTCGACGCCGTCGATTTGCTCTTCCTTGGCGTGGAGTAGGGGCACCCGGCCGGCGTATTGCTCGATGATGGCGACGGGGTCCTGACCGGCGTATTTCACCCAGCCGCAGTCGATTTCGAGGGAAACGAGGCTGGGATCGGTCGAATCGGCAATGCGGTCGAAGGGGAAATTGCCATTTTCATCCTTGATGAATTCGAAGTCGTGGTTGTGATAGCCCATACGGAGGCCGGCGTCGCGCGCTTCGGGAGCGCGTTGGTTCAGGGTGGCGATGACGTGGTCGTACCCGGCGTCATTGCGCATCTCGGGCGGGAGCCATGGGATGATGAGGTGTTTGGCGCCGATGGTGTGCATCTCGTCGACAACGGTGTCGAATTCGTCGTCGATGCGGGTGAGGGGGACGTGGGCGGCGATACCGTCGATCCCGGCTTTGTCGAGGGCTTCGCGGATGGCGTTGGGTTCGGAGCTGCCGTAGCCGGCGAACTCGACGGCGCGGTAGCCGATCTCGCCAAGTCGGGTGAGAGTGGCGAGCATATCGTCCGCGGTCAGGGAGCGGACGGTGTAGAGCTGGATGGCGACCTTCATTGGCGGCGATCTCCTTCGTGATTGCGAGTTTTGCTTGAGAGAAGGATACGGGAGGGTGGGATTCGAGGTCCTGAGCCCTGGGGCCTGAGTCCTGAGACGCTGGGGGCACGCAGCACGCAGAGTGTTGCACTCAGGAATTTACGCGAGGGGGCCCAGAGGTCTTTCACCACGATCGGCCCGGGCACGGCGCGGTGTCCGTGCCCTATGGTCGTATCAGGACCTAGGACCTAGGACCTAGGACCTAGGACCCAGGACCCAGGACTCAGGACTCAGGACCCGGATCGGCATGGATGATATGGTGGAGGGGCGACGGGGCTGGAGACGAAGATTTCGGACAATGTTGACGAAATGCGCAAGTGAACGTACAGTGTACGTACACTCTTGGAAGGCCCCCGGAACGAGGAGTAAAAGCAATGTCCCTGGTGCTCGAACGAAGCTTGCGCGCAACCGACCCGCCCCCACCGCCGAACGGGATCGTGACGATCCAGGCGGCTGTGGAGATGTTCTTTGGCGATATGCGGCTGGCACCGCGTTCGAAAAAAACCTATCGGCACGGGCTGGACAAATTCCTGCGGCATATCGAACAGCATGAGGGGATCGACCCGAAGACGGCCCCGGTGCAGGCGCTGGCCTCGGAGCACGTGACGTCGTTTGCGACGCTGATCGTGCCGTCCGATATCCGGACGCCGGAAGAAGTCTCCCGGATGCGGACCGCCCAGAACAATCTCTCGGCGGTGCGAAAGTTCTGCGCATACATTTCGGCCTACGATTTGCATCCGACGCTGGCGACCGACCGGTTGCGGGTGCGGATTGCCGCGTTGATGCCGCGGTTCACGCCGCCACCGCCCGATGTGCGCATCTCCGATCTCGAACGGATCGTGGAGTATGTCAAGAACACCCACCCGGAAGAGAAACCACATCTGGAACTGCGGCGTCTGAAGGTGCGGGCGATGATCCTCTTCCTCTTCCGGACGGGGGTCCGCGTGTCCGAGCTCTGCGCGCTGCGACGGCGGGACATCGACCTGGTCAACGGGACGGCGAATGTCTACCGCGCCAAGGGTGGCAAGAGCCGTACCGTACACTTCGACGCCGAGACCGCGCAGGCGGTCACCATCTACTGGCAGTTCCGCGAGGACGATGTGCGTGGCTCGGGTGGGCTGCCAGCGTTCAGCGGGCGCGACAAGGTGGGCGAACCGGGCGCGGCGATCAGTCCGCGAACGGTGGAGCACATCGTCGCGCAGCTTTGCCGGGAGCTCGGTATCGAGAGCGACGTCACCCCGCATTCCTTCCGCCACGGCCTGGCGACCGAAATGGTTCGCCGGCGGGTGCGCGAATCGACGGTACAAACGATCCTTGGACATGCATCTCCGCAAACGACTCGCATCTACGTACACAAGACGGCCATGGATGTGGCCGATGAATATCAGGACGCGTTCGGTCAGTACCGGCCGCCGAGCTGAGTCGCACGCGGCAGGGCACGGAGTCCCTGCCCTACGATCGGGAAATGATGCAGGGTACGGAGTCTCTGCCCTACGGACGTGGCGAAAAGGCTGGCGCGGAGCTATGTGCTCCGCGCTGGTCGTGTTGCTGATGGTGTCGTGCTCGCAGGGCGATTCGCGCGAGGAGCGGAAGTTCCAGGCGCGGGAAGCGGAAAAAACCCAGCAGGTGCCATTGGCGCAGCAGACCGAACTGGCGCAGACCTTTTTGCAACCGACCGGCACACCAGTGGCGACGTTTACGCCGATTGCGCTGCTGTCCGAGATCGTGATTGCGACCTCGCTCGATTCGTCGGGGGGTCCGGCGAACGATGTGGAGTCGGTGCCGGCGGGTTCGCAATCGGTGATCGTGGCGGCGCGGCTGGCGAACCTGAGCGGTGGGGAGACGATTACCTTTCAGTGGCTGGATGGGAATGGCACGGTGCTGGCGTCGGAGGATCAACAGGCGAATCCATCATCTGGTCCGCAGTGGTATACGTCGAGCTGGAATTTGAGCGGCGTTCCGTCTGGGACGTACGCCGGCGCAGTGCGCGTCAACGGGGAGCTGCTCAATTCGATCGTCTTTACGGTCGGATAGCCTGGGCCGGCGCACGTAGCGCCTGCGAGTCGGGCATCTTCGTTTCCCCCTGGAAGGGCCGTGGACGAGGCTCGTTATCGCGCTGCGCGCCACCGCTGGGCGCGAAGACCCTGCGCCGGGGCCGACGCACTCCGCTCAGATGCGGAATTGTTGCGAACGTACGCCTTGGGTATTGCGGCATCGATTGCGATTCCCTATAGTCACAATATCGCGTACGTATGGTCGTGCAGGGCGCTGGTGTGGCGGACCCGGCGAAGAACGTACGAGTGTGGGAGGAGGGGTACGTGTCGGAAAATATTGTGCCGAAGCTGGTGATCGAGGCACTGGGAGCGTTCGCGCTCTGTTTCTTTTCGATCGGAGCGGTGATCCTGACCCAGGGGCAGGATATCGTGGCGATCGGGCTGGCGACCGGTCTGGCGATCGGCATCATGGTAGCGGCCGGTGGGCATATTTCGGGTGGTCACTTCAACCCGGCTATTACCCTGGGAGTGCTGGCGGCCAAACGCATTTCCGTGCCGGATGCGGTGGGATACATCATTGCCCAGATGATTGGCGCGGTGCTGGGCGCCGGCGCGCTGACGCTGATGTATCTGGATGTCGACCGGAACCGGGTGAATCTGGGTATGCCGGCGGTGGGAACCTCGCTGGTGGCCGATCCCCCGGTGGATTTGTCGGTCTGGAATGCGCTGGCGATGGAGACGGTGCTGACGTTCTTCCTGGTGCTGGTGGTTTTTGGAACGGCGGTGGACAAGCGTTCGATTGGACGCTGGGTGGCGCCATGGGCGATCGGCATCACGATTGCGATCGGCAATATGGCCGGGGTGGCGGTCAGCGGCGCGGCGATGAACCCGATTCGCTGGTTCGGTCCGGCGGTGATTCAACGAGACTGGACGAATGGCTGGGTCTGGATCGTGGGCCCGATCGTCGGTGGCATCGTCGCGGCGGTGCTGTTTGACATGTTCCTGATGGACAAATCGGCTCCAGTGCCTGCACCCGATCCATCCGCATCGACTCGCGTTCGCTCGGTCGACGTCGATGAGATCGACGTCATCGAAATGCAGAATGCCCCGGCTTCGCCACGCCGCCGGACCCGGCGAAAGCGGTAAACGCGGCAGAGCACATAGAAGCTGGCAGGCCGGGGCGGATATCCGCTCCGGCTTTGTCATGGATGGTGAGCGAAGGTGTCGTAGCGCATCGGTCGGTGGTGAAGGGGATGCGTCGTTCGGGAGACTCCCCACGCTTCAATGTACGAAGCGAGGGGAGTGATATGGGTGGGGGTCGCCCCTCTCCGGCTCTTCCCCGTGCGCGGGGAGCGGGTGCTGCTTCTTTGCGAGTGAACGCATCCCTACCCAACCATCCGGATTCCGTATGAAGGGTCCAACTCGGGCGTTATCCGACGGGGGCCGGCGTTGGAGCTGGAGTTGCGGGGATTGCGGGAGATTCGAGCAGACCGGCCGGGAGCTGTAGCGGCGGGCAGGGCGAGGTCGATTGCAGGCAGGCGACCTGAGCGGTCGCGATCTGGATCGCGGCGTCCTGCGCGCCGTCGAGCGTCTTGTTCGCCTGGATATCGAGGATGACCAGATAGGAGCCGACTGCCACCGTGATGCGAACGCTATCCGCGGTGGCGCCCGGCGCAGACGAGAGCAACGGGTTCAGATACGACCAGGCCTGGGTGATGCTCGAACCGGGGATCGGGTCGAGATCGAGCGGCGTGGCCCCGTCGAAGGGGGGCGCCAACCGGCCCGGCATATTGAAGACTTGCAGCGGTCCCGAATCATCGGTAAAGCGAGAGATGTTGAGACTCACCAGCGGCACCGGAAACGCCGCGTCGGAATTGGCCGGCGACTCATTGGTGAAATAGCCGCTGACGAACGACGGTGCGAGGGTGGCGCCCGCCTCGGGGCCATAGATCTCGGTCGCGGCGAGATAGCCCTCGTCGCGGCCGGTCCAGTCGGGACCGAGTGTGACGACCTGACCCGGTAGGGCGTAGTCGATAAGAGCAACCGGTTGGTTGGCCCGGACCGCCTGGATCCGATCGAAAAGAACCTTACTGAGATCGATAGCGAGCTGCTTATCGGCGGCGATGCCGGGGACGGTATCGACCGAGACGCCGGCGAGGAGGTTGCCGGTGCGGAAGGTGGAATCGACGGAGGTAATCAGCATCGGCGTGCCCGACGGTTGCAGCGATCCTTCGCTGATCTCGGATGGCTCCTCGCCCACGCCCGCGCCGGGACCGTCGGTAAAGGACGAACCCGGCGGCGCGAGACGCGTCTCGTCTTCGAGGAGCCCGAATCCGGCGATGGCGCCATCGTCGTTGGCGTATTGCTCGACGTACGAGCGCAGGCGGGTATTGCCGTCGGCGCTGATGTAGACGCTTTCGTAATACCACTGCAGACCGGCCGAGTCGATCTCTTCCTGGGCGATAGTGCCGCCGGTGAGATCGGCTCCGATGCGGCTGCCGGGGATGTAGACCTCATAGAAGAGCGTGAATCCCTCGGGGACGAGCGTGGAATCGAGCACCATAGCCGCAAGATCGAGCCGCGGTGCGGTGGCGGATGGCGAGCCGGTGGACGATTGGGTCGGGACGGCGATCTGTGGCCCTTCGGTCGACGGCGTAGGTGTGGAGACCACGCCGGTATCCGACGAAGCGGGAGTTGGGGTCGTATCGGTCGGCTTGCCGGGCGGTTGGGCGAACGCGGCTGCCGGGGCAAGGATCAGCACGAGCAGGGCAAGCAGGATGATCGGTGTGAAACGGCGCATGGGAATGGGTCCTCCTGATCGGTGCTGAATTCGGTGTGCTCGGGTTTCCCAGGTTACAGCGGTTTTCGAAAATTGTTGGTGTGTACTTCGAAGCAGGGTCATCTGGTGACACTCGCTGCGGCGAGGAGATCCTTTCTTCGTCAGGATGACAGGGTGACGTGGATGTGCCTACGCCCCCTCATAGACGAGATCGCGGCAGCGGGCTTCGACCTGGAGGGGGTCGAGCTGGAGCTGCGCGACGCCGGTTTCGATGGCGGCGCGGGCGACGGCAGCCGCGACTCGCGGGGGCACGCGCAGATCGAGCGCGTCGGGAATCAGGTTCTCGGTGGTGAGCTGACCGGGGAGCATGAGATCGGCGATTGCCTGAGCGGCGGCCATCTTCATTCGATCGTTGACCTCTCGGGCTTTCACGTCCAGGGCGCCGCGGAAGACGCCGGGAAAGGCGAGCGAGTTGTTGACCTGGTTGGGATAGTCCGAGCGACCGGTGGCGACCGCGAAGGCACCGGCTTCCTTGGCCAGGGCCGGCATGATCTCCGGAGTCGGGTTGGCGAGCGCGAAGACGATCGGATCCCTGGCCATCGACTGCACCATCTCGAGGGTGAGCACGCCGGGGGCGGAGAGCCCAATGAAGACATCGGAATCTTTGATGACTTCGGCCAGCGATCCCTTCCGTAGCTCGGGATTGGTCAGCTCGGCGATTTCCAGCTTGGAGAAATCCATATGGTCTTTGCGGCCGTGGTAGAGAGCGCCGGCGCGGTCGCAGACGACGATGTCACGGATGCCGAGCGCCAGCAAGAGTTTCGCGACCGCGACCCCAGCTGCCCCGCCACCGTTGATGGTGACGTGCAGCTCACCGAGCGGGGTACCGCGCAGCTTGGCTGCATTGAGCAGGGCGGCGCCGACGATGATGGCGGTGCCGTGCTGATCGTCGTGGAAGACGGGCATCTCCAGCTCGACGCGGAGCCGGCGCTCGATCTCGAAACAGCGGGGGGCGGAGATGTCCTCCAGATTGATGCCGCCGAAGCTCGGAGCGATCGCGCGGACGTGGGCGACGATGTCGTCGGGATCGCGCGCGGCCAGGCAGATGGGGAAGGCTTCGACCCCGGCCAGCGAGCGGAAGAGGACCGCTTTGCCTTCCATCACCGGAAGAGCGGCCTGAGGGCCGATATCGCCGAGGCCGAGCACCGCGGAACCATCGGTGACGATGGCGACGAGATTGCCCTTCGAGGTCAATTCGGTGACCTGGGTGGGATCGTCGCGGATGACAGCGGCTGGTTCGAGCGCTGCCGGCGGTACATAGATCAGATTGAGAATGTGGTGGTCTCGAATCGGGATCTTGCTCTGGACTTCGAGCACACCGCCGTGCCGGCGACGCAGCTCGATCGATTCCGACCGGGGGCCATTGCTTTCGCTCGATTCGACGGGGAGTGGACGGCGGCGTCCTTCGTAGACATAGCGCAAGGTCGATTCCGAGACATCCTCCGGGGCGACGATGCGACCCGCTTCGCCGGCGTCGATGGTGGCGCC
>DASTFJ010000305.1:0-2927 GCA_035708745.1 Thermomicrobiales bacterium | reverse complement strand
CATATTGAGAATGGTGGCGCCCATCGAACCGTCGTACACGACTACGCGCTCGCGGGCTAGTTGCAGGAGGTCATTACTCATAGTTCGAATTGTAGGCGAGCCGACCGGACATCTTGGCGCGAAGCGTCATGTCGCGATGACTGAGCGTCGAAACCTGACCGATTGGGCCATCGGACCGAAATATCGACGGTCTGGGCCAGGAAAACCCCATGCTAGAATCGCAAGATTGAGTACGACATCCGTGCAACACTGGCCATTGTGGGCAATTCCCTGGCCGAACCGGGACGGCGCATGACCGCAAGCGAGAGCAAGAGCCAGGTGGAGACCGATCTCGATCGCGCCCGCGAGCGGCTTTCCTTTTACGAACAGTTCGACGAGATCATCAAGCAGAACATCGCCTCGTCCAGTGCGCTCCTCAAAGAGGCATCTGCCCGCTTCGACAGCGATTTCGCCGAGGAGCGCGACCGATATCGCACGTTGCTCTCCGAGATTCTCGACGATGTGACACTCTTGCAAGCACAAAGCGAGCGGTTAGCCCGCCGCGTCAACGACGCGCTCGATGAGCTGGAAACCAATCTGCCGGCCGCCGCAGAAGCTGTCGCTTCGGTCGCCCCGGGTATCGTCGCCGAAGCGCCTCCGGAAGCAGCCGCCGTGATCGGATCCGCGGCCACCGGCACCCGCAAGCGCCCAGATCGCGCCAAACCCGCTCCCGCCGAACCAGCACCACCGGCACGCACGGTCCCGGACTCCCCGGTACTTCCCAAGGTGGCGCCTGTCGCAGAGCTGCCGCCCTCCGGCCCGGCCAGCACCACCCTGCTGGTCCACGGCGTCCCGCGCGCATCCGCCGCACTGGGACTCAAGAGCTATATCGAGCAGCTCGATTTCGTCAGCGCGGTCGAACCGCGTGAGTTCGCCGCCGGGCTCCTGCGTCTCCAGGTCGATGGCAGCCGGCCGCTCACCCTCGGCGATCTGTCCGGCTGGAATATGGCCGCTCGGATCGAGCTCAAGAATACCGGCGCCGATCTGCTTGAGCTGGGGCTAGCCCCGGCCTAGGGATCGGCATCGCGCGCGGCCTCGATCTCGTCATTGCGGCATCATGCCGTCGATGCCGCGCAAATCCGACGCGGCGAAACTCGTTACGCACCATTGGGAAGGGAGCCTTGCACATGCCCGAGTTCACCTCAGTTGCTGACTATCTCGACGCGCATGCCGAACAGTTCGACCAGGAGCTCAACGACTTCCTGCGCATTCCCAGTGTCAGCACCGCACCCGCCCACGCCGCCGACACCCGTCGCGCGGCTGAGTGGGTGGCCGACCGGGCCCGCCGGACCGGCGTGCCCGAGGTGGAGCTCATCGAGACGCCGCTTCATCCGGTGGTCTACGGCCGCTGGATCACCTCGGACCAAAAGCCAACCCTGCTGATCTATGGGCATTACGATGTCCAGCCGGTCGATCCGATCGAGCTCTGGGAGTCCGACCCCTTCGAGCCGGCCCTGCGCGATGGCAAGATCTACGCCCGCGGCGCGTCCGATATGAAAATGAATCTCCTCAGCGGATTGCAGGGGCTGGAAGCGCTGGCGCAGGTGCAGGGCGAGCTGCCGATCAACGTCGTGCTCCTGCTCGAAGGTGAGGAAGAAATCGGCAGTCCGAACCTGCCCAGCGTCGTTGCAGACAAGGCCGCGGAAATGAACCCGGACATCATCATGTCCGGCGACGGCGGCATGTTCGATATCGGCCGCGGTGGTTTGTCGATCGGCTTCAAGGGTCTCGCCGGTTGCCAGGTGAATCTGACCACCAGCTCCACCGATCTCCATTCCGGCGGCTATGGCGCCGCGGTGCCCAACGCGGTCCGCGCGATCGCCGAGCTGGCCGCGTCGTTCCACAAGCCCGACGGCTCGGTCGCCGTCGAGGGTTTTTACGACGATGTGCGCCCGCTAACTGACGAGGAAAAAGCCGACATCGCGGCGGTCGACTACAAGAGCGACGACACCTTCAAGACCGAGGCCGGCATCATCGAGATCACCGGCGAAGCGGGGTACACCGTCCAGGAGCTGATCTGGACCCGGCCGACCATCGACTTCAACGGCATCTGGGGCGGATTCACCGGCGAAGGGAACAAGACCGTCACTCCCGCCAGGGCGCATCTCAAGATCACCAGCCGCCTGGTGCCCGATCAGCGCCCGCGGAAGATCCTCGAGCTGATCGCGAAGCACATCGAGACCCACACGCCGAAGGGCGCGACGGTCGAGATCGAGAACTATCCGGGCAGCGCGAATCCGTCGGTTTTGTCGAAAGATGCGCCCGGTTTGGCCGAGGCGATCTCGGTGCTGACCCAGATTTTCGGCACTGCCCCAGCGCTGAGCCGCGCCGGCGGTACGGTACCGATCGTGGACGTCTTTTCGGAGGTTTTAGGCATCGCGCCGGTGACCATCGGCTTCGGTCTGCCCGGCAGCCGCGCGCACGCGCCCAACGAATGGATCCGCCCGGAAGAAGTCGCGATCTCACGACGGGCCTACGCCGACTACTTCGCCGCCCTCGGCGGCTGATCTTCGGAGCCGCAATCCGAGCGATCGGATGCGTGATTTCCCGATTTATCGCTTGCGACGGCCTTTCGGTGGCGGGACGTCGTCCCGCTCATCCGTGGTCAGGCGCGCTTCAGGACGCCATTTGGCTAAGCCAACCCCTTCCAGCTCGTTCGGATCTTGTTCGAGATCGGCCAGCAATGGCGAACGATAACGACCGGCGTCTTCCGCGGTGGTTGCGTCGATATCGGCCAGCAGTGACGATTCGAACCCGGCCGGTGCGGATGGCTCAGTCGCAGCTGGCGCGCCGTTGACCTTTGCGTTGGGCTTCGGTGGCTCGGCGCCAGCCGAATGCTCGGCGTGCTCGTCCTCATCGACCTCCGGTGCAAGCGAAGGTTCGTCGAC
>DASTFJ010000304.1:0-4651 GCA_035708745.1 Thermomicrobiales bacterium | reverse complement strand
TCGAGCGCATGCGCCGCTCGGGATCGCCCCAGATCGACCCGGCAACGGTCGACGAAGCGTTCATTCTCGATCGCTGGCTCAACAAACACTGGGGTCATCCGGCAATCCTGAACCTGGGCACTGAATCGTTGCCGGATGCGGACAGTCTGCGCGCCTGGCTCGATGGCGCCTTCGAAACCGATTTCGAGCGCTGGACTCCTCCGCCGGCGGAAGAGGGCGAAGATGTCGTGCTCGATATCCAGCAACAGGAACATCGCGTGGCAGATACACACGATGGCTGGATGCCGCCGCACATGATCGAAGGCGACATTCAGGGCATCTTCGGATAGCCTGGCCGCGATCCGACTTCGGGTGATGGCGCTTGGGTTGGCTATACTCGGGAGCGGTCCCGCGCTGACGGCGCACACCCTGGATCGGGAGCGATCATGTCGGAACTTTCAGAAATCGCGGCAGAGGTTCGAGTATGTACCCTCTGTGAGCTCTCCCAGAGTCGCACCAACGCCGTTCCCGGCACCGGTCCGGCCGATGCCGATGTCTTCTTCATCGGTGAGGGGCCGGGCTGGCACGAAGATCAGCAGGGCCTACCGTTCGTCGGCGCCTCCGGAAAGTTCCTGACCGAGCTGATCCAGCGTGCCGGTCTCGAGCGAGAACAGGTCTTCATCACCAATGTCGTGAAATGTCGACCGCCGGGAAACCGTGATCCGCTTCCCGACGAGATCGAGGCCTGCGCTCCGTATCTCGACCGTCAGATCGACGCGATCGACCCCTTGGTGATCGTGACGCTCGGGCGCTTCTCGATGTCTCGTTACTTTCCGAAGGAGCGCATCTCGCGCATTCACGGCGAGCCGAAGAAGTTCGGCCGCCGTACCGTTGTGCCCATGTACCATCCTGCCGCCGCGCTCCATCAGCATGCGCTGCGCGGCGCGATCGAGGAAGACTTCGACCAGCTCGGCAAGATCATCGCCAAAGCCCGCACCGAGCGCGAGAAGGAAGATGCGCCCGATGCCGAGGGAGCGCCGAATCACGAGCAGATGAAGCTCTTCTGACCCGGCACCAACGATTCGATCGGCCCGCGTCCGGGGACGCGGGTTCTTTCATGCTCGAGAGGAGACCGATTCTGTGAGCGATGCCGTCAAGCTGATCTTTCTCGGTGGCGAGGCCGAGATCGGCCGCAACATGTTCGTGCTCGAATGGCAAGACGATCTGATCGTGGTCGATTGCGGTGTCGGTTTTCCGGCCATCGAGCACTACGGTATCGATCTGGTGCTGCCGAACTTCGACTATGTGAAAGAACATGCCTCGAAGCTGCGCGGCATCTTCATTACCCACGGACATGAGGACCATATCGGGGCGCTCACCTACTTGCTCAAGGAGGTCAAGGCGCCGGTCTATGCCACTCGCTTTACGTGCGGATTGATCGGCGAAAAGCTGAAGGAAGCCGGCATCCAAAAGGAAGTCGAGCTGATCGAGTTCGATGCCGATGGCGACGAGGTGCTCGAAGGGGGCGTCTTTCGGCTCGAGCCGTTCCGGGTCACGCATAGCATTCCCGATTGCGTTGGATTCGGCATCACCACGCCGGTGGGGCTCATCGTGCATACCGGTGATTACAAGCTCGATCCGACCCCGCCGGATGGCAAGGTGACGAATCTCGAGAAGGTGCGCTCGTTTGCCGAGCGCGGGGTGCTGCTCTTCATCTCCGACACGACCCATATCGAGGTGGAACCATGGGTGCCTTCCGAGCGGACGGTCGGGGAGGCGTTCCAGCGTATTTTCGATGGCGCCAATGGCCGCATTTTCGTCGCGACGTTTTCTTCTCATGTGGCCCGTATGCAGGAAGCGGTCGACGCTGCCGTTCAGCGGGGACGCAAGGTTGCCTTCGTCGGTCGCGGCATGCAAAACGTTTCGCGCATCGCCCGCGAGCTGGGGGTGTTGAAAATCGACGACGAGCAGATGTTCGATGCGCGTGACGCCGTTCACTATCAAGACGAGAAACTCTGTTTCGTCGTCACCGGCAGTCAGGGCGAGATCGGCTCCGCGCTCAATCGCATGGCACTTGGCGAGCATCGCGATGTGCAGATCGAGGCGGGCGATACGATCGTCGTGTCCGCGCATCCCATTCCCGGCAATGAAGTTGCCGTCTATACCATGATCAACGAGCTCTTTGCGCTCGGCGCCAATGTGATCTATGCGGCGGTCGAGATGGTGCATGTGTCCGGTCACGGCAGCCGGTCCGAGATCCGCGAGATGCTGAAGACGACCGAAGCGAAATTTCTGCTGCCTTTCCACGGCGAAGAGCGGATGCTGGTCATCTTCGAGGATATGGCGGTCGCCGAGGGTTATGACCCGAGCGCCATTACGATCTGCAAGGTCGGTGACATCATCGAAATCTCGGCGAAGGGCGTCAAGATCACCGGCTCGATTCCCTGCGAGCCGGTTTTCGTCGATGGTTCGCTGGTCGGCACCATCGACGAAGTTGTCTTGCGGGATCGCCAGACGCTGTCTGGTGACGGGGTCGTCACCATTGCGGCCACGCTCGATGTGTCGGGTGAGCTTGTCGCGGGTCCGGAGATCGTCAGCCGGGGGTTCGTCTACGCTCAGAATTCTCCGGAGCTGATCGATCAGGTTCGTGAACGCGTGACCGATTTGCTGCGATCTTATGCGAGCAACAGTTCCATCGACCTTCCCGGTCTCAACCGTCAAATTCGCAACAACATTTCCGCGTATCTGCAGAAGCAGACGGGTTTGCGGCCGATGGTGTTGCCGGTGGTGCTGGAGGCCGGTGAGCGGAGTTAGGAATTTGGAGTTGGTAAGACGGGTTTTTGGCTCTTAAATCGCATTGGGGAGAAGTTGGCCGATGTCTCGGAGCAGAGTTGTGTGGTGGCACTCGCTGCGGCGAGGAGATCCCTCGACTTCGCTCGGGATGACGGAAGGGTGAGGAGGTCCCTGGACTTCGCTTGGGATGACGGAAAGAGGGCTCGGGATGACGGAGAGAGCGTTCGGGTTGGCGGAGGTGGGGTTGGGATGGCGGGGAGAGCTACCGGTAGTTGTGCGATGCCGGCTCCAGCTTCCGGGGCGGAGTCGACGGCGTATCGACAATGTCCTCCATGGCGTCCGGCGGTGGGGCGTGGAAGCTGGTGCGGGCGCCTTCGAGCGCGGTGATCTCCTGGGCGATGATGTTGATGACGCCCTGGGTTTTTTGCAGCTTTCCCTTGATGGTCAGGAATGGTTCGCTGCGCACCAGGGTCCGCTCCTGCAGGTAAAGATCGAGATGGACGATGGCGTTGATCAACCCCACCTCGTCTTCCAGCAGCAGGAAGGTGATCCCCTTGGCGGTGCCCGGCCGCTGGCGGCAGACGACCAGCCCTGCCAGCTCGACTATCGTGCCATGCGGCAGCGATTCGAGCTGTTTCGAGGTCACCAGGTGCTGCGGGAGGCGGGCGCGTAGCAGACCGAGCGGGTGATAGCGGGGCGACATGCCGATGATGTCGTAATCGGCCGCCATCTGCTCCCACGGGCCCATCGGCCGGAGCTCCACGCGATCCTGATCGACCGGCAATGGCAGGGAAAGCTGCCGTCCGGATTCGGCCTTTTTGGCAACGCCCACCTTGCGGGAGGGGATGAAGAGTCCGACCATCCAGAGCGCTTCCCGCCGGCCGATGCCGAAGCGGTCGAATGCGCCCACCATGATGAGGTTCTCGATCGCCTCGGTTGCTAACGGTACTCTCCGGATGAAATCGGCCAGCGAGCGGTAGGGACCATTTGCGATCCGTTCCAGCACCACATTGCGGGCGGTTTCCTCGCCCATTCCCTGTACATAGCCGATGCCGATGCGGATCTTGCCGTTTTCCACGGTGCAGCGCAGCGAGCTCAACTCGATATCGGGACCCAGCACCCGCATCCCGTGCCGCTTGGCATCGTTGATCAGTACGTGGTTTGGATAGAACCCCATCGGCTGATTGTTCAGCAGGGCGCAGAGGAACTCGGCCGGGTAGTAGTACTTCAGCCAGCACGACTGATAGGCCAGGACCGCGAAGGCCACCGCGTGCGCCTTGGGAAAGCCGTAGCTGGCGAATCCCTGCAACTTGCGGAAGACGGTACGGGCGATTTCGATGGGGATGCCGCGTGATTTCGCGCCGTCGCGGAATTCGTCCCACATCTTCAGCATCGCCTCGGCCGAGCGCTTGCGGGTCATCGCGCGGCGCAGCGCATCGGCTTGTCCTGCTGAGAACCCGGAAAGCGCCATGGCGACCTGGACGACCTGCTCCTGATAGAGAATCACCCCATGGGTTTCGGCCAGCACCGGGATCAGATCAGGATGGTCGTAGTGCGGCTCGATAGGGAGGAAGCTGGTGCGTTCCCGCTGGCGGTGCTCGACATAGGGCTTGACCGCGCCGCCGATGATGGGGCCGGGGCGGACGATGGCGACCTGGACGACGAGATCTTCCAGCTTGCCGGGGCGGGTGCGAGGAAGCATCTGTATCTGGGCGCGGCTTTCGATCTGGAAGACCCCGATGGTGTCGCCCGCGTTGATCATCCGGTAGATCGCGGGATCCTCGAAATCGATGCGGCTCAGATCGACCGGCGGTTTTCCGGCTTTGGCGATGAGCTCCAGGCATTCTTCGACTAGGGAGAGCATGCCCAGCGCCAGGAA
>DASTFJ010000303.1:0-2916 GCA_035708745.1 Thermomicrobiales bacterium | reverse complement strand
TGCTTGTGATCGCCCAGGTTCTTCCATTCATAGAAGCCGTTGGCGGGCACCAGGCAGCGGTTGCGCTTGACCAGGCCGCGGAACATCGGTTTTTCGGAGAGCGTCTCCGCCCGGGCGTTGATCGGCGCCAGGCTCTTCTTGTCGCCCGGTTTGGCCCAGCGGGGAATGAGCCCCCACTGCATCAGCTTCGCCTCGCGCTCGCCTTCCTGGTCCTCCACGATTACGGGCAGCTGATTGGTCGGCGCGGCATTCCAGGTATGCGGCAGCTGAATCGCCAGCTGGCGTAGCTGAAAGCGCTCGGAAAGATCTTCGGGGGCTTCGAGAACATAACGTCCGCACATGTGACGGCTCCTTTTGGATGGCATTGTCGCGAGGGCAAATGCAGATGGGTGCAACCCACGAATCCGCTCACACCGCATAGATCACACGTTCTAATTATCGCAGATTGCAGTTCGCTACGGCACGTTTGCGGCGGTCATGGGGAACCGTCCCTTCCCCTGGAGCGTATCCTCAGACAACGACACGAAAGGATCGATCATGGATCAGAAGCTCTCCCGCCGGCAGCTCGGCGCACTCGCCGCTCCCTTGGCCCTTACCATTACCGCCGGCCACGGCGCCGGCATCACCTTCGCGCAGGATGCGGGCAGCACGCCCATTCTGGCTCCCACGCCTGCCTGCGGCGACGCCGACGATTTCGCGGAGACCATGGCCCAGACCGAAGGCCCATATTTCACTCCCAATTCGCCCGAGCGCGCCGACCTACTCGAACCAGGCATGCCCGGCACGAAGCTGGTCGTGACCGGCTATGTCTATTCCACCGATTGCCAGCCCGTGGCCAATGCGCTGGTCGATTTCTGGCAATGCGACGATGCCGGGGTCTACGACAACGAGGGGTATACCCTGCGCGGCCACCAATTCACCGATGAGGCCGGCCGCTACGAGCTGACCACCATCGTCCCCGGCATCTACACGGGCCGCACCCGGCATATTCACGTCAAGGTGCAGGAGCCGGATCAGCCGGTGCTCACCTCACAGCTCTATTTCCCGGATGAGCCAGCCAATGCCACTGATGGCATCTTCGATCCCAGTCTGGTCATGGATCTTGCCGAGGCCGACAATGGCGATGGCAAGGTCGGCTTCTTCACCTTCGTGCTGGAATAGATGGAGTAGACGATGAAGATCGTGGCGATCGGCGGCGGCGAGCTGGGCGAGGGGCAGACGCTGGCGATCGACCGGCACATCGTCGAGCTGACCGGCGCGTCCTGGCCGAACGCGCTCTTCATTCCCACCGCCAGCAGCGATTCCACCGACTATGCCGCCAGTTTTTCCCGCATCTACGGCGACACCCTGGGCTGCAATGTCAGCGTGCTCTATCTGCTGAACGACCCGCCGGCGTACGAGCAGATGTCCGAGATGATCCTCGGCGCCGATCTGATCTATGTCGGCGGTGGCAACACGCTCAAGATGATGAAGCGCTGGCGCAAGCTGGGGGTCGACACGCTGCTGCTCGAAGCCGCCGCGCGCAACAAGGTCCTCTGCGGGCTGAGCGCCGGCGAGCTCTGCTGGTTCGACTACGGACACAGCGACTCGATGAGCTTTTACCACCCGGACGATTGGGAATACATCCGGGTCAAATGTCTCGGCTTGCTCCCGTTTACTGCCTGCCCGCATTACGACGGGGAAAACCGCGACAAGAACTTCCAGGCGCTGATCGCTCGCGAGGGCGGCATCGGCATCGCACTCGACGATTGCGCCGCGTTCGAGGTAGTCGACGATCAGTACCGCATCATCACGTCCCGTGGTGGGGCCGGTGCGTACCGAGTCGAACGGAACCACGGAAAGGCCGTGCAGACCGCCATTCCAGTGCAAGAGGGGTTTCAGCCGCTGAGCTCGCTGCAATGACAACCATCACGAAAGGAGATGCTCCATGACGCGCGCGTTCCCGTCATCCACCCGTCGCACGGTGCTCGCATCGTCCGTTGCCGCGACCGCCGCGCTGGCGTTGCGCAACGCCGCCGCCCAATCGGGCACCCCGGAAGCCAGCGATGAAGTCGAGCTCCTCTTCGTCCAGGCCGCCGGCAGCGGCACCCTTACCCCATCCGATCAGGGCTCCACCCTCTCCTTCCGCCACGACACCGGCCAGACCATCTACTTCTCCGACCGGCCGGAACGCCTGACCGGGCTCCTGCCCACCGCCGAGCTGGTCGCTCAGTGGCCCTTCGAGGACGAAAGTCCACCGAACGCGGCCCTGGCGATCTCGAATACGGAGGACTCCAGCGCCCAGGTGTTCGTGGGTGTTCTGAGCAATCCGGTCTGGGACGCTGGCTCGGCCACCCTCAGCTACGGCTTCTGGATGCTGAGCGACGACATCCCCGCGGGTTCTCCCACGCCGGTCCCATCGTCGTTCGACGCGGCCACGCTGTTCATCGACGGCGCCAACCGCGGGATCATTGTGGCCAATATGACCGGCCGGTCGATCCAGATCGGAATCTGGAAGAAGCCGCCTCGGTAATGCTCGGATCTGCAGGGGTCCGCCGGCGGGATCGCGTCCGAAATCACACGTTCGTCCGCGCGTCCGGCAGAATTGACGTTGGAACGCGCTCAAATACCCGAGGAAAGGAGACGATCGATGCTCTTCTACTGTCGTTTCACCTGGTATCCCGGCACCTCGCGCGACGAAGTCGCCCGCCGGGTCGTCGAGCAAGACGGAATCAACAACGACTTTGCCAATCGCATCAAGAGTTGGCACACCCTCGCCGGGGGTGGGGCCGGATTCCTGATGGTGGAAGCCGAAACACCGCGCGACATCAGCGAGATTCTCGAACCCTACATGGATCTGATGAGTTGGGATGTGCACGCCGTCACCTCCAACACCTACCGCGAAAAAATCGCCGAGCTCAAGAAGCAGCTCAAGGA
>DASTFJ010000302.1:0-6562 GCA_035708745.1 Thermomicrobiales bacterium | reverse complement strand
TCGACCCGGCGCGCGAAATCGTGGTCACCAACGGCGCGACCGAGGCCGTCTTCGAGGCGATCCTGGCTTTTAGTGGGCCTGGCGACGAAATCGTGGTGTTCGAGCCGTTCTACGACTCGTATCCCGCCTCGGCGCAGATGGCCGGCTCGGCCTTCGTGCCGGTTCGATTGGAACCGCCCGACTGGTCGTTCGATGTCGATGCGCTGCGCGCGGCGATCACCCCGCGCACGCGTCTGATCCTGCTGAATACGCCACACAATCCCACCGGCAAGGTCTTTACGCTCGATGAGCTGGAGCAGATCGCGGCGCTGGCGATCGAGCGCGATCTGCTGGTGGTCACCGACGAGGTGTACGATCGGATCGTCTTTTCGCCGGCCATGCATATCTCGATCGCTTCGCTTCCTGGCATGTGGGAGCGGACCATCACGATCAACTCCACCGGCAAGACATTCAGCCTGACCGGTTGGAAAATCGGGTGGGCGCTGGGACCGGCCGAGCTGGTGGGTCCGATCCAGTCGGCACATCAGTTCATTACCTTCGCATCGGGAACGCCTTTTCAGGATGCGCTTGCCTTCGCTATGGAGCAGTCCTGCGAGAACGGGTACTACGATCAGCTCGTGCGCGACTACCTGCACCGCAAGAACCTGCTCGAATCCGCGCTGGCCGGCGCTGAGCTGACGACCCTACCGATCGGCGGCAGCTATTTCCTGATGGCCGATATCTCGGGTCTTGGATTCGAAAGCGATGTCGCATTTTGCGAATGGTTGGTCGAATCGATCGGCGTGGCTGCGGTGCCGCCTTCGGCCTTCTATCTGGAACCTTCAACCGCCCCGCTGCTGGCCCGGTTCTGCTTTGCGAAATCGGAGACCACTATCGCCGCGGCCGCTGAACGCCTGCGCAATATCGGTTCGGTCGAACCATAAAGCACCCGCCTGCCCATACCAGCGGCGATGATGATTTCGGTTGGAGAATGCAGTTACGCGACTCGTTTGCGCGTCCACTGGGGCCATTCTTCGACCAGGTCGAAGCCAACTGAGCGGTAGAGTCGTACGGCCTTTTCATTTTCCGCTTCGACTCCGAGCTCGATTTGCTCGAGGCCAAGCGATCGAAGACGTTCGATGCCCCAGATCAACAGGAAACGTCCGAGACCGCGACCGCGGTATCCACGCTGCAGGCCGAGCAGGTTGATGATGCCCACGGTCGTTCCTTCGTTTCGATCGGAGCCCGTTACGCAGAAGCCCACCATCTGTCCGGACGGCGTCCGAAGGAGTGCTATGCCGGCCGGATCGAATTTCGGAGAAGCGTGAATATGCTCGATCTGCTCCCGGGTAACGTGCAACCGGACCGGATGATCGAGAAAGGCGGTATTGATCAGGTCGACATACTCCGCCAAATCGTCGTCGTCGAAGGCGGTCATTGACAGGTCAGCCGGCAATTCGGGGAGCTGCTCGTATCGTTTCGAATCGAGTTGAAACCGCCAGAGGCTGTGATCGTACTGAAAGTCGATCGCCTTCAAGAACGACAGTGCTTTTGCACTGTTATGTGGCGGAAACAGAATCACGGGACCGTCTGGTGATTGGGCGGAATCCGCTTCCGCCGCATTCACCAGTTCGCGGCCGATACCACGGCGGCGGACATCAGACCTAACCACGATGAAGCGGTGGATGGGACTGATGAGACCTACGGGTTCGTGGTCGAGCTCGGCCACCAGCAGATGACGCAAGACGGTAAACGACCCAATGATGCTTTCCACATCGCTCGAGGTATGTCCAGCCTGCTCGCCCGAGGCCAGCGATTCCCACAGTAGCGCGGTCAGTGCTTCCGCGTCAGTGGGTTGGAAGGTTCGAATAGTAGGGCTGCTGGGTCCAGGCACTTTGTTTTGGCTCGTCCACCACCTGAATCGTCCGCAGTTTGGGATCGGCGGCCCCGGAAATATACATGCCGATTTCGGCGCCCATTTTCAGATACCCCAGCTTTTCGACCGTGATGACGTCGCCAGGAGCCAGCACGGGGATACCAGGGGGGTAGGGGATGACCAGCTCGGCAGAGATCTCGCCGGCGGCCTGATCCAGCGGCAACGCGCGCTGGCGCGAGAAGAACGCATCGCGCGGGGACATGGCCTGAATACCCGGCGCGATCACCGCGCCGGATGAACGCATGACCGGCATGGCGTGCTTCGGTTTGGAGCCGTTCTGCGAGCGGGAGAGTGATTCGAAGGCCGTCACCAGCCGTTCGATCGACTGCCGGGTGTCGCCGATCGTGACCAGGCAGATGATGCTGGTCAGATCGCTGCTTTCCGGGTTGATGCGATAGCGGTAGCGCAGCTCGTTCTCGACCTGGAATCCGGTCAGACCGAGGCCATGGACGTCGATCACGAGCTTGGTGAGGTCATAAGCGGCCACACCGAGCGACTCGGCATCGAGCACCGAGATACCGGGAATGCGTTGCAACCGGTAGCGCGCGTCCTCAGCCAGCTCGATGGCGATTTCGAGCAATTCGCGGCCGTGCAGCACCATCTGCCGGCGGCAGCCATCGATCGTCGCCAGGATGAATGTCGCTGGGCTGGTTGTTTGCGCCATACCGACGGTCGCAGCGACCCGGCCCGGATTCACCCGGGGACCCTTGATGTGCAGCACTGCGCTTTGCGTGAACGCGCCGAGTACTTTGTGGGTGCTGGCAACCGCGCCATCGACCCCGGAATCCATCGCCGATAGTGGCAGCGCCGGGTGAAAATGAAAATGCGGTCCCCACGCCTCGTCGACATAAACAGGAACGTTGCGGGCGTGCGCGACCTCGGCGATGGCGGCCAGATCGGACGACACCCCGCAGTACGACGGACTGACGAGGATCACCATCTTCGCGTCAGGATGTTTCCGCAGCATCTCCTCGATCTGGTGCGCTTCGATCCCCAGACCGATATCCAGGGTCGGATGCAGCTCTGGCGCGAGATAGACTGGACGCGCACCACTCTGGATCAAGGCGACCATCAGCGACTTATGCACATCGCGTGCGACGATCACCTTGTCGCCAGGCCGGATTTGGGCAGTCAGAAAGGCAAGGTTGCCGGTCGACGAGCCGTTGACCAGATAGAAGGTGCGGTCGGCATTCCAGGCGTCCGCGCCGAGCTCTTCCGCCAGCCGCCAGGTATCGAGATCGAAATGGATGCCGTCCGCGCCGCCGCTGACCGGAATGTCGGACGCGAACGCATCGGCGCCGTAGAGAGCGATCAGCGCCGGGTCCATACCGCGACCCAGCTTGTGCCCGGGCGTGGCGAAGGAGGTCATCTGTTGCTCACGATAGGTGGCAATCCCTTCGATGAAGGGGGCACGGGTATGATCGAGCTGACCGAGCTCATCGACGATTACGGGCTGGAAGAACGGGGTCGCCGGTTCGAAGGAATGCGCGGTTTCCGCAATGCGGCGGCTCGTGGTGGCGGTGGTTGCCATCGGTTCGTGGTTGCCCCCTGAGAATCGTCGTCCCGTTCCGTCGATTTTCCATCACGGTGGAACGAAGCGTCAGGCTCAGCCTGCACAAAGCAATTGCTGGAAACTGTGCGACATGCACGAAGTTGGATGGGCAGATTGTTCGCAACTCATGGAAACGGCCGGCTGGTGTTGTTTACACACGCTCGAAATACCGGCGGCGCTCCCAGTCGGTGACGGCCCGATCGAAGGCGCCCTGTTCGAGCTTCGCGGCGTGCAGGTAATGCCGTGCGACCAGACCACCGAACAGCGCCTCCGGCAGATGGCTGCCCTCCCAGGTCGAGATCGCTTCTCGCAGGGAGGCCGGGACCCGTGGGCGATCCATCGCCTGATAGCCGTTGCCAATGAAGGGTTCGCCGGGATCGAATTGTTTTTCGATCCCGTTCAATCCCAGGGCAAGCATGGCGGCATAGACCAGATAAGGATTGCTGTCGCTGCCGGGAAATCGGTTTTCGATACGCAGACCGTTGCCGTACCCGACGATGCGGAATCCGCAGGTGCGGTTGTCGCGCGACCAGACGAGATAGACGGGCGCCCAGCTTGCTGAAGCGAAGCGCTTATAGGAATTGATATTCGGCGCGATCATGAGCGACAGGGCGCGGGCGCCTTCCAGCAGGCCGCCAAGAAACCAACGCATGAGCTCGGACATGCCGCCGTTCTCGTCCACGAAGAGGTTCGTTCCGGTTTCCAGCGACGACAACGAGCAATGCACGTGTCCGCTCGATCCGGTCCAGCTGGCGTCTGGTTTCGCCATAAAGGTCACGGCTTTGCCGGCCTGCAGCGCCATCTCTTTGATGCCGTGTTTTAGCAGCACGGTCCGGTCGGCGGCCTCCAGGGCGTCCGCGTAGTGAATATTGAGCTCGTGCTGTGCGACAGCCGCTTCGCCTTTGCTGAATTCGATCGGTACTCCGGCAGCGGTGAGCTGATTGCGCAGCATTCGATAGAACGGCTCGTAGCGGGTACCCTGCAGAAGCTGGTAATCCTCGTTGAAATCGCCGCCCAGGGTCAGATCGCGATAATCCTTGCGCCTGGCGGACGAAAAGCTCTCGTCGATGAGATAGAACTCGAGCTCCGACGCCATCATCGGCTCGAAACCGAGCGCATGGCAGTGCTCGATCTGTTGCTTGAGCAGGGTACGCGGCGAGACCGGTATTTCCTTGCCGGTTTCTTCGTCTACCACATCGGCCAGGATCAGCGCGGTGCCCTCGAGCCAGGGTATGCGCCGGACGGTCGACCAATCGGGCCGCGACAGGTAATCGCCGTATCCCGATTCCCAGGTCATCAGCTCGTACCCTTTGGGCGTTTCGAGCTCGATATCGGTGCCGAGCAGGTAGGTGCAGAAATGAGTGCCGTGATTACGGGCGTGCTCCGCGAAATACCAACCGCTGATGCGCTTGCCGAACAGCCGTCCCTGCATGTCGCAGCTCGCGACGATGACCGTATCGATCGAACCGTGCTCGATCTCTTCCAGCAGCTGATCCTGCGTCAGCATCCCCTGCGCCTGCATGCGTCTAGACCTCGTCCTCCAGCCGGTAGAACCGGACTGCGTTGTCTTTCCAGAGTTTGCGTTTCTGCGCGGCGGTGAAGTCGTTGGTGATTTCCTCGACGGTTTCGACCCAGCGCGGAAATGAAGCCGCCTGCGTCACAACCGGCCAGTCGGACCCGAAGAGGACCTTGTCCTCCCCGAAGGCCGTCAGTGCGTGCTCCACATAGGGGCGCACGTCGTCGATCGTCCAGTGGTGAAGATCGGCTTCGGTGGTGGCGCCGCTGATCTTGCAGACCACATTGCCGAGATTCGCCAGCTCGGTCATCTGGCTCGCCCAAGGTTCGAATTCGTTGCCGCGGATATTCGGTTTGGCGATGTGGTTGAGGATGAATTCGGTCCCCGGGCATTGCCGCACCAGCTCGACATTCGCCGCAAGCTGGTTCGAGTAGCAGCAGATCTCGGAGGTCAAGCCGTATTCGGGCAGGATCTGGTTGCCGCGGATGAATCCGGGTCGAAGGCAAAACTCCGGATCGGGCTCACCCTGGACGATGCGACGGATGCTCTTGATCTTCGGTGAGATGGCAACCATCTGCTCCAGGAAGATGCGGACCCTTTCGCCCTCTTCCAGCGGCGCCCAGGGGACGATCGCCAGCACGCGCGGGTCGACCTCGGCCAGCGCGGCGATGGTTCGAGCCTCGATCAGCGCATAGGGCGGTGCGACTTCGACCTGCATATACACGAAGCCTTCGACGGGCAGATCGCCGGTGGCGGCGAAATAGTCGTCGATCCAGATTCGCTTGTTCAGACTGGGAATACTCTCCAGCCATGGAATCGGGAACCGGGTGGTATCCCAGATGTGGACGTGGGAATCTACGATCGGCCGTGTGGTCATGCATCCGCCTTTCAACGAGTTCTGGGTCCTGAGACAGCCGAGCGTCTCAAGACCCAGGGCTCAGGACTCCGGACCATCATGCGGTTACTCTAGCGCAGCCGCATCCAGCGCCGGTTGCCGGGAAAGCGCCAGGTGCGCGATGGAGCATTCCATGCATCGCCGAGGCTCGCAGAAGCGCCGGTCGAGCTGGATCAATCCCTGCATCCCGCGCTCGCCCAGGCGGCCGACCCGCACCTTGCCCGCCACCTGTTTTATCGATCGTTTCGTGATCTGATTCGGCTCTCCGGCTTCGAGCGCTTCCCACCGTTGCGATGTTCGCTCGGACAGCTCGGGATCGCCGGTCGATTCGGCGAGCGCCAGCAGAAACGGCAGAATCCCGCTGGCGACGATGGCGACCGCGCGACCCTCGCCCATGCCGGGACGATCTCGATGGCTCGATCGGGTTATCAGCAGCGTCACGGGATCGTCGCCCCGCCGCACAGTGTCGACGACTGCGGCGGTGAATCCCTCGAACGAAGAGGTCAGCAGGGCCGCGGCCATACCGAGCCGCACCAGTGGGTGGTTGGCGGGGCGCACCCGGGTTCGTTCCCAACTCGTCGGCGAAAGCCGGTCGCGGTGCCAGGCGCCGCCATGGGACTGCCAGAATCGTTCGACGTGCGCGACCTCTGTTGGAGTAAGGTGCGCGATCTCGGCATCGGACGG
>DASTFJ010000301.1:0-9024 GCA_035708745.1 Thermomicrobiales bacterium | reverse complement strand
CAGGTCACTCCGTCCGGGACGCGCGGGTCTATTCCGGGGCCTTTCCATAAACCGTGCTTTCGCCGGGTAGGCCCATCGTTCTTCGCCAAGTAGAATCCGGTCAGCCAGACACCCTTGGCACCCTTTGGACACCGCAGCTTTGCAATGCAGCTTATGGAGGAACAGGGCATGGACGATCGGCGATTCGATGAACTGGCGCGGCGGCTTGGCGGCAGCCGGCGACGTTTCCTGAAGCAGGTTGTGGGGCTTGGTGGGGCGGCGGCCGTTGGCCGCCTGGCTATCGCGGACGCCGGAGCGGCCCGACGAGGGTACGGCGGACCGCCCTTGCGGGCGCCGGCAACACCACCCAGCATCACCATTGTGTTCCGTTCTGATGGCGGTGGCGGGTGCATTCCGCACGGAAGGCTGGCGTCGTTCCCGCGGAATTCCCAGTTGAACGCGACCTGGTATGTCTTCGTCGGGAGTGAGCGGTCCGGACCCTATGTTTCCCTGGCGATCACGGACCAGAATGGCTTCGGTGACGCCACGTTTGGTGGACCACCGGTCGTGCCCGGACCGAATGTGACTGTGAGCGTGGAGGTGTCCGGGGTCACCGCCAGCGCCCCGGTGAGCTGCTCGAGCTGATGCCGGCAGCGGCCCGGGCGCTGTAAGCCCATCGAAATCGAGTGGTTTGAACCGGACTGGCTGGCTCTCGGGGGTTGGGCTGCTGGCGAGGCTTGCCGCGGCGAGAAGATTCTTCGTTCCTCAGAATGACGGGGGTGGGGGAAACCCGTCGAATTCGACGGGTTTCCCGTTATTCGTTCCCAGGTCACGCATCCGGAGCTCGGCGATTCGAGATCACCGATTGTGACCTCACGATTAGTGCTTCGTTTCTAGCCATTTCCGCATTCCGGCGAGCTTCTTCGTATTCACCACATCGCCTTTCTCCAGCCACCCGCGGCGGGCTTCGTCGAGGCCGTAGCGGAGGAGGTTGAAGCCGGAGGGAGTGTGGGCATCGGTATCGATGGTGAAGGTGACGCCCATTTCTTTGCCGAGCTTGATGGCGGTGTCATTCAGATCGAGGCGGTGGGGGTCGGCGTTGATCTCCATACAGACGTTGTTGGCGACGGCCGCGGCGAAGATGGCTTCGAAGTCGAGCTGGATCGGATCGCGGCGTTCGAGGAGGCGGCCTTGCGGGTGACCGATGATGGTGGTGGCCGGATGTTCGATGGCGCGGATCATGCGCGCGGTCTGCTCCTCGCGGGAGAGCTCGAAATGCGAATGGACCGAGCAGATCACGAGATCCAGCAGGGCGAGGGCGTCGTCGGTTTGGTCGAGCGCGCCGTCTTTGAGGATATCGACCTCCTGCCCTTGCAGGATGCGGATCCCGGGGAGCTGCTCCTGCGCTCGGTCGATCTCCTCGCGTTGGGCTTTCAATCGATCTGGTGTGAGGCCGTTCGTCATCGCCAACCGGGGGGAATGGTCGGTGATGGCCAGGTATTCGTATCCCAGCGCCTGGGCGGCCTGCGCCATTTGCAGCACGGTCCCTTTGCCGTCCGACCAATTGGTGTGGCAATGCAGATCCCCGCGAATGTCACTGAGGTCGATGAGCTGGGGCAGTGTGCCGTTGGCCGCGGCGGCGATTTCGCCACGGTTTTCCCGTAACTCGGGTGGAATCCAGGCGAGCTCGAAGGCAGCGTAGACGTCCTCCTCGGTGCGGCTGGCGACGATCGCGGACTCCTCAGGCGAGGAATAGACCGCGTATTCATTCATCTTCCAACCGCGGTCGATCGCCATGTTACGCAGCACCAGCTGATGATCGCGCGAGCCGGTGAAGTAGATCAGCGCCGCTCCATAATGCACCGGTTCGACCGCGCGGAAATCGACGGCCAAACCGTTGTGCAGCACGACCGAAGAACGGGTTTCCCCATGGGACACCACCTCGGCGATCGGTTCCCACTCGGTGAAGGCGTTCACGATGTTGGCCGGGGTTTCGCTGCTGGCGACCGCGTCCAGATCGCCCACGGTTTCGCGGCGGCGACGCCAGCTGCCGGCCACATTGGCTTCGATGACGCCGGGAATGGCGCGCAGATAGTCCTGTAAGTCGAAGGCGACCGGGTCGGCGTCGATCAGCAGGCGGCGCGCTTTTTTGGTGCGGCCACGTTCGAGCGATTGGGCGATCTGGTCTTGCAGTTTCTGGCTGAACCCGGAAACGCCCGCCAATTGGTTGGCCGCGATTGCTACCTGCAGCTCGTCGAGATTGCGGATGCCCAGCTCATCATGCAGCTTACGCACCCGTTTCGGGCCGAGTCCGGGGATGCGCATGATGCCGCGCACGCCGGGGTCGATCTGCTGCTTGATTGCTTCCAATTCGGGGAATTGGCCGTCTTGCACCAGTTGGGTGATGGAACGGGCCAGATCGGGTCCGATGCCGGGCAACTCGGTCAGCGCGTCGCCATTGGCGACCATGTCGCGCACGCCTCTGGGTTGCTCTTCGATGGTATAGGCGGCGTTGCGATAGGCCCGCACGCGGAAGGGATTGGCGCCGGAGATTTCCAGCAAGTCCGCCATTTCGCGGAAGGATTCGGCGATTTCGGCGTTGGACATGGGCATAGTGGGCGGTCCGTCGGCGAACGAAGCGAAAGAAACAAGGCAACAGGCTAAAGCTACCCGATGCAGCGGCGAAAAGTAGACTTCGTTTACTTCTCAGCCCGTGAAGACTACGCTGCCATTGTGCGCCAGCTTCTCTTCTTTGCCTATTGATTATTGACGCTGATCCCGTCCGCGCTACGCCGGGACGGAGTTGGGTTGCGCGTCGAACGCCTTTTTCCAGGGGGCAGCGGTTTTGGGGGTACGCAGGAGACGCAGACCGTTGAGAACGACGATGATGGTGCTGCCTTCATGCCCAATGACTCCGACCGGCAACGGAATGCCAATCGTGAGCACCAGGGTGATGAGCGTGACGATCACGGCAAGTGAAAATCCGAGATTCTGCATGATGATCCGCCGGGTACGGCGACTCAGCCCCACCGCATACGGCAATTTCGTAAGGTCGTCAGCCACCAGCACGACCCCGGCGGTTTCCAGCGCCACATCGGTGCCCGCGCCACCCATGGCGATGCCAACGGTGGCCGTTGCCAGCGCAGGAGCATCGTTTACCCCGTCGCCCACCATCGCCACCCGTGAGGGTTTGTGCCCATCGCTGCCGGCTTCCATGGAGCGGATGACATCGAGTTTCTGTTCTGGCAGCAAATCGCCATAATATTCGGTGATTCCCAATTTATTCGCGATGTGATGCGCTACCGCCTGATGGTCGCCGGTGAGGATCGCGGTCCGCCCGATCCCCAACTGGTCCAACTGCTCGACCACCGCCCGGGCGTTGGGCCGTAGCGTATCGGCCAGGGCGACGACCCCGCGCACGGCAGTGCGGTCGCCAGCCAGGATCGCCGTCTTTCCCTCGGCGCGCAATCGTTCGGCCACGAGTTCGGCCTCGGTCGTGTCGACTCCGAGCTCAGTAAATAGATAGGTATTGCCGACAGCCACCAGCTGCCCATCACAGATGGCGACGATCCCTTTGCCCGGCATCGAATCGAAGGACTCCACGGCTACGAGCGCGCAGCCCTGTTCGGCCGCATAGGCAGTCGTTGCGGTGGAGATATGGTGTTCGGACTGGTGTTCGGCCGAGGCTACGAGCATGACCAATTCGGTCTCGCTCCAACCGGCATCGAACGCGATCACATCGGTCACCGAGGGTTGCCCAAGCGTGAGGGTGCCGGTTTTATCGAAGGCAATGGTATCGACCAGACCGAGATCTTCGAGATATCCACTTCCTTTGAAAAGGACGCCGTTGCGGGCGGCATTGGCCAGACCGGAAAGGGTGGAAGCCGGCGTGGAGATGACCAGCGCGCAGGGGGAGGCGACGACCAGCAGGGTGATAGCCCGGTAGAACGCGTCGCCCCGGTCTTCGCCGCCGAGATACATGAAGGCGAAAAAGGCAACGATCGATCCCACGATGACGGCGATGGCATAGCGGCCTTCGAACCGGTCGGTGAACCGCTGAGTGCGGCTTTTCTGGTCTTGCGCTTGCTCGACGATGGCGACGATGCGGGAAAGGGTGCTCTCGCGGGAAATGCGGGAAACGCGTACCTGCAACGAGCCGGTGGTGTTGATGGTGGCGGCAAAGACCTCGTCACCGAGGTGTTTGCTGACGGGCATGGATTCGCCGGTGATCGGCGCCTGGTCGACCGCGGATTCTCCCCGATCGACGACGCCATCGGCCGGGATGCGCTCGCCGGGGCGAATGAGCACTCGATCGCCGACCTGCAATTGGTCGACATGCACCACGACCTCGCTCCCATCAGGAGCCAGCAGGGTGGCCTCGTCAGGGGCAAGGTCCATCAGCGCGTGCACGGCGCGGCGGGTGCGGCCAAGGGCGTAGTGCTCCAGGGCGTTAGAGAGGGAGAAGAGTCCAAAGAGAATGGCGCCCTCTTCCCAGTGATCAACCGCCGCAGCGCCCAGCGCCGCCAGCACCATCAGGAGATCGATGCTGACTTGCCGGTTAGCCAGCAGCTTCAGCGCGTTAAATGCGGAAAGGGTGCCCCCAAAGAGATAGGCCAGGATGAACAAGCCGGTCGTGATGGATTTCGAGATATCAAAGACGTGCAGACCGGCGATTCCGGCGACGGTGAAGATCCAGCATCCGACCGTAGCAATCCAGAGAAGATTGCGCTTCCACCAGGTCGGCGCCTCCTCAGCGGTCCCGAGTGCGATCAGTTGGGCATCGTTGTCGGATTCGCGCAAATCGAGGTCGAGATCGGCGGTCGATCGGTGCTTCTCGGACTGGGCGGTGGCGCTGCCAGGGGAGCGGTTCGCATCGGGGGCGGTCATCGTGGCTCCTGAAGCACGGGTCGATAGAACTACTAAATCTGAGTGAATTCATCGGAATACGAACTTATGTTCTGGAAAGAGTATAGCAGATCGCCCACGCGCTGAAGCCCCTAGCAACCCGAAGACCCCGATCGCAAATGAGGGCAAGCGGGACGTACGTCCGCTTAATTTCTGGTCCGGACGGTGCAGGGCGCGATCCTCCCCTGACCCACAGAAGGGTGGGTGCGATCGGAACGCGGGGTGCCAGTCTGTGTACTAGCGCAGCACTATAAAGATGATAATGACGATCACGAACACCGCTGCCAGAACGGCAATGAGGGTGGTGGTCCCGAAATTCCAGGCACGCTGTTCCGACTTGGGCGGTCCCTCGTACTGGGTGGGTTCGACTGCCGGTGGGGTTTCGGCATTGTCATTTTGCTGGGTCATGGGTGATTCCTTTCCAGAGGCGGGCCGGAGCCGGGTTCCGTCAGCCGGTCTATGGATCGGCGGTCATCTCTCAAGGGTAGCTGTCCGGGAGAAATTGGTGAAGTTTGCGCAGGTTCAGGCGGGGTCGCGCGGGGTCAGCCGCACCACCTGATCGATCCCCAGCAGGCCCAAAAAGAACCGCACCGGCCGCGGGAGCTGCTTCATGGCGGCTGGTCCCTGCTCGATGACCGGGTCGGACACCGCGATCCGCCGATTGCGCTCGATCACCACCGCATTGCCGGCTGCCTGGAGATTGCGCAACCAGTCGGTGCGCTCACCATAGGTCAGTACGATGAGCACAGACGAGCCCTGATGAAAGAGCATCAGCGGCGTCTGGTAGACCTTGCCGGATTTCCGCCCGCGATGCTCCAGCACCACGAAGGGCGAAATCTTTCCGGCGAACAGGCCGGTAATGCGGTTGGTCACCGTTCGGTTGAAGCGGGCAATTGCCATAGGAATCGGCATGGGTTCACCTCCAGGGAAGCGCCGGTGATCCTGAGGGGATACGAGTCAAGGGTCCAGAGTCAAGGGTCGAGCGGTCGCTTCGCTATTTTAAAGTGCTCTGGACCCTGGACCCAACGAGCGACCTAGGCTCCTGGACTCGCGCACGGCAAGGAGCCGATGAACATCGCGCCGTGGGGAGTGCGGTTGCGGGCGGTGAGGGTGCCGCCGTGGGCGGTGACGATGTTGCGGGCGATGGTGAGACCGAGACCGGCGCCGCCGGTTTTGCGGTTGCGGGAGGACTCGCCGCGGAAGAGGGGATTGAAGAGATACGGCAGGTCTTCGGCCGGAATGCCGGGCCCATCGTCGCTGATCGAGAAGACGACGGAACCAGGTGCGGCCAGACATTCGATCCAGATCGTGCTTCCCGGTCCGGAATAGCGCAGGGCATTGTCGAGCAGATTATCGAATGCCCGGGTGAGCAGGTGCGCGTCGGCCGAGATCTCGCAGAGCCCGGGGCGGACATCGAGCAGCAGGGTGCTGTCCTGGGCGGTGGCGCGGGGTTGCACGGTTTCGGCCACCCGGGCCATCAGCTCACCCAGATCGAGCGGGGCGCGCACCGGTTGCTGATCGAGATATTCCAGCCGGGTGAATTCGAAGAGATCGGTGATCATCCGGTCGAGCGCGTCGGCCCGCTCACGCGCCAGCTGGAAGTAGTACTTCTGCTTGTCCGGGGTATCGGCCACGCCGGTTTCGATCGCTTCGAACGACCCCCGCAGCGCGAAGAGGGGGGTGCGCAGATCGTGCACGATGGCGCTGATGAATTGCTTGCGTTCCTCTTCCAGCTTGGCTTCGTGCTCCAGCGATTCCTTGAGCTCGACGGCCATGCCTTCGAAGGCGGCATTGAGCTCGCGCACCTCACGCACCCGGGAGCGGGGGAGGGTGATCTCCAGGTTTCCTCCGGCCACATCGCCGGCGGCGACGCTGGTGGCGGCGAGGGGTTTGACCACACTGCGGCCGAAGAACAGCGCCAGCCCTCCGAAGGTCAATGCCAGAAAGATGAAATACGAAACCGGCACCAGCGGTACGAACTGGTCGTGGTTCGGCGGCTCGAGATAGCGAATCGCAGCGGTCTGATCGGATGCGGTGGGGTCCTCGGGCTGAATTGTGGTCAGGACGCCTTCCAGATCGGTAAACGGCAGCTCGACCCCGGTGGTGCGGAAAATCGGATCGCCATTCTGGTAGAGCACCACCTCCGCCTGATCGCGGGCGGCCTGCGCGGAGAGCTGCGATTGCCATGCGGGGTCGGTCCAATTGGCGCCGTTCTGCACCATCTCCTCGGTCTCGGTGATGGCGCGGTGCTCGGTGAGAACCACCCCCGCCGCAACCACACCGGCGAGAAACGCCGGAACGAACGCCAGCAGTAGCAACGCGATGAAGAGCCAGCGCCGCAAGGAAATACTGGAAAACCGTATCCAGCTGAAGAGTCGCCACCAGGTGCTGGGAGTGAGCAACCAGCGGATGTGCCGGTAGAGCACCTTGCTGCACCAGGCAAGCGGCCGCCAGACCAGCCAGTCGAGCAGGCGGGTGGTCCAGCGTTTGGCCTGGCCGGCAGCGGTGTTCATCAGGCGGGCCGGCCATCGAAGCGGTATCCGGCGCCCCAGACAGTGACGATCAGCTCGGGATGGCCGGGATCGCGCTCGAGCTTGTCACGCAGGCGGCCGATATGCACCGTCACGGTGTGCTGATCGCCATAGGAATCCCACAGCCGCTCGAAGAGCTGCTCGCGGCTGAACACCTGGCGGGGATGTTCGGCCAGCAGCTTGAGCAAATCGAACTCGCGCGCGGTGAGGGAAACGAGCTGACCGTCGCGGCGCACCTCGCGCGCTTGCACATCGATGGAGAGGTGCTCGAAATCGAGGGTTGGCCGGGCGGTCGGCGCGGCGGGACGCGCCCGCCGCAGCACGGCTTTCACCCGGGCGACGACCTCGGCCGGGGTGGCCGATTTGACGATGTAGTCGTCGGCCCCGAGCCCGAGGCCGCGGATCTTGTCGCTATCGTCCATGCGCGCGCTCAAGATGAGCACGGGGATCTCGCCGTCTTCCCGCACGGTGCGCAGCAGATCGAACCCGGAAAGCCCCGGCATCATGATATCGAGCAGCATGCAATCGATCCGCTGCCCGTGCAGGGCGGCGAGCGCGTCGTTCCCATCGCTGGCGGTCACGACCGCGTACCCCTCGGCCCGCAGGAAATCGCTCATCAGCAAGACGATCTCGGGTTCGTCGTCTACTACCAGGACGGTGATACGGTCTTCGGTCACGGTTTTGTTCTCTTCCGGCGGCGAATTCCGCCTCGATTGCCATTATCCGGGGGGGAATCGCGCTTTCCAAGGCGATTCGGGTCATCTGAGCGAATGGCTATCGGTTGTTGAGGAAGTGTTGACCTTTCGACCAATGGCGTGTTGAGAAACGCTCCCTAGCATCGAATGCGGGTCGTCGAATGGGCGGCCGAAACCGAACGAACCAAAGCGAGGTCGCACGCATGCGTCTTTTCAAACGAAACGAACCGATCGTCCCCATCGACGGCGCCATCATCCAGGCATCCCAGGTGGTCAAGACCTACGATACCGGCTCGGCCAAGGTCGACGCGCTGAAACGGATCGATTTTTCGGTGCAGCGCGGTGAGATGGTGGCCGTGATGGGCCCGTCCGGTTGCGGCAAGACGACGCTGCTCAATTGCCTGTCGGGGTTGGACAGTGTCGATGGTGGGCAGATCGTGCTGGATGGCAACGATCTGGCGCGCATGTCCGACAAGAAGCGCACCCGCTACCGGGCGCAGCGCATGGGCTTCATCTTCCAGGTCTACAACCTTCTGCCGGTGCTGAGCGCGGCCGAGAATGTCGAGCTGCCGTTGCTGGTGTCCGGGGTTAAGCCGTCGGAAGCGAGGGAAAAGGCGCTGGTGGCTTTGGAAACGGTCGGCCTGGCCGACTGGAAAGATCACCGGCCGGCGGAGCTCTCCGGCGGTCAGCGGCAGCGGGTGACGATCGCGCGGTCGCTGGTGAACAACCCGGCCATCGTCTGGGCGGATGAGCCGACCGGCGCGCTCGATTCGCGTTCCGCCACCGACATCGTCGATCTCCTGCGGGCGCTGAATCTGCAGAGCGGACTGACCATCGTGGTCGTGACCCACGACCAGCAGGTGGGGGGCCGCTGCGACCGGATCGTGCGCATGCGTGACGGGTCGATCGAGCCG
>DASTFJ010000300.1:0-13193 GCA_035708745.1 Thermomicrobiales bacterium | reverse complement strand
ACCCGCTTCTGCCAAATGACGTTGCACAACGTACTGTGTCATCACGTTGGGGGCCAGTGCCATCGCCGCCTGAAAAACCGCCTCAGTGATCGTGGCGGAAGGCGTCTCTGACCCCTTGTCTGGGGGACGAATCATCCGCGTTGGGAAGATTTACGCTGAATTGACCGATCGACCTCACTGGGAGCTGTCTATATCTTCGACGAGCCAGACATCGCCGAGACGGACCAGGGTATAGACCTCGCTCGCGCCGTTGGAATAGGTGGCACGCGCCATCATGCGGCTACCAGGCCCCTCGAGGATTTCCGCCGAGCGGAGTGACGGTGGATCGCCATCGAAAATGGCCTGTGCGGCGGTGTCGTCGCCGTCCAGGCCAAGACGTACCGCCAGTGTTTCCCGGGAGCCGGGAGTATAGAACTGCAATCCCCCGGCCAGATCGTGATTGCGCCGCGCTGTCAGCAGCGCTTCGATGACGCGCGTGGCGTCGGAGAGGCTTGCGTCGCGGGAGGGGAGGTTGACTCCTTGCAGCCAGACAGGATGTGAGGCTTCTCGCGGAGCCGAAGGTCGTTCGCGACGTAGTGGCGGTGCTGCCACGGCACTCGGCCGTTCGAACTCTTCCGGATGCTCACGCTTCGGCGGCGGTTGATTCGGTGGGTCGGGGTTTCGGCGACGCATCAATAGCGACAGCGCCAGCATCGCGGCGATGAAGATCACCACCAGGATGAGGGTGAGCGTGTCGATGCGGCCATCGTCCGCAGCCGATGTCGTGGTCTGGAGCGCGAGGAGCAGCAAACCAATGATCCGGACGTAAAAGAGTCGAAGGCTCGATTGCCTTCGACTCTAATCTATTTGGCGGCGTTCTGATCTACCAGCCGGCCAGACCGAGACTGGTTCGTGACCAAAGTACCCCGGATCAGCCGGCCAAATTGGCGATCTCGATCACGGGAACTTCATCCGCCGGCTCGAAACCGAAAACCTTGCCGAGGAAATAGAGCGAACCGTCCTGGCTATGGCGGATGGTTTCGGTCTTGCGGAAGCCGTGCTGCTCACCCTCGTAGAGCACCAGGCCGACCGGCAACCCCTTGGCTGCGACCGCGTCGTACATCATCTGCGCCTGATTGGGCGGCACAACCTTGTCCTCCAATCCCTGCAGGATCAGCATCGGCGCAGAAATTTGGTCGACATGGTTGATCGCCGAGCGCTCCTTGTACAGACCGATCTGTTCTGGGTAGGGGCCGATCAGTCCATCGAGGTAGCGTGATTCGAATTTGTGCGTGTCCCGCGCCATCGCCTCCAGATCGCCGATCCCGAAGAAGCTGATGCCGGCTTTGAAGAAATCGCGGAAGGCCAGCGCCGAGAGGGTGGTGTAGCCACTGGCGCTCCACCCCATGATGGCAATCCGATCGGGATCGACCAATCCTTCGTCGATCAGGTATTTCGCGCCGTTGACACAATCGTCGATATCGACGATGCCCCATAGCCCGTTCAACCGTTCCCGGTAGGCGCGCCCATAGTTGGTGCTGCCACCGTAGTCGACATCTAGCACCGCAATCCCGCGGCTGGTCCAGTACTGAACCTGTGAGCGCAAGGATGTCGAGGTCGAACCAGTGGGTCCTCCATGGCTTTGCACGATGAGCGGCGGCAGCTCGCCCTCGGGTCCGGAGAAATCCTGGTTCTGCGGAGGATAGTAGTACCCGAAAGCCGTTCTGCCGTCCGTGGTCGGGAACTCGACCATGCCCGGTACCGAGAGGTAACCGCGCTCGGGCTCATCGGCTGAAGTCGAGCGGATTTTGGTCAGCTTGCCGGTATCGACATCGAGCCGCACCAACGCGGTCGCCTCCACCGGCGATCCCGCGGCGAACACGCCGATGCCGTCACGGGCAAGCACATCGCCGATCGCCGTCGACGGTAGCTCGATCGGCTGTTCGACGCCGGTTTCGACGTCGATGATCGAGAGTCCCCATTTGCCGTCGCCGAACGAGGCCGCCAGGATGCGCTTCGCGTCGAGGAAGCCGAAGGTCGAGATCGAGAAGACCCAAAGCGGACTCCCATATTCGTTCGCCTTTTCCAGCACGATCCGCGGGCCATCGGGCGTGTCGCGATAGATATTCCAGAAGCCGGTGCGGTCGGACGCGAAATAGAGGGTGCCGTCCGGCGACCAGATCGGCTGGAAGATCGATTCGCGCGTGCCACCGGCGACCAATCGCGGATTCCCGATCGACCCATCGGTTCCGATTTCACCGACCCAGAGCTCGCAGCCATCCCACGGCATATTGGGATGATCCCAGTTCAACCAGCACAGCTTCGCGCCATCCGGGCTGACCCGCGGGGTTGCATAGAAGTCGTGTCCTCCCACCAGCACCACGCCGCTCATCGATCCGTCCAGCGGAATCGAACCGATCGAATTGACCGCTTCCGAGGCGCCGGTGGTGTGATCCTCGCGCACCGCGATCAGGCGGTTGTGCGCGCGGTCGAAAGTGAAATCGGCATGGCGGATATCGGTGTCTGGCGTCAACGGCGTCATCGAGCCGTCGTCCTCGAGGCGGTAGACGCGCTGATCGGCGTCGTTCTGGAAGTACACGGCGCCATCGACCACGGTGAAGGCCGCGCCACCGTATTCGTGTACGCGGGTGCGCGCACTCCAGGGCCCCGGCAGCAGCTCGACGATCGCGCCGTCCGTCGTCCAGCGCTCGATGGCGTACCGGCCCTTTTCGTTGGGATGCTGTTCCGACCAATAGATATCATTGCCGTCCAGCACGACATCTTCGATGCGAATAGTCGAGGCGGTCATCGCCTCGGACGTAATCGGAGACTTCCAGGAGCCGTAGGGTGCGGTCGTGGTCATGCGTTGGGATGCCCTCCTGCATCGGTGCAATCGTCAGTAGATTCATTCATAACACGAGCAGCGCAAACCCCAGCCGTGAGAATCGAACAGCAGTCAGCAGCCAACAACGAACAACCAAGAAGGTCCCTATCTCCGGACTCCGGACTGCTACAATCCCCGGCTGCGGCCCAATTGCCGTCCGCGTTGCTGGAGTGACCCCTCATGCCGAGTTTCCGACCGCAAATCGCCAGTCGCGTGCTGAATGCGCAGGACCTCGCTTCGTTCACCCTGCAGCAATTCGGAACCGAGTTCGCCGCCGGTCCCTGGAAGCTGACCCTCTCGCAGCTCGTACGGGGCGCCGACGCCGCGGCGCAGATCGCCGCGGCCAGCGACCAGAATGCCGCTCCGCCTGATGGCTTCGACTATCTCCTCTTTCAGGTAAATGCCACCAATGCCGGTCAGGAACGCACCTGGCTCGACTATGACGACTTCGCCGTCATGGGCTCGTCTGGGCTGGTCCACCGCTCGCTGGAGCTGATGCCGCCCGATCCCATGCTTCAGGCGGCCGTCGAGCCTGGCCAATCCACCTCTGGTTGGGTGGTCGGCGAAATCGAATCGGACGACCAATCACCGGTGATCCTTTTCGATCCGCGCATTCTCACCGGTCTCTGGGCCGATCAGGTGGTCGCCACCGCGGCCGGCGGCAGCTTTCCCAGCACCGGAGTCCAGCCGCAAGAAGTCAACGAAACCGGTGCCAGCCCGGATGCTCCCGCAACTGCCAATCAACCGATCGTGACCGCGGATTGGGTGCTCGAGCTCCAGCAGGCGGTCTTCGCTCAGGACGTCTACGACCGGTCCGATTTCCGCACGCAAGCGGTCGGAGATTCCGATCCCACCTTCATCCCGTATTGGGCCGCCTTCGAAGTCGCCGTCACCAACAACCGCGGTGGATCGGCGGTTTCCCATTTTCCCGCGACCGCATTCAGTCTTTCGTATGCCGACGGGAGTGAGGTGCTCGACGTTTCCCGGCTGACCCCGCCGCTGCCAGACGTATCGGGCGACTATTTGCCCGGCGCCAGCTTCACCGGTTGGGCGGCTTTCGAGCGTCCGGCCGACTTCACCGGCACCCTCGTGCGCTTCCAGCCATACCGCACCGACGCCGATGTGCGCTATCTGACCTGGGGGGATGGGTCGGCGCCCGCCAATGCCGAAGCAGTCGCCGTTGCCGAGGACGTTGCCGAGGAGGGCACCCCCGCCGCCCCATCGGAGACCTTTGCCAGCGGTACGATCGTTACCACCAACGAGGCCGATGTGAATATGCGCTCCGCCGCGACCACTTCCGCGGACATCGTCGCAACGCTGGCGCTCGGCACGACCCTGACCGTCACCGGCGAACCCGTCGACGCCGATGGCTATACCTGGTATCCGGTGCAGGATTCGGCCACGGGGAACAGCGGCTACATTGCCGCCAATTTCCTGCGAGCAACCGCCTAGCATTGCCATGTCCTGGCAGCGCTCGCTCCTGATCGCCGCCATCCTGCTTTTTGCTGCGGTCTACTACGGCCTTGCATTCGTGGCCCTGCGCGATCTTCTGCGCCGCCCTTCGGTGCGGGGCCAGAACAAGACGGCCTGGGCGCTGGCGATCCTCTGTCTCCCCATTCTCGGGGCCACATTCTATGGGATTTTCGGGGCGATGGGAATCACCAAGAATGTCCGCGCACCAGAGCCGGAATTCACGCCGTTCGATCATCTCTTCGAGGACGATGACTTTTGGAGCAATTCGACCCGATGACCAAAACCGCGCTCTACCGATCGCCCGTGTTCGCCAACCATGACGAGCCTTCCCATGTCGAAAACCAACGGCGCCTGCATGCGGTCGATGCCGCGCTCGAGCGCAGCGGCCTGCTGGTGGACCGGCCGCAGCCGGACTTCGAATCCGCGACCTTCGAGCAGCTCGCGAGGGTGCACGACCCGCGCTATATCGAGGCGCTCACCCGGGCCGCCGAGCAGGGCGGCGGCTGGATCGATAACGACACCTACTTAGGGCCGCATTCGGTCGAGGTCGCCGCGCTGGGCGCGGGCGGAGCCATTTCCGCCGTCGCAACAATCCTGAACGGGGAGCAGAAGAAGGCGTTCGTGCTGGCGCGCCCACCGGGCCACCATGCGCGCCCCTCGATCGGGATGGGATTTTGCCTCTTCGATACGATCGCGGTCGGCGCGGCGCACGCGCTGGCACTGGGGATCGAGCGAATCGCCATCGTCGATTGGGATGTGCATCATGGCAACGGCACCCAGGAGATCTTCTGGGAGAGCTCGAATGTCTTCTTTAGCTCGATTCATCAATGGCCGCTTTATCCCGGCACCGGCGCGGCCGGCGAATCGGGAATCGGCGCCGGAAGCGGATATACCCTCAATGTTCCGCTCGCGGCTGGCGCCGGGAACGAACGATATTTGCAGGTGCTGGATGATGTGATTCTCCCCAGGTTGCGCGCCTATGAGCCCGAGCTGGTCATGGTTTCGGCGGGGTACGACTGCCATCGAGACGATCCGCTGGGCGGTATGCGAGTCGACGAGGACGGTTTCGCGGCAATGACCGCGCGGCTGCTCGATTTGGCCGGTGAGACCGCGGACGGGCGAATTGTGCTGGTGCTGGAGGGCGGCTACGACCCGCCAGCGCTGGGCCGGAGTGTGGTCCGCACGATCCAGGCGCTGGATGGGGCGGTATAGTGTGCGCTATGTGTTTTCGACCCGATCCACGCCCAGAGTGCGACCCAGATGAGTGATTACGGTTCCCTGCCTCCGCGGGAAGGAATGTCGCCCTACCGCCAGGAAGACGAGCGCAAGCGCGAGCTCGCCCGGCTTGCCACCTTGCAGAATCAAATCGACGAGCTGCGCACTGCGCTGCGCGAGCTGGCCAGCCGTCAGGTGCGTCTCGAAGAAGGCGTCAAACAGATGGAAGGGGGCGGCGCCGAGAACCGGATTCTGATCGAACAGTCGCGTCAGGAGAGCCAGATCTCGGCCCGCGCCCGGGCGATCGACGAAAACCGCACGCGCCAGCAAATCGCCGATATGGACCAGCGGTTGGAGGACGCCGTGCGGCCGGTTCGCTCGCTGCAAGCGCATGTCAGCGAGCTTTTGGAAGCCTCCCGTCGCAAAACCGATGACACCGGCGCCTACAACCGGCGCTTCGAGGAGATACGGGCCGCGCTGGAACATCAGCAAGCGGTGGGAGATCGCAACACCATTGCGGCGCATCAGCTGCGCGAGACGATCGAGAGCTCGAAGAGCGAGCTCGATCTGGTGCGACGCGATATGTTACGTAATGAAGACGCGGTCAAGATCGTCGATCAGGAGATGCGCCGCCGCATTACCGAAGTCGCCCAGGCCAGCGAGGGGTTCACCGCCCGGCTGGACGATATCCGCGCCGATGTCTCGCACGGTCTCGATCTCATCAGCGATTTGCAACGAGCCAGCGCCACCGTCGATCCCAGCTTCGATGAGCTGCGCAAGGCCGATGCCGATATCAAAGCCGAGACCGCCCGCATCAATCAACAGGCGCTCGAACGACATGAAACGCTGGTCGACCGGATCGACGATTTGCGACAGGCGACCGACGCGCAATTCGCCGATGTGCGCACCTCGCAGGACCAGCGATTCGAGCGGCTGGGAGAGCGCATCGACGAGATCAACGAGCAATACCGCGAGCTCGGCGTGCGTATCGCTGCCTTCGTGCATCAGTTGGATGAGCTGCGGCTGGTGGATGAATCGCTCCGGCGCGATCTCTGGCAGCTGCATGAGCAACGCGTGCGCCTGCGCCTGGAACAGGCGCAGCAAGAGCTCGATCAGCTTTCCGGCACCCGCCGCGAGTCCGATGAAGCCGCTCGCCGGCCGGTGGTCGCCTTACCGCGCCCGGCCGACCGGTAGTTTTGGCCCTGAGTCCAGTGCCCTGAGACTTGGAGTCGAATGACCGGCGAGCAAAGGAACGCGACCGTTCGTACGTCTCAGAACTCAGGGCTCAAAACTCAGGGCCAGGAATAAGGAGCACGGGTGCGCCGCCGACACCGGAGTCCGCTTTCCATCCGCCGCCTCGCGTACGGGCTGATGGCGCTCGCCACGCTGGTCGGCGGCCTGAGCGGCGCGGATGAGTCGCCGTTGGGGATGACCGCGGTGCTGGCTATCGCCGTTGCTGCGACCGCGGTCTATACCCGCGCGAACGATATCCTGATGGATTTCGACTATCGCGGAGTCCGGCGCCAGGCCGCCATCTTTTGCATCGTGGGGATTCTGACGGCGCTCTTCGGGTGCGTGGCTGCTTCGCAGCTTACCGATGGCCGCGCGCCGATCGTGGTGCGGGCCGTCGGCTATGCGGCGATCGGCGGCGGCATTGCGGCGGGGTTATCCGGATTGGTGACCCTCCTCTGGTCGTTTTCCGGCACCTACGCCGGTGAGCAGATCGAAAAGCGGAGTCAGGAGGAGTGGTAGCGGCATTGGGGCCGGAGTCCGGAGTCCGGAGTCCGGGGAGGGAACAGTCTCCGGGGCCCGACGTGCGAGGTCCACAGCTTTCCGTTTCTTCGGGCTCCGGCCCCCGGACTTCGGACCTGATTTGCCTCGCCCTGCTGGCGTTCATCCTGCTAGTTTGCTGCTGGCGGCTCCTGGCGGGCGGCACGACCATCGGGCAGGACGCGGCGACGCAGTTCTACCCCTGGTATTCCTATCTGGGTGAGCGGCTGCGCGAGTTCGGCATTCCGTCGTGGAATCCATCGCAATTCTCGGGCGCGCCGTTCGCGTCCGATCCGCAATCGGGCTGGTCATATTTCCCGGCGATGGCGCTCTTCACCGCCTTTCCGCTGCAGATCGCGGTCCCGTTCTTCATTATCTTTCATCTGGCGCTGGCCGGGTTCAGCATCTATGCACTGGCGCGGGTGCTGAAGATTCCGCCACTGGGCGCGCTGGCGGCGGGCGCGGCCTATATGCTCTCCGGGCCGATCTTCAGCCGGTCGGTGTGCTGTCCGGCGCAGGTGCAGGTCGGGGCCTGGGTGCCGCTCTTACTGCTGGGTGCGGAGCTGGCATTGCAGCAGCCAATCTTGCGCCGCCGCATCGTTTGGATCGTCCTCTCCGCGCTGGCGATGAGTCAGATTCTGGCATCGTGGCTGGGGCAGGGATCGTATTACGCCCTCATGCTGGTGGGCGCGTTTCTGGCCTGGCGTTGCCTGGTGCAACCGGCGCGGCTGGATGTGCCGTGGCGCGAGCGGTTCTACGATTTCTTCTCGACCTCGTTCGTCTTTGGCGCATTGGCCGCCGGTTATAACGCCATGGGATTGCTGCCGCGGCTGGAGTACAACCGGCTTTCCAATGTGGCCGGCGGCAGTTATGACGGGCTGGGGGACAGCGCGTCGATCACCGGCGGCTGGCAAGCCGGTCATACGGTCTTCGAGCACGTAACTCGCAATTCGTATTACCCGGGTGGGATCGCGATCAGCCTGGCGGTGGTCGCTGTCTTCTTGACGAAGGGTCGCCATCTCTCGATCTTCTTTACGCTGATCGTGGCGGCCGGTTTCATTCTTTCGTCGAGCAAACGCACCCCGCTGCACGAAATCCTCTTCGCGATCCTGCCGATGTTCGAGGGGTTGCATTCGCACTGGCCGCAGCGGATCGCGCTGGTGATCTTTCCCGCAGTGGCGCTGCTGGCCGGGGCGGCTATTGGCGCTCTGCCGGAGTGGAAAGGGCGCTGGCGCGCGCTGGTGGCGATAGCGCTTCTTCCAATAGGAATAGCGATCGCCTTCAGCATCGGCTTGCGCCGGGCCGGAGACGGACTGCCGCCGGTCGTCCTCGCGTGTATTGGCGCCGTCGTGGTCGTATTGCTGCTGTTGGGCTGGCGGCGGGTCGATCGCATCTGGCCGTGGTTGCCGGCCACGCTGACCGCCCTCTTGGTCGTGGATTTGATGGTGGCGAATGGCGAAATGCTGGCCCATGGAGATTACGGCGGCTTCCACAAATTCGATGTCGCCGCCTATTACGCCATCACGCCGGGAGCCCAGTTCGTACGCGACCAAACCGGCGAAGATGCCGGTCGGTATTTCGGGTTCGATCCGATGCTGCGCCATTCGGAAACCGAGCGCCCGGCGCTCTACCGATTTCAATTTCCCAGCGAGGAAGCTCGCCAGCTGGCCGTCAACAACCGGGCCACGGTCTACCGTATCGAGGACGTCCAGGGATACAATCCGGTGCAGCTCCAGGCCTATGTCGATTTCATGCACGACATCAATGGCGAGGCGCAGGAGTATCACGACGCCAACATCTATCCGAACGGGCTCGATTCGAAGCTGCTCGATCTGCTCAACGCGAAATACATCATCGTCCCGGCGGTGATTCCCGAGGGCCGCACCGACCTGCAGAAAGCGGTCGATCTCTACCCAACGGTCTATCAGGACGATGAGGTCCGGGTGCTGAAACGGACCGGCGCCGCCCCCAAAGCCTGGATCGTGCACGAGGCGCGCAGCGCTCAGGCGCCGGTGGCGCGCCAGCTCGTCGAAAGTGGGGAAATCGACCCGTACGCCGTGGCGCTGATCGATCGGGACAGCGATCTGGACGGTACGGTGCCGTCTGACGGCAACGAATCGGTCGTCGTGACCGAATCCGAGCCGGAGATCATGCGCTACGAGGTATCCACCTCGACGCCTGGCATGCTGGTGACCAGCGAAATCGCGTATCCAGCATGGAAGGCGTATATCGATGGCGAGAAGGTCGACATCGCGACCGCATTTGGTTTGCTCCGGGCGGTCGAGATTCCGGCCGGCAACCACGTCGTGGAATTTCGGTTCGAATCGCCAAACGAAGTCTGGGGAATGGCGCTAACCATTTTGGCCATATTGGCGACCGGTGCCTTGCTGGCATGGAGCAGGTTCGAAGCAAAATCCCAATAGCCGTGCGGAAAATTCACAGCTATGTCAACTGCGGCGGATAACTGTATACAGAAATGCTTGACTTCCCCGGCACGGTCTGATAGTTTCACGACTATCCCAAACGTGAGACGTTCTCGAACGTCTCGAATCGTCAGCACCAGGGTGCTGGCGAACGGGAACGGGCGGACTCGAAAAAGCAGGGTCGCCGCCGTGCAATCTGGGAAAGCCATGGCTGGTGCCCCCGGGTTGTATCTCGAGTAGCGCGCCTCGGGCGCAAGACCTCAGAGGAGGTACACCACAGGTTTTCCATATCCCGGTGCCTGCGGGCCGATCAGGGGGCTGCCTGATCGGGGGTTTACTGGAGGGAAGTCAATTGGCTGGCATCACCAAACGAGTTTCGCTGGGACTCGTTGTCGCACTGCTCGGGGCCCTGGGCGCCTCGATGCTCGTCCCATCCGCTACATCGGCGGATACGAATCTGGTCATCGGCCAACAGGCTGTGATCTCCTACGCCAATGGCGACCAGGTTCGACTTCGTGAAACACCAAACTACGAAGGCACGCTCATCGCCATGTACAGCGAGGGCACCTATGTGACCGTGCTCGACGGTCCCCTGACCGACGATGCCGGGAACTACTGGTATCAGGTGTCGGTCGATGAGCAGGTCGGCTACATCGTGGCCGATTTCCTCGCGCTCGATAACGGCGTCTCCCTCGAGGTTGTTGCAGAAGCCACCGAGGAGCCGGTCGTCGAAGAGACGCCGGTCGATGTCCCCATTGCCGACGTTCCGACCGAGACCGACCCGGTCGCGGTCGTTCCCGATCCGCCGGTTTCCGGCGCGGTCATTGCCTTCGGGTGGGTAGCCGGCACCAATGGCGACGGCGTTCGCTGCCGGGCGGCCATGGATCCCAATGCTCCGGTTATCACCGTGCTGCCCGAAGGTACCCAGATCGAGATCACCGGTCCGGTGAGCGATATCTGGCAGCCGATCAACTGCATGGGCGGTGGCGGCTTTGTCGCGGCGGAGTTCGTCACGACGACCGATCCCAATGCCGCGCCGGTGCAGGCGCCGGCGACCGACGGTGGCTCGGCTGACGCACCGTCGACCGAAACACCCGTCGCGGGCGAGACGCCAGTTACGGACGGCACAGCCACCGAAACACCGGTTGCGACCGAGACCGCGACGCCGGCAGAAACCCCCGCCGAGGACCTGCCAGAGCAGACCGATGACACCGAAGTGCTCGATATGGGCCTGGTGTCCGGCGCGGCCATGGTCACTGGCACCAATGGCGATGGCGTCCGCTGCCGGGCGCGCGCCAGCTCCACCTCCAACACGATCACCATCATGCTCGAAGGTTCGACGGTGCAGCTCACCGGCGTTCCCACGGGTGTCTGGCAGCCGGTCTTCTGCAATGGCTCTGCCGGCTATATCAGCAACATCTACCTCGGTTCCGCGGATGCTCCCTCGTCGACGGATGGCGGCGACGTGTCCAGCACCGACGGAGTAACGACCCTGGCGGTCGGCGCAGAAGTTTCGGCGGCCGCGATCTCGGGCAGCTCGTTCGTCAGCGGCACCAATGGCGACGGCGTTCGCTGCCGCACCGCGTCGAACACCAGCTCGTCGACCATCACGGTCCTCTCGGAGGGAACCTCGGTTTCCCTGCGCGGTCTTGCGGTGGGCGGTTGGCAGCCGGTGGTGTGCGCCGGGTCCAATGGCTGGGTCTATGACGAATACCTCAACGGCTCCGGCGGCTCGACCAGCGGCGGTGGCGATGACTCGGCTGGCGATACTTCGTCGACGGGCTCGACCACCGGTACGGCCACGGTCGATAGCGCGCCGGGCGGTCTCAATTGCCGTACGGGCGGCAGCTTGAGCAATTCGGTCATCACCGTCCTCAGTCACGGCTCGACCGTCTCGTTGCGCGGCGCTGCCAGCAACGGTTGGCAACCGGTGAACTGCGGCGGCCAGTCCGGCTTCGTCTCGGCGCAATACCTGGACTATGACGGTGGCACCAGTGGCGGCTCGACGTCGGGCGGCGACACTTCCGGTGGCGACACCAGTGGTGGCGGCACGGCTTCGGGCACCTCGCTCGTGGTGACCGGAACCGGCGGCGGCGGTGTCCGCCTTCGCTCCAGCGGCAGCCTGAGCGGCTCGATCCTCGCGATCGTGCCCGAAGGCGGCACGGTGACCGCACGCAACGGCAGCATCAGTGGCTGGACCGCGGTTACCTACAACGGCGCCAACGGCTACATCTCCAGCGACTATCTCGACAAGAACGGCTCGACCAGCGGCGGATCGACCTCAGGTGGTTCCACCTCCGGCGGGTCCAGCAGCGGCGGTCTGGTGAACGGCAGCCATGCTGCGGCGACGGATGCCTTGAACCTGCGCTACTCGGCCAGCTTCAGCTCCGGGGTCGCGGCGGTGGCTCCATCCGGCACGGTCGTCCTGATCACCGGCTCGGCTTCCAATAACTTCTTCCCGGTCGACTGGGACGGTCTCGAAGGCTTCATGTCGGGTGACTACCTGACCAAAACCTCGGCCGCACTCTCGGATCGCGGTGGCTCCGGCGCTCCAGGCAGCTCCAACGGCGGCTCGCCGGGCGGCAGCAGCAGTGGCGGCGCAAGCGGCAACGCCATCGTCGACTACGCTATGCGCTATCTCGGCTACCCCTATGTCTGGGCGACGCACGGTCCGTCGAGCTTCGACTGCTCCGGCTTCACCTACTGGGTGGTGCTGAACGTCCTCGGCCGCGACATTGGCGCCGGTACCTGGACCCAGGTTTCCGCCGGATCCTCGGTCTCGCGCAACAGCCTGCAACCGGGCGATCTGGTCTTCTTCCAGAACACCTACACCGCCGGTCTCTCACACGTCGGTATCTACATCGGCAACGATCAATTCATTCATGCCGAGAACGAGAGCACGGGCGTGCGTATCAGCGATCTGAATTCTTCGTACTACTCCAGCCGGTGGTACGGGGCCGTGCGCCTCGCCTAGGCCACGATCGGAACCCCGGGGCAGCCAGAACTCCGGAACAGCACAAAGGGGATGGGCACTTGCCCATCCCCTTTTCATGTTTTTCATGCGTGGCGATGTTCGAACCTAGAGTGCGCGGCGACGGTCATCTCGACGCTCACCAACAGAGAGTCCAGGGGATCGCTACCGCGATAGCAGGATGATAACTGGTAATCTGACCACGCCTATCCGTCACCTTGCCACACGTTCCGTCGCGAATACCCCACCCTTGTCATTCTGAGTACATCGACCGGTGCTTTTTGTCAGATGCATTCCTCGGGGAATTGGGTTGCCGGCAACGAGAGATTCTTCGCTGCGGCTCAGAATGACAGGGAGCGTGGAACGACGTACGGGACCTAGCCGTGCCCGGTTCCGGACTGCTCGACCGTGATAGCCGCTTCGATGCAGCGCTTCAACGCGGGTACTGTCGCGTCGATCTGACCAAGGTCGGTATAGC